>CALVIT010000020.1 GCA_944331845.1 uncultured Clostridia bacterium
AGGGCAGGTTACTCACGTGTTACTCACCCGTTCGCCACTAGGTATACTCCTAACAATAAATACAACTTTGTTAATCACTTTCTTTAGCCTAGCTCATACTTAAACCTTGTTTAAGTACTTCGCAAACGCTACTTTTATAACTAATTGTATCCATTGTTAGGAATATACCCCGTTCGACTTGCATGTGTTAAGCACGCCGCCAGCGTTCGTCCTGAGCCAGAATCAAACTCTAATGTTTTAATCCTTTATACTCATTGACTTTGTAGTCAAATATTTCAAATAATATTGACAAGTTATTTTTTTAACCTTACTTACTATTCAATTGTCATTGTTCTCGCCGCTATCTTTAGCGACTCCATTAGTATATTACATTTACCCCTATATGTCAACACTTTTAAAAAATTTTTCCCTTTTTTACATTTTTTTACACTTTTTTCGCTTTTTTTTTATACCCACCCCCGTGTGTCGTATTCTAAGGCATTTAATCCGTATTTCTATGTTCTTTAATTTTGTATTCTATAATGTAATGTGTACTAATTAATATACTAACTCTATAATATGCGTAATCTAATAAATGGTGATAGCGTTATTAAAATTCAAAAAAGATTTAATACTTTAAAATAAGTCATAGCAACCAATATTTGTGATAAATATCATTATTCCAATTGACAGAAATTTAATCGATTACATTTACTTACGCCTGATTAACAATTAACCACTAAAAAACAGTAAGGATTGACTTCAATCTATCACTTACTGCTTTAAAAATATTTGTATTGCTTAATAAATGCTATCCGTATTATGTTATATTTTTTAATTACAAGTAATAATACATTTAACATTAATCTTAAATGACTTTATGTATGTATTTACATATAAAAATATGTAACAAATTTAGCACTTTAGCATAAAACATTTGTAGGAGTATTAAATGAACAAAATTCGGCAAATTTGCACCCAAAGTTTACCCTATCTAAGTGTAGTAAGTGCCACTATGGCAAAACTATTTATGCTTGTTCAACAACCATTAAATCTATCTGTATGGATATTGAATTTTGCTCTTTTGATTACTTTAACTAATAAAAGCAACATAAAAAAAGAAAATTAATAGGCAGGTTATTATGACATTTGGCGATGAAAACACTTTCAAATATTACGACATCGTAGACACATATGACACAAAAACTAATGAATACATTAATAATTCTTTAAATTATAAAATATTTGGCGATGATTCAACTTATAAGTATATTAGCAATGATATAGGTATGATGAATTCTATAAGTACACCTTCTATCTACAAAATATTTGGTGATGATGAAACATTCATTTCAACCACACTTAATGTTTTAAATAACATTAAGAAAACAAATAACAATAATAGAATATTTGGTAATAACTACGACTTTATAAGTACAATTAGCAATGATGAAGAATTTATTGATGCTCAATCACTACTTAATTTATATAACACTAACAAAATACAATCACAAAACTATAGACACCGTGATTGTAGCAAAATTGATATAGGCAACCTATATTCTAGTTATGAGATACAAAGTCCTTGTGATATGCCACATAGAAGATATGCCAGATTTTGTCCTTGTGATAACAACAACAGAGGGACTTGTCCAAATTATAATAACAAAGACTGCAACAATAGTTGCAATAACTATAATAATAAATGCAGACCTAATGCGGAAAAATTATCAAGAAAAATTTATCAGCAATTAATCTATGCGAGTAGTTGTGTAGCGACAATAATTACTCAAACAAATTGTCCACAAACAAGACAGGAACTTATAGAGATTAAGCGTAATTTAGACAAATTAGGTATGTCAATGCTATTTATAACTAAAGCGATAAATAATTGCGACCCAATATGCATCAATCAACAAAATGAATGTAGTCATAATGATTTTAGGCATAATATAAATAGCACAATAGAGTTGTTGTCTATTATTACACAAAATTTGGTTGTTTTGCAAAAACTGCCAGCGAGCAAAAAATACATAAATGCAATTGTTTTAATTACATTTGGGGTTATAAATCAACAAAATAGATTAATATGTATTAATAATTATTAAAAAAGTTAATGAGATACTTTAATTAGTATTTCATTAACTTTTTTTAACAATTTACATTATTATGTTCACAATTCTATCTGGGACAGCAATAACTTTCTTTGGTGTTCCTAATTGTGCTATTTTTGGAGAGCTCAAAGCTAATTCTTTTAATTTCTCAGCATCAGCTCCCCTTTGAACAACTATTCTATCTTTAATTTTGCCATTTACTTGTACAACAATTTCTAATTCATCGCTTTTAGCTTTGTTTTCATCATACTTTGGCCAAGTAGAATATGCTATACTCTCTTTTTCTCCTAGCATCTGCCACAATTCTTCAGTAACAAATGGTACGATAGGATTCAATAGTTGTAACAATGCTTTCGCATATTTTAGCGGGAATACTTCTTCTTTATATACTGCATTGATAAAAATCATTATTTGACTTATAGCAGTATTGAAGTATAAATTCTCATAATCTTCGGTAACCTTTTTTACTGTTTGATGATAAACAAGTTCTAGATTAGGATTATCTTTATCTACAATTTTATTCTCACTCGTATACAATCTCCAAACTCTCTCAATGAATCTTCTAGCGCCATCTACGCCGTTATCATTCCAAGGTTTAGAATCTTGTATAGGACCTAGAAACATTTCAAATAATCTCAAAGTGTCTGCTCCGTGAGACTCTACAATACTATCAGGGTTAACGACATTGCCTTTGCTTTTACTCATTTTCTCACTATTTTTGCCTAGAATCATACCCTGATGAACAAGTTTTTTGAATGGTTCTGCAACAGGAGAAATACCTTTATCATAAAGATAATTGTTCCACATTCTTGAATAAAGCAGATGCCCTACTGCGTGTTCCGCACCGCCTATATACAAATCTACCGGCATCCAATGTTTAAGCAAATCATATTCTGCAATGCATTTGTCATTGTGCGGGTCAATGTATCTTAAGAAGTACCAACTAGAAGCAGCACTGCCCGGCATAGTACTTGTTTCTCGCACTCCGTGCATCCCATTTATTTCTACATTCTTCCACTCACTAGAGTTGTCAAGTGGTGCTTGACCATTATGTGGTTTGTAGTCATCAAGTTCTGGTAATACCAAAGGCAAATTCTCTTCTAATTTAATCTCCCCATTGTCCATATAAATTATAGGCATTGGTTCGCCCCAATATCTTTGTCTAGCGAATATCCAGTCTCTCATCTTATATGTTGTCTTACCGCAACCTACGCCTTTATCTTCAAGCCATTTGATAGATGCTTTAATGCCCTGTTCTTTATTTAACCCATTCAAGAAACCAGAATTAATGTGTACACCATCGCCTTCAAATGCTTCTTTAGATATGTCTCCCCCTTCCAAGACTTCAACTATAGGCAAATCATATTTTTTAGCAAACTCGTAGTCTCGTGAATCGTGAGCAGGAACCGCCATAATTGCCCCTGTGCCGTAAGACATCATAACATAATCTGCTATATATATAGGTATTCTATTCTCATTCATAGGATTAATAGCATAAGCACCAGTGAATACGCCTGTCTTATTCTTATTTAAGTCTGTCCTTTGAATATCAGTCATACTTTGACAACGAGCAATGTAAGCTTTGACCGCTTCTCTTTGAGCATCAGTAGTTATTAAGTCTACTAATGGATGTTCAGGAGCAAGTACGCAATAAGTAGCACCAAACATTGTGTCAGGACGAGTAGTGAATATCTTGAACTTATGTTGAGTATCCGCTACTTTAAAATCTACTTCAGCGCCTTCACTCTTCCCTATCCAATTCTTTTGAATCTCTTTTGTAGACTTAGGCCAATCAAGATTATCTAATTGATTGAGTAATCTATCCGCATAATTTGTTATTTTAATAACCCATTGTTTCATATTTTTTTTGACAACAGGAAATCCGCCTCTTTCAGATTTACCATCAATAACTTCATCATTAGCAAGAACAGTGCCCAATTCTTCGCACCAATTAACCGGCATATCTTTGTAGATAGCGAGTCCATCTTTGTACAAATTTGAGAATATCCATTGAGTCCACCTATAATATTCAGGTTCACAAGTTGATAACTCTTTCGACCAATCAAACGAAAGTCCCAAATTCTTTAGTTGAGATTTGAAGGTATTAATATTCTTATTTGTAAAAGTACCCGGATGATTACCTGTCTTAATAGCGAATTGTTCAGCAGGAAGACCAAAAGAATCGAAACCCATAGGGTGCAATACATTATAGCCCTGCATTCTCTTCATTCTAGCGATAGCATCTGAAGCAGTGTAACCTTCAACATGCCCTACGTGTAGACCTTCGCCTGATGGATAAGGAAACATATCAAGTGCATAAAATTTTGGTTTGCTAAAATCTCTAATATTAGTATAGAAAGTGTTGTTATCTTCCCAATATTTCTTCCATTTATTCTCAATATCTTTGTGATTATAATTCATAATTTTCTACTCCATAAAACTTTCATAAGTATAACATATTTGTTAACAAAACACAACTAAACATTAATAATTTATTATTTATATTTATTAATCATAGTATTAAAATTAAAGATTATTATTGATAACATAAATAATGATAATGTCAATTATGTTATTAAAAGTTTATAATTTATTAAATTTGCACAACTAACAAAGTAATTTTAATTTTTTAGTAAATAAAAATAGACTGTAAAACAGTCTATTTTTTGTTTATTTATAATTCATATTTATAATTGTGAATTATTTATTATTTCTTTTTCTTAAAAGAATTATTTTTTTGATCTTTTAAACTCTTATCAGCTTTAGCTTGACTTTTTGCCCTTGTTTTGTCAATGTCTTTTTGATCCATTATACCATGTCCTGGCACATATGTAGAATTACCCCAAGGGTTATTCTTAATTGATTGCTCTGCGTTATCCATAACTTTTTTAAGCTTTTCATTATCTTTTTGCTCATTAGTTATGTTAGTGCGCCCATTAGTGTAATATTTTTTAGTGCTACTTGTTGACACTGCTCTACCTGCTTTATAAGCTTTTACAAAATGTATTTTACCTTGTGAAGCCTTAGCCTTAGCCACTGCGCCACTCTTGTGTGCTTCTGCTCTATCATTTATAGCAGTATTTAACCTATCTAATTTCTCAAAACCTTGTGGAGATAATTGGTCAGTAACTTTGCCTGTTAAGCTATCATACTTCTCGTGCGCACGAGTTCTTAAGGATAACTTCTCGCCTCTTTCCGCTCTTTGACCATCACGAAGTGCCCTATTAAGTCTATCGGCTTCACGAAGTCCTAATTCACCACTACGAACTCCAGCCATAACAGTTCTACGGCGTGCTCTATCTTCAGCCTTACGGTCTTGTTTAACCTGTTTATCCTGTTGCTTTTGTGCTTTTGCTTGTTGTCTCTTAGCGACATTTTCAGCACTATAGTGGTCATTAATTTTGCTCTTAATTCCACTAGTTGCACCTTTAACCGCGCCAACAGTTTTAGCTGCTTTAGCCATATTTCCTTGAATTGCACCTTGAACGGCCGAACCTTTGTCAGTGAGAGACGGTGCTTTATCATTAGCAGCTACTAATTGTGTAATCAATGTAGATGCATCTTTAATCATAAGTGAACCACACATAATGAATAAGATGTGTGCTATAGCATTAAATAAATCACAAGTTAGTTGTCCATATGTCGCTATCTCCTCTGGGCTACCAAATAAGTCAATAGATTGTAGCACTGGTGCTATTATGAAGAAAAAGTTCAACGCGACAACCGTTCCATACATAATGACCGTACTTTCTATGAATTTTTTGGTCCACATACCAAATGCCTTACCATTATCAAGTGGCATCAGCGCTACAAATGGTGGCGAAATCGCAAACAGTAAGGTAATTTCAAACAACCTTTGTATTACACCTAACGACGCCACAAGCAGTGCTGCCATAATAAAGAAGCACGATGCGAAAGCAAACAACCAATTAAATTTAAGAAAATCATAATACACAAATACTAGGTCAGTATTCATATAGTCAAAATTAGATATAGCACCAGGCGATGCCTGATGGAACATAAATTTGTACCCATCGTCATACGAAGCAACAATATTGTGTCCATTCGCTGCTAATTTAATAGCGAACGCATCATCAATTTTCTCTGCCGCCGTCTTACTATTAACATACTGAGTATTATTGTCATCAACGAATGTCCCATTAAAATTCAGTGATGAATCAGTTTTTAATTTTTCAGCGAAACTCGCATCTATCCGGGCTCGATTACTATTCATTGCACTTGCCGCGAAGACTTGTCCAGAGATTGTAGTTGAATCACTAATTCGAGTCGCTTGGTCAACAGTTTTTAGCAAACCATTTGAAACATACACACCGAAATAACAAACAAGTGGTACAAAAATAAATGCAAACATTGCTTTAAATGCTTTGCCTATGACAGGGGCTACAGCAGTATCTTTAGATTCTCTAGCTGTCCAATGATTTCTAATTATTGCAATAAATGTTGCTACAAAAACCATAACAAAAGCAGTAACGGTCAGTGCTATAAGAGCATTCACGACATTTTCATTTCTAAAAAATACCAGTGCTAAATCTCCCGTTACTTCTGTCCCGTTATAATATACTGTATCTAGACCCGCCATCTTCCTAAAGACAAGTTGAATAAAATCTAGAAGCATAAAAAATATTTTCAAAATTTCATAAACAAGTTTTAAGATTACGACCATAAAGTAATCTAACCATTCACCAATTTTGTCGCTAATCCAATTTGCTATGCCGGAGAAAGCATTTCCTATAGCATTAGCGATATCACCTAAAATACCTAAAACCTGTGTAGCCATCTTGCCTCCATCATTTGTTATTGTCTAAACTACCATTATTTTTATAATATATAGCATTATTATACCAAATTTTAAAAATTTTGCAACACAATTTGACAAAATTTTTATATTATTTAACCAAAATTATATTTATTGTATAAAAATATGTATTTTTCGACTATATTTTAACATACATAAACTTACACAAACTAAATAAAATATTTTGGTATAAATTTATTTTATTGTTGCGTAGCGTCTTCTTGCGAACTACTTAATGTATCAAAATACAGAGCATAAATTACAAGGCGAATTCTCTTCATTGTCGCTTCTTGCGTTTGAGTAGTTACATTGAAGTTAATCTCCACATAATCACAATCTGTAGAATTCTCATTATAGTAGTAGTTATTTAATTCTTCGTTGTATGAGTATCTTAAATTGCCTAATGAAGCATTCAATGCACTTGCACTACTTGATGCTAGATTATTGCTGAATTTCTCTAGTAATATTTCTTTATTTTTGATAGTGTCTAATTTTGGTGTATTATAATCTTCCAAAGCGAAAATACACTCATCAACGAATTCTAACCCAAGTTCTTCACCTTCGTATTTAGGTATCACACCTTCAAATGTATTAGAGATTACTTCATCTTCTATAATGATATCATCCCCTGTTGTATCTTCTGTCGTGCTACCTTCATTCTCAGGCTTTGCTGAATAATCTATTTTGTCAAAAATTTTTTCTTGTCCTTCTTTTACATATCTAAATGACAAATCAACATTTAATTCGCTATATGGTGCTAACATTAATAACATTATATTTTGCATTACCACAGGCTCAAACTCAGGTTTTAACATTACAACCATACTATAAATTATTTCATCAGGAAAGAAGAACAAGTTATCTTCGTATTCTTCTTCACTACCCGCACTTTGATTGTTGTCGCCATTTTCTTCATCTTGTTTAGCATCGGCGAAAATTTGCTCAGCGGTATAATCTTGATATTCTATATTATAAACTTCTACAAAATACTCTTGTCCATTAATGTCATCAAAACTATAATAATCATCACTATAGGTAACTTTGGCATTCACACAATCATTTACGATTTGCAAAACATTATTATATAAGTCTCTACTATATGCTCCTGCGTCGCTATCAATATCGAGTGTGTCATACCCTATAATGTACTCATAGACACAATTAGTAAATTCTTCAACTAAGTTGTATTCATTTGAATTAGCATCAGTGTAGGTCTCATCAAAGCCGAATTTATTTACTTGTTCAGTCCATTGTGGATATAAGTCCCAGAAATTCTGTTCAACAATGTTAATATGTTCGCCCTGATATATTTGAGATGTTTTCAAATGTGTTTCTAATAACCTTAATGCTAAATAATCTTCGTATTCTAAGGTATAATCATAAGCGAAAGTATTAGCGTCAGGTTCAGTAATTGTTGTAGTCCCAAGTTCATAGGTAATTGTATTAAACTCATCGACATTGCCAACAAATGAAATCTCGCTCATTCCTAATATGTGGTTAGGTATATATTGTTTATTGTCAATATATTCTTCACTTTGTGAATCTTCTGGGTTATAGTCGGGGTTAGGAATAGTTGGTTGATTAACAATATTGCTAGGGTCATAATATGGATTACTAACTGTAAAAGTGAATCTACTTCCATTATTATTGAGATTACAAATAAAACTATATACTTTACTTGGCACATCAACGCCCAAATCAAAATCTATGTACTCGCTATTATTGAAGTCAATATAAGATTCGCCATTATCAAACACAGCATCCCCCATTCCAAAATATGGATTTAAGGCAATCAAAGTTGGACTGACTTCGTACACCCCAGCATTGATAGCGTTTTTGTAAGAAGTGAAATCTCCATTATCTTCTATCTCATAAGGAAGATAATATAGATTACCATATAGGTTATTTTGTTGAATGTAGTTGTCCCCTATCCCATATCCATACACTTTAGATAAATTAGTTAATATCATTCTAGCAAGGGTCTTATATTCATTGATATAATTATACAGCCAAACAACACGACTTATGTAGGTAGCATCTACACCGAGTTCAGCATTAGACTCAATGAATTTTTGACTATCAATAGTAACATTGTCTTCAAGATAGGTCGCTACACGACTGTATACCGCATCAAACTTAGCATCATTTAAGACATCGAGTTTGTGAGACTTCCCATCATAAGCGAATTTGATACCATCCAAAAACTCATATAGTTGACTCTCATCTACAACTCCATCTTCTTCGACCAAATCTTCATTTGACTCATTGAAATTAGGGTCATTCTCCTTGTCGTTAGTGATGACACCGGTTGTTATAGGCGGTCTAGTAGGAGTTGTTTCGTTAGACCATAAATCACAACCACAAAACATAGTGGTAGTTATAATAACAACTATAGACAACAAAAAACCTTTAAATTTTAATCCCATTTTATCCCCTTGTAAAATATGAACAAATGTCCATATCATTATTTTTTGTTCTTTACTAAAAATTATAACAAAATTAATACAAAATAGCAATTATAATAAACCTAAAATTATAAAATATATTAAATTTTAACAAATAAAAAACACTATTCATAAGCAAATAAAAATAATAAAAAATCAATAAATAATGCATAAAATAGCAGTATATCAATGCAAAATAGCACTATAACTAAAAAAAATGACTACCTATGTAGTCATTTTTGGAACTATAACTATAGATTGAGCATAGCCATAACATAATTAGAAATGTACCCGCTAGTTTCTTCTCCGCCTTCAGGTTCAGCAACTCCACCAACCCAGTTCTCAATGTTGCTGACAAAGAGTTGAAGAAGAAGTATAAGAGCAATCATAACAACTAATGCGATAATAGCATTGATAAGGCGTTTTTTTGCTTCATCTCTTTGTTCAGTTGTTTCAGCTCTAGCCAACTTAACACCTAATACTATAGCGTATATCATTCCAGCAGTACCAACTAATATTAAGATAGGAATAAGCACTGCACCCAAAACTGAAAGAATTGGATTTAAGAATGCCCAATCGCTTCCCTCTTCAAATTGATAAACATTAAGTTGAGAAATGATATTAATTAGTCCTAATACTGACATCGAAAAACTCCTCCATTAATCGTTTCTTAAGATATGTTTTGCACAAACAAAAAAATTATACAAAAACATCTTTCGAAAATCATTATAGCATTATTATTTTACAAAAGCAAACAAAATATAGCATATTTTACAAAAAAATTTATTTTTTTACAACTTTTTTAAAACAATAATATTTTTATAAGCGGTTATAATGTTATTTTTACCATTATTCAAAAAATTATTATAAAATTTATTCATTATATAATTTTAATTATAATTGTAATTTATTTTTTATATTTTACATATTTACTTTAATTTTTAAGTTTAAATATTCATTTATATTATATAAGGAATTTTTAATATTTTTTTACTAACACTATTTAGGAGATACCGTAATAATGAATTATGATATTGTACTATAGATTATTATATAATACATTCGAACCGCTTATAGATTACATAAGCGATAAATATCTTAATAATAAACATACTTATATTAATAATGATTAATAATGAAATAAAATTATTTAATTTTGATTGCAAAAGATTGCAAAAATTATTATTTTTCGTTGAATATTAATTGTATTTAGATTATTTTATGGTATAATAAGTTAATTACTAACCTAAGGAGAAGAAAATGCCAACTTTTATTAAAGTTATTTTAAAATTACTTGTCGTCGCTATAGGCGGGTACGCAATAGCAGTTATTGCTGGCGGACTAATAAGCGAGCAGAAAGTCGCCTTTACTCGAGAAATAATGACAGATTCTATGACTATAGCGATTTTTGGACTAATAATGTTATTATTCATAGTCTATCTATTGAGTGAATCAACGAAAGGTCGCAATCCCCTACTCGGCACAAAAAAAGATAAAGACAAAGAAAACAAACAGTTCTTTGATTCAAAATTCTTATCAATTAAAGAATTAAATAAGATTACAACTTTTGCAACATACAACCAACTCAAAAATGTCAATGATGGTATTGTCGTTAGAGCGGAAGTCAAAGGTGGCAATCTTAATGTCAACCTAAGAAAACCTATTCACACTATGGTTATAGGTACTACAGGTAGTGGTAAAACCACAATGTATGTTGACCCATTCTTACAGATTATGCCCGAGACAAAATCTAAACCATCATTAGTTATTACTGACCCTAAGGGCGAATTGTACGCCAACCACGCTTACAAACTCAAACAAAAAGGTTATAATGTTAAGGTGTTAAACCTTCGTGATGTCTTCTCATCTACTCGTTGGAATCCTATGGGGCGTGCCTATGACATATATCAAAGAGCAATGCACATTGAAGATGAGATAGTCATACACAAGGGACCTATTCCAAAAGATAACAAATTTATGTTGTCTTCACAAGACAAATCAACATTTGGCGAAGAATGGTACGAATTTAATGGTACAGCATACCCAGACAAACCATCATTAATGAACGATGTTATGTCTTATAAGAAAGTTTTAATATCGGATGCTCAAGAAGATTTGAAAGACATCGCTATGACACTTGTTCCAATAGAGAACCAAAATGACCCATCATGGGAAATGGGTGCGCAAGGGTTTGCACAATCTGTATTGTACGCAATGCTTGAAGACTCCGCTAACCCTAAATGTAATATGACAAGGGATAAATTTACTTTATACAATTTTGGTAAAATAGCATTTTATCGAGACCTAGACCCTGATGACCAATTCAAGACTCTAAAAAGGTATCTTTGTGAAGGAAGAGACAAATTCTCTGAAGTACCACAATTAGCGAATACAGTTGTCGGCGCAGCACCTAACACAGCCCGTTCATATGTGAGCGTGTTGTCAACAAAACTTGCCCTACTCTCTGATATGGGTATATGTTATGCAACAAGTGCTGATGAAATGGAATTTGAGAAATTTGATGACAAACCTACAGCATTCTTTATAATCATACCTGATGAGAAACAAACAAGACACGGTATAGCGACACTATGTATTGTACAATTATATAAGATACTTATTGAACTTGCTAACAAGAATACAAAACACGAAAGAAAGTTGTCAAGAAATACTTATTTTGTTATGGATGAATTTGGTAACCTACCAAAAATTAGTTTACTTGATAAGATTATCACAGTAGGCCGTTCCCGTGGAATCTTTATGATACTTGTTGTACAAAGTTATACACAACTTAACAACATCTACGGCGACAAAGTCGCAGACATTGTTAGAACAAACTGTAACATACAAGTCTTCATCGGTACAACCGACCAGAAGACAAAAGAAGAGTTTTCTAAGATGTGCGGTAATATCACAGTCAAAACGACATCAAAGACCAAAGGTGAGAAAGATAGTAAGAGCGTAAGCACAAGCGAAACATCTAGACCACTCATCTACCCAGAAGAACTCGAACTATTGCCAAAGAATACTGTTATTGTCAAAATGTATCACGAGAACCCAGTCAAAGTAATTATGACACCTGCATACAATGCTAAAAAATTCTATACTATGAAATCATTACCAGTAGAATACACTCCATCAAGAACATTAGATGAAGAGAAAATAGCATACGACATTGAAGCAAGAAATGCAACGATATTGACTGCACCAAAAAATTCGTTTGATAACTTTGACTTTTAACAAAAAAAGCATATTAGGTTAAACCTATATGCTTTTTTTATTTTTATTTTAATATAAAAAAACAATGCAATGTAACTACCTGTTTACATTTGCAAGGGAACTACTCATTTATATTGCAAGGGAACTCCCCGTTCCCCTGCACCCTTTAGGCAAGGACAGTGTCCTTGACCTGTGTATTATATGTACAATATATGTACTGATTACGCAAGACTTCAAGTATATTGCTTTTTGCTTTCGCAAAAATTAAATACCAAAGTTTTACGCACACAACATATATTTGATACCCTTCAAAATACCACAGGTCAAGTAAGTGTCCCTTGATTAGGTTATAGGTGTATGGACCCCCTACATAAATACATACAATCTTTATTTTATATTTAGTATTTCGTTTGCATCCAAGTCAAGTATTACACATAAGTTAGCAAATGTATCCAAACTCGGCATCGCCCTTCCTGACAAATATTGTGCTATATTTTGTTGTCTTATATTTAATTCATTTGCAATCTGTGTTTGTGTCATTCCGCTTGTTTTTATTGCTTCAATCAAGTTCTTTCTTATATCTTCTAATACTATCATAAGTATACTTCCTTATTAATATAGTAATTTATTTCTTTGTTTTCTATTTTATATTTAATATTTCGTTTGCATCTAAATCAAGTATTACACATAAATTAGCGAATGTATCTAAACTTGGCATCGCCCTTCCAGACAAATACTTTGCAATGCTTGGCTGTTTTACATTTAGTTTTTTTGCTATTTCAGTTTGACTCATTCCACTTATTTTTATAGCTTCTATTAAGTTATTTCTAATATCTTCTAATACTATCATAAATACACTTCCTTAATTACACAATAATTTAATTCCCAAATTTAACTATTTTATATTTAATATTTCGTTTGCATCCAAATCAAGTATTACACACAAGTTAGCAAATGTATCTAAACTTGGCATAGAAATACCTGATAAATATTTAGCGACCGATTGTTGCCTTATTTTTAATCTTTTTGCTATTTCAGTTTGTGTCATACCACTTGTTTTTATCGCTTCAATCAAATTATTCCTTATATCTTCTAATATTATCATACCATAACCTCCATTAGAATTTTATAACTAATCGCTATAAAATACTTGACTTACACCCATTAGGTGTGATAAAATTAGTATTGACAAATTTAAGGAGCATTAATATGACAACAAGAGACAAAGAAGATAGAAGAGCGGACCTTTTTACAGAATGTTTAGGGATATATATGGAAGGTACAATCTTAGACTTACGAAATCAAACTATTTTATTGTGTAAAAAATATTTCCCAAATTGTGATATATTTTTTATGAAGAGTTGTTTTGAATTTTTTAGTATTTTACGAGATATTAATCATTCTTACTATAAATTTAATTCTAACATTGATAATTATGGTACAAATAATTCGCATCTTTATAGAATAAAAAAACGCCTAAATAAAAAATAGAGCGTTTTTTATTTTTATTTTTTATGTTATTATATAATTAAATTTTAGTATTAGTATAATTTATATATTTAATCAAATATTTTTAAATATATATTATCTTACTTTATTCTATATAATTTAACTCAATACTTATATTTAGTTAATTTATATTATTTTTGTTAATTTTTAATTAATAATTTACTATATTTAATTAATTTAATAAATATTTTACTATATTTTGTAATTTTTACAATAATTTATTAATTTATTTCATTTTTACACAAACATATAAAAAAACTATGATTGTATTAATCATAGTTTAATTTCTTTTTATCGCATTTTCAAATTCGTGAAGGAAATCAACAAAATTATCAATATCTTTGAATCTTTTGTACACTGAAGCGAATCTTACATACGCTACTTCATCAATCTTTTTGAGTTCATTCATAACTATTTCGCCAATTTCACTTGATTTAACTTCTTGTGTTGTGTGATTATGAACCATTCGCTCAACTTTATTGACTATATCTTCCATATCTTGTGATGTTACAGGTCTTTTTTCGCACGCCTTAACAAGTCCGTTCATAATCTTCTCTCTACTAAAGAGTTGTCTAGAGTTGTCGGATTTTATAACAAGAATTGGCGTTGTCTCTATTGTCTCATAAGTTGTAAATCTTTTACCGCATTTCACACACTCACGGCGTCTACGAATAGCGTTAAGTTCATCAGTATTTCTAGAGTCTAATACCTTGCTCTCTTCGCATCCACAAAATATACATTTCATAATTCTCACCTCATAATGCTTCTATTATTATACTAAAATTTTTCAAAAAAGTAAAGAAAATTAAGTGATTATATATAACTTTGTTGTTTTATATAATATTTACCATTTTTATGTATTTTTTTGTAGAATTTGAAAAAAATATTTTGACATATAAATTATTTATGATAAAATGTAACTATGAAAAATTTGAGAAATTTTAAATTAACATCTATTGCTTTATGTGCTATTTGTGTAGTTATAATAGCACTATCAACCTATTTAATTTTATTTGACAAAAAGTACGATTATAACATTTCAACTAATAATTATACAAAGGACTACCAAGGTGCAATACCAGTAGGCAATTACAAAATTGATAATCTAGTACAGAGTGATACATCTACTCTTACTGAAGTCCCTGATTACTACTGTTTTAGAGATGATTACGCTATGTACGCACAGAACCAAACTTCAATGGGGTTGTGCTGGGCTTTTACTTCTAATACTGTGCTTGAATCAGCATTAGCAAAAAAGTATAATGAATACTACGACTTATCCGAAGCATACATTGCTTTAGCACACAAAATGCTTGACAATTCGTATTCTATTGGCGACGGCGGTCATATGGGTTATTATACAGATGCTATTTCCCACTACTCACTACTATTAGAATGTGATTTAACATTTGATAGCATTTATGGAATTGATGACAGCAACTACGAAGAGATTCTCGATTCTCTTCAAGACCAAAGAATCAGCATACCCGACACAATACAGAAGGTTGATTTTGGCAAAAATTCTACTGCTAACACTGATGTCATAAAAAACGCTATGAAGTCTCATATTTTAAATTATAGCGCTTTGTATTGTGCTATATATGCAGGCACTGCTAATCTTTATAATGGATATACAGTTTATTACAATTCTACTGCTACGGGCGTTAACCACGCTGTAACAATTATAGGATGGGATGATAACTTTACATATGTAGACGCATTGGGCACACATAAAGGCGCTTGGATAATTCTCAATTCTTGGGGCAATAACGAAGGTAATGATGGTATAGTATATTTACCTTATGATGACCAATCAATAACAGATTTATATGGGTTCAAACTTGTAGATAATGCTACAAACCCTTCTATGTATATTACTGAATCTAGCGCAGATTTTGATAATTTATATAACGGCAAATTTGAATACGAAGTCGATGAATCTACATTGACACCTAATAAAATTCAACAAAAAAATATTTTCTATTCTAATCAAGATATAGACCTACAATACACCTACTCATTAAATGATAATGACTACAATATTTATGTAAGTTTTCAAGACAAATACAATTCTTCTAATGACAACTTTACTATTACACTAAATAAGCAGGCTCAAACAATTGACATTAACTCTATAGACGATTCAACAGATTGTGGTACCTATGTACTTAAGGTTCAATTCGACTATGACAAAGACTCCAAGATAGATTACACTTTGACAAAAGAAATATTTGTTATGAGTGGCGCAGAAATAGGCACTCTTCGAATTTATCAACTTGAAGAGAATAACAAAGGCGGTTTATCATCAACATATGACCCTGTTTTGAATTACAATTACAATTCATATAATATGGATAAACAAGACTTTGATATCACTACTGACCACGATGGAATAATGGTTGTAATAGAACTTGCTTCTTACTCCAAAATAAATAGTTATTCTATTAGCAATTTTATATATGGCGATGGGCACATAACATTTAGCGAATATAGTGGGTATGATTATGCTAATGGGTTATTCTATATCTTTGCGTATGACTTTGCAGATAAATATTCCATTACATTCAGTGCAAATGGGCAAAGTATAACATACAATTTTACAATTACACAAGCAACAAATGTCTATGACACATACATTTATTATGATTTGAATGGCGGAACATTAGATAATAATTATTCTACAATACAAACAATATCTAGTACTGAAGACAAGATTTATCTAGACACGCCAACCAAAAATACATATTACCTTGAAGGTTTGTACCTAGATAGTACTTACCAAAATCCTATACTAAGCGATAACAACGGATACTATATAACAATAGATGATTTAGAATATATAGCAAATCCTAACAATTTGTGCGATTTGTATTTAACGCAATCGTATTTGATAGACACCCAAAGGTACTATTGCAATATTTTTGTTAAATGGACCAAAGAACCTGCTAGCATTTCTTATGGGAGCAAAACTTGTGAATACACCTACGGAGATACATTTGAATTTGATTTACCTACCCTAACCAATTTCTCTAATAGTGTAGAATTTTCACTTTTGAATGCTCCAGCATTTGTAGAACTAAATAATACATCAATATTTGGAACTGCTACAACCGCAGGCAATTACACTTTTAGTTTGCTAATTGTTGACAATCTCAAAGGTTATAATGCTACCTGCACAATAACATTTAACATTAGCAAAAGACAATTAGAGATAAAAATTGATGACAAATCTAGTGATTTTCAACAACCTATACAAGAATTAACATACACCATTACAAATGGTACAATCTACAATAATGATGACCTTATGATAGAATATTCAACATCCGCTTCAAATAGTGCCGATGTTGGAACATACCCTATCACTGCTATTAGCAAGAATAGTAACTATGACATAACATTCACTGATGGTACTTACACAATCAACAAAATTGATTTACCAACTGATTTGATAATTCAATCAAATTATAATAGCACTTATGACAAATACGAACATAGCGCTAATGTAACGGTTAATAATATAGATGACTACACTTTGACTTATAGTCTAAATGGACAAGATTATACAAGTTCTAAACCAACATTCAAAAATACTTGTGATACTACATATTTTGTAAAAATTAGCGGGATGAGAAATTATAATGATAGAATCGTTGAAGCATCCGTTAAGATTACCCCTGCAATAATCAATATAAAATGGACAAAAACTTCATTAATTTACAATGGGACTTCACAATTCCCACAATATGAATTTAATAACCCAAATAATGAAGAAATAACTTTAACCCAAAAAGGCGAATCAACCTATCCAAAAGCAGATTACAGCGCAGAGTTACAAACAACTAATACTAATTATACTCTAGTGAATAATAGCACAGAATTTGATATATTGAATGCAGATTTTAATGTAACATACAATGATATAAACATTAATTATGACAATACAATCCACGAATTAGACTATGTGGTTACCTCTACACCTACTGTAGACTATACAGCACAATATAGTTTAGATGGAATCAAATACACAACTCAAGCACCTACTTTCAAAAACGCACAAAATACCCAAGTATATGTTAATCTAAGTGCACAATATTTTAATGACAAGACATTCACAATAGATGTCAATATAGCACCAATTACACTTAATGTTATTTGGGGCAATACATTATTACAATACGATGGCACATCCAAAATACCTTCATATAGCATAGATAATCCTGTAGATGAAGAGTTAAATATTATTGAGATAGGACATCAAAAGCAATATAGCACAAATGATTATCAAGCAAAGTTATTGTTAACAGGAGAACAACAACAAAATTATATTTTGAATAATAACACTTGTAACTTTAATTTTGAATATGTACCTTTAGCAGTAGTTGGCAAACCAACTATCAGTCAATCACAAATAAATAATGCTAAAACACTTAAAGATATTGCATTACCACAAGGATATAGTTGGGAAGACGAGACACAAGAAGTAATGTATGGCAAGAATCAGTACACTATTGTATATACAGATGAATATGGCGTTCAAACATTGTATTATGTAATAATTGATAAACCTGAACCAAACTACGACTTCATCTACTTAATACTAGCAGGTGTCGCAATATTGCTTGCACTCATATTCATTTTCGTAGTCATTAGAAGTAAGAAGAAAGCATCAGTATATTCACTTAACAGCAAAAACGATAATAAATCTTCTAAAAATGATAAGGTTGAAGAATTTATTAGTCAAAGCAAAATTAGTAAAGATACAAAGATTAATGCTACCCCTATTAATAATCAGCAAAATACTTCAAACCCTATACCTACACCTACACCTACAAAACAACCAACAAATAATATAGGGCCAATCAATAAACCAAATGTAGCACCTAATATTAATAAACCTTCAACAAATGGGCCAAAATTACCACCAAATAGACCTAACCTACCTAAGATGCCAAAATAACAGTACCTTATTGTTAAGTTAATTATAGATTAGTTGTATTTACAAAATAATTAATATTTGCAAGATTATTAATATTAAGTTATTGAATTAAATTATTATATATGATTGCTTGGAAGTTAAATATAATTGAGAATATATATGAGTAGCAATTTGTAATTTATTAAAAACAAAAAAGACATATTAGAAATAACTAATATGCCTTTTTATTTACTCTACTTGCATTCACTCTATAATTTATTCTCTTGACCAGTTAGTCGCCTGTACCTTCGTTTGATAATTTTCAGCAAAAGCATACGGCTCATCCTTCTGTTTAGACACATTAGGAGCGTTCTGTGGAAGTAATTCAACAAGTATAACATCACTGCCTATTTTACAAATATTTTGATAAGGTATAAAAATGTCATTTTGAGACCTAAAAAAACTTCGCCTAATACTAGGAACTACAAACCCCAATAATTTACCATACGAATCGTCAAAAATCGCATCAATAATATGCCCTAAATTCTTACCATCTACAATATTAACAACAGTTTTTTGTCTTAATTCCGCATAGGATATTTCCACTTCGCACCTACCTATATGTTATACTTTTATTGTAAAGTGCATTAAATCTTTTATCTTTTTGTTTATTACTTATATATGCTTTAATACTAGATATGTTTACAAAATTATTTGCTCGCATTTTATTTAATTTTTTCAATTAATAATGTTATTATTTGTTTTTTTAGAATTTTAATAAAATAGTAAATTTAATTATTTAATTAATAATTAACGCTTAGAATTCCTAATTTATTACTTATACTAATAATATTCATTAATTATAGATTAATGTTAACTAATATGTTTCACTAATTAAAGCGATAATATAATTCTTATGTTTTAATTATATTATAGTTTATTCTACTATAGTAAAGTTTCCCCTGTTAACTCATAATGCTATTTATCAATATTCAATACATTGTTAAAATATATCTCAATAATTTAATATAATTGATATCTTAAAAATAAAAAATCTTCTAACATAGAAGATTTTTTTTGTTTAATATTTAATTAAGGATATTGATATTCATATTTGCTAAAATAATTTGAGTAGAAAATCTTATCCAATATTTCTTGCTTTTTTAAGTGTTTCTCTGCCCTTTCTATAAAATCTTGTTTGTCATCTTCTGTGAACCCTTCACAGGTATACAATAGATTATTGATAGAGTAACATATTACCTTATCCGTAACAAATATACCATACGAACGAGAATATATTATACTCTCAACATCTTCAATGAATACAGAGTTACCTAGATATAGATTGTTCCACCCCTTGATTCCAAATAAGTCAAATATTGTAGGTATCAAATCTACGGTATTGACAAATTTTGATAAGGTTACAAATTTATAATCTTCGCTTTTGTCATTTCCTATAAGACTCTTATAACAACTGTCGCCGTATACATCCAAGTACGCATCATACAATTTTTGGTCATATATCATACAAGGTATGTTATATAATTCACTATTGTACACTTCATCTATGTGTTTACCATAACTCATAAGATTGTTATAATATGTGCAATGGTCGGAATAAAGAACAATTGTAGTATTGCTTAGTAGATTATTTGCTTCAAGATATTCTAACATTATGCCCAAAGCAACATCAAAATCTTTGAGTGCTGCCGCATAATTTCTCAAATAATCATCTTCATCGCTCAACCCCTTAGGGAATACGCCCAGTGAATCAAAATAACCATAATATCCGTTTTCATAACTAGCACCTGTTACAGAATCTTCATAAACAAAGTTACTAAATGTCTCTCTTTCGCCATAGAACCCGTGCATAGAGAATGTTAACCAATAAGTCAAGAATTGCTCATCAAGTGGGAACATTTGTTCTTTCATATGTTTCATAACTGCGCTGTCTTGAGTGAACTCGCTAAATTGCCAAGTGTGCCCATCCCAAGTATTTTGTACACCAAATTCTTCCATATCATCAATGTCGTAATACTCATCAAAGCCCAAACTTACATAAGTTTTCTCTCTATTGTAGTATTCTCCCCTATTTTGATGATAAGCATTCGCTGTAACATTTGGATATTCGTCCTTAAACATATTAACAAGAGAATAAGGATATTCATTCTCAGGAAAATCATAGTTTAAGTACTTACCTGAAGGATTTGACCCTAACAAAGCGTTGTTTTCAGATGTATCTGTTTTCTCACGAGTATAATAACTATCAAAAACTATGCTTTCGCCCATAAATTTACAAATATTAGGATAAATACTCGCTATCGTGTCAGCATCATACCAACTCAATGGATACCAGTCAAAAGATTCAACCATAACCATTATGAGATTATTTCCTTCACTGATTCCATTAAATTGTGAAGTAGGTAGAAGTTTGCTTTCTTTATTTGTACCATCACCATACAAATATTCATCTATAATATCTACATTTGAAGTATCTACTCTATCGACCAATATTCCACTGACCATCTCATATATCGCATTAGCAGTTATACCCATTGATTGATATTTGCTGTAGTTGTCATTGTATAGTATAGTTTCATACCCCTGTTTGCTTGCCATAACACCATCTACAACAGGCGTAGCAATAATACTAACACCCATACACGCGCACATTATCCCAGCACACACCTTATAAACTTTTTTGTTGTCAATTATAAGTGTATTATTTTGTTTACATTTAATAATATATATAATGCTAAATGTCAAGAATGCTACAAATATCGCTAACAATATCGAGATTTGAACAAAGTCCAAAGTCAACCCCTTTAGCATACCGAAAGCATCACTTCTTTGATTTAACATACTAAAATCAAAAACTGTACCATTATTATCATACAGAATAACAAAACCTATACAAAGTGCTATTTGAAATGCTAAAAATAAATTAGTAAAAATTACCTTAAGTCTTTTTCTTTTCATCAATGTTAAAGCAAAAACACACAAAGCCATTAAACACAAATAGTAGAATGGAGAAGCAAGGTATGGAGAGCAATTAGCAAAACAAATACTAAATAGCTCAACAAATATTGCTAAAACAAGCCAAACCCATACAATTAGATTGTCCCTTAGAAATGTTTTCATATTAATCCCCTATATTAAATATATATTACTTACTCTTATAGTCAATACAACTAGTGTAATTAAATTTATTATAATTTTTTGCTAACTTATGTTATGCTATTATGATTTAATCATAACAAATCACAATAAACAAGCAATGTTTTAGTCTTATTATATTCTAAAAAAATAAAATAAGTTCTCACAAACTTAATTACATTTACATAAATATATATGTATTATATTGCCATGAAATTAACTAAATTATAGTATCATATTATAGAATAAATGTCAAGCAAAGTTAATAAATTCTAAATAACAAAATATAACAAAATTTTATCAAAAAACCGCATTTTTAATAAATAGCCATTGTCCCTATTTGTATAACTTAAATTTAATAATAAAATAATTATACTATGTAGTATTACTATAACTCATAATTTTATTATTTAAAATTTTAAATTATTAATTTATTTTATCATACACAAAATAAACAAAACATAACAATATCTTAACAAATCTTTGTTTTGATATATTACAAATTTATTAAAGTTATTATATTAATTTTATTTATAATTACATTTCATTCGGTACTAAATTATATTAACTTAAGTACCATATACTAACTCAATACATCTTGCCTAAAATATTCAAACAATAATAATTAACCCATACAATATAGAAGTGATTAATATAAAAAATATTGCGAAATAAAAAAAACATAAATT
>CALVIT010000021.1 GCA_944331845.1 uncultured Clostridia bacterium
ACCAATTGTTTACAATTTTGCTGCAACATGCCCTAAGGGGGCTGAACAAACTACCGGCTAAGCCGGTAGTTGTGATTGACTTTTTTAAACATAGTATGTAAATTATGTTGTAGTTCAAAATTGATTTTATATTATAATTAAAATTAACATAAAACTATATTTTGTTATAATTATGTTAATAAACTATTAAATTTTAATTATCTTTATGTTATTATTTAACCCAACAAAAACTATTAAATCTTTGTTTAAAAGTATCTCATATTCATATAATACAAATAAAGACTTAACAAATCGTTTGTTAAGTCTTTATTTTAATTTATATTAAGTTAATTTTTATAAATATTATTTTTAAACAAATCATATTTTTATAGTTTTAATATTCTCGCTAATTTAGCAAAGTTTACTAATTTCATTGTTACCAAATATAACAAAATGTGAGAAACAATTAGCCTTTAATAGTTGTAATTGATGCCCAAGATTATTTGACTTTGGAAGAATTGCTACAACATAATCTTTCTTTTGTGAATCAGCGTATCTTTTGACATCAACAAAATTATCATCAGCATTGTTGATAGCTGCTAATCTATTTTTGTCAAACATACATACATCATTTTCGGCAATTATGCTATATAATCTCTCAAATCCTAGTGAGAAACCTACAGCAGGACAATTTTGTTTAGTTATTTTGCCAATCATATCATTGTAGCGACCGCCACCGCCACAAGCGCCATTGAAACCATCAAGATATACTTCAAATACGCTATCCGTATAATATCCTTGTCCACGGATAATAGAAATATCAAAACATATTGTATATAAGTTATTGCTGAGTTCATTGACACATTCAATAATTTTTTTTGTGTTGCTAATGTCTTCGTTATCTTCAATATATTTAGACAAAGCACTGAAACCATTATCTTTAATATCAATAATAGTTTGAATTAAAGACTCAGTGTTAGCAGGGTCAAAGTTATTCATTATCATTTCACTTTGTACACCTTCATAGCCAATTTTGTCGTATTTATCTAAAATTACGCAGATATGTTCGCATTGATTTTTGTTAAAACCATTGTTTATAATTATTTGATTAAGAATCTTTCTATTATTAATTTTGAATACAAAATCTTTAAACCCTAGGCTTGTAAGTGCCTGCCCAGCACATACAAGTAGTTCAATCTCAGCATTTATTGATTTGTCGCCTAGTATATCAATATCACATTGAGTGAACTGTCTCAATCGTCCTCTCTGTGGTCTATCTGCTCTAAATGCTTCATCTAACTGAAATGCTTTGAATGGGGTAGGCAAAAAGTTTTGATTATTCGCATAGAAGCGGGCAAGGGGTACTGTCAAATCGTATCTAAGTGCTAAATCACTGACATCTAATACGCTGAGATTAGGTTTAGATAAGTCAAGTTTTTCGCCTCGTTTTAACACTTTAAACATTAATTTCACATTATCTCCGCCGTCGCTACCAAGCATTAAGTTAATGTCTTCTAAGATAGGTGTCTTTATTTTGAGAAACCCATTTTGAGTATATACACTTTCTATAACGCTTGCTATGTATTGCCTTTGTTGCATTTGTCTAGGTAAATAATCTTGTGTTCCTCTAACTGGTTCGTAATTTTTCATAATATTCCTTTTTTTTTGTGTATTTTATTATATAATATTTTCTCAATAAATGCAACAAAATATGTTGTATAAAAATAATTGTGCGTTTTTTGAAGCGAAATGGTCAACAAAAGACATAATAGAAGTGTAAATTATTGTCTATTTCTTTGATATTACTACAAAAATGAAAATTAATGCTCAAATAAAATAAAAATTACACAAGAGTATTGACAAAAAAGTTATAAAAAAGTATAATATATACAAAGTTGTGATTAAATAGGAGAAATTATGAATTATCAAAGATTTGTGGTTTTTGTAGTATCCTTGTTAACTATAGTAGCATTAGGTGTAACAGTGTACTACTTTATGAAAGATGAAGAATTCATCAATTTACAAACTAATGAGATTTATGTTAATGTTGGAGATACATTCAAGTTGTCTTATCAACATGACAACCCGCTTGATAGCACAGAGATTGAGTGGCTTGTTAAGAATACAGATTTGATTAGTTATGATGAACAAACAAATATTTTTACTGCATTACAAGCAGGCGAGACTGAGATTTGGCTTAATACTAATAGGTCAGGTTGGACTGCTCAACAATGTGTTGTAAAAATTGGCGATGGAACAAGCGAGAATCCATTTATAATTAAGAGTGCGGAACAACTATATAATGGGTTAGAGAATGTAGCAGAAGGTGCTACTGCTAATAGTAGTTATATTCTTGTCGCAGATATTGACTTAAATAATCCTAACGAGACATTCGTACCATTATTTAGCAACTCAGCATTCGGTGGGGAGTTCAATGGTAATGGTCATACTATATCTAATTTGACAATTAATTCTAATGTAAGAATTGATTACGCAGGATTATTCAGCAGAATTTCTTCGACAGGTTATGTACACGATTTGGTACTCAACAATGTTGTTATTGGCGGTATGGTCGCTAATGTAGGTGCTGTCGCAGGGGAGAATAATGGTCTTATTGAGAAAATTCAAATCAATAATGTTACTTTAAGTTCTACTCTTGAATCAATGACAAGCAATATCGGTAGTGTTGCAGGCGTTTCTAATGCTATAGTCGATTCTATTGGTACTGTTGACTATAATCTTATTGGTAGAATTGACCGTTGCGAAGTATTTAATGCTAATTTGCAAGGCTTAAGACAAAGCAATATAGGTGGTTTAACTGCAGTTTTGAATGGTGGCGTTGTAATCAATTCATCATTTAATGGTGTCATTTCATCAACTGTAACAGGTACTACAGGTGCTGGTATTGTCGCTAAAATGAGTGCAACAAAGAATTCAAATGCTAAGTTAAAAGACAACTACGCTGTTGTAAAATTTGAGAATGTTACAAATAGAGCAGGTATACTCTATAGTAATGATTATTCACAATATACTAATAATTTTGGCGAAGTTATTTCAGAGAATGTTATTTGGGGACAATATTTTGATGCTACAGTTTGTGGCGACCCAACAGTTAAAGCAATAGTCAATACAGGTTATTCTGATACTAACCTATACAATACTAGAGTAGAAGACAAGATACTTGTTGCTAAAGGCGTATCAACAACTGACATTAAAGAAGGACTCAAACAAGGTTATCAATTAGTTGCTGATGGGGAAGGTGCTGGACAATTTGAAGGAATGCTCAGTCACGTTAAGTATGCAAATAACCCAGCAATGAGACCATTCAACTATGATTTTACTGTAGTTTGGACACAAAGCAATGATGTTAATGATGGTTACCCTGTACTTCAAATGTTAGGTAAATCTGAAGATTATTTTGTAAATATTAATGGCGATGCAGGAAGTACACCTATTGAACCAGATGATCCAGATGACCCTGTAGATACTCGTACTATTTATGAGAGATTAGCACAATGTGAAGAAGGCGAATCTGTGGTATTAGCACAAGATTACGACTTCGGCGGTGCTGAATGGATACCAATAGGTACAGAGAGTAATCCATTTAATGGCGTACTTGATGGCCGTGGCTTAAAGATAAAGAATGTCGTCATTAATGGGCAAGGTTTAAATGAAGTCGGTTTATTCGGTGTGCTTGGTAAGAGTGCAGTTATTAAAAATATCACTTTTGAAAATATTACAATAACAGATGGCGAATATGTAGGTGTTGTTGCAGGAATCAACAACGGAACTATTGAAGATGTAACAATTCAAACTACTGCGGACTCATCTAGAGAGTTGAATGTGGTTACAGACAATCAATTATACGCTGGTGGTGTTGTAGGTGTAAATAATGGTTCTATAAATAGAGTTGAGTCTTCAATCAGCATTACAGTATCAACAAATTCAAGCAATCAATTTAGAATCGGTGGTGTCGCTGGATATAACAAAGGATTCATTAATGATGCCGCTATCACATCATACATTTATAGTTATGCACAAGAGAATAGAGTCGGTGGTATTGTAGGATACAACGAGTCAAGTATTAAGTATGTAGCGTACAAAGGTTCTATAACTTGTGATATGGCTAGAAATAACAACTATGTTGGTGGTATCGCTGGTTATAATGTTAACTCTGGTATGATTGAAATGAGTTCAGTACAAGGCAAATTAAATGGATACAATGTAGGTGGATTAGTTGGTTATAACAACAATAGTGCAACTATTTCAAAAAATAATGTCTACAATGCAAACATAACTGGTGAGAGAGTCGGCGGTTTAGTGTCTACAATGCAAAATGGTAGAATGGAGAATTGTTCAGTAGTTGCTAACCTATATGGTAGGAGCGATAGTTCAATCAAAGGTGGATTCGCAACCTATGTAATGGGAAGTACTAACTTAACTGGTTCTGGAGATTGTGCTAGAATTGAATTATGTTTCGCTGCAACAAGCTTTAATGGTGAAGGCGATAATTATGCTGAGACAAGTAGTCCAATTCGTATCAGTTTGGCTAACTCTAATGGTTTAAAACAAGCAGGATTTATACTCAAATCAATCTATGATAGTGATGTAGCAGGTGATGCTATAACACAAGGTTCATCAAAGGCAAGTGGTGGGATATTTGAAGGAATATTCAATAATCCTAACAAAGGCTATAGCGATGGTAGTAACTATAATAACCTTGATGGTAGAACAAGCACAAAAGATTGTAAAACAAGTTTGACACCATTCACAACAGATAATAGAAACTTTGATTATACATCTGTTTGGTCAATAGGTAATGGAGAATATCCAACTATCACTGGAGTTAAAACAATATAATTAACAACAAAAAATACTAGGTTTATGACCTAGTATTTTTTTATAAAATATAAACTTTGTATAAAACACAAATAATTCATTAATAATATTTTGGATGACATTATATTTTTTATTACGCTTTTTTAGTAAATCTTTTTAATAAAGTTTAATTTAGCGGTTAAATATATTAATTTTTGTAATAATATGTGTTATTTTAGTAGGTATAGTATACCTATAGTGTTCTCTCCACAATGACTAGCGATTGTACCGCCTGCTGTTGTGTAGTAGATATTATCAAAATTTGCTTTATTTGTTAATATTTCTTTTGCTTTGTCCAAAACTTCATTTGAAGCAGTTGTATATGTTATAAAACAGCAATGCTTATCATAATTAGGGTATAATTTTAGACAATCTTCAATATATTCAATAATTGCATTTTCGAATTTACCTTTATACTTTCTGTCAACACCCATTTTGCCATCGTGCACACCTACGCATACTTTTATATGAAGAAGGTTAGCCCCAAAGCGTTGTACTGCTGAGCATCTACCGCCTTTGTGTAATAACTTAAGATTATCTAGTATAAATGAGCATTGAACTTTGTTGTTATTTGCCATATCTTGAATAGTATTTGCTATGTCTTGTGGAGATTTGTTCTCATCCGCTAATCTTCTTGCGTAGATAGCAAGTTGTGCAATACCTGTAGATAGATACCTTGAGTCTATGACATATACATTATTGAAGTCTTCACTTGCTATTTTAGCAAAATTATAGCAAGAACTCATTTCACTAGATATTGTGAAATGTATTATAGCAGTGTCATCGTTAGAAATTTTCCCAAAGAAATCTTTGTATCTTTCTACACTTACTGCACCTGTCTTTGGAAGGGTATTTTTGGTTTTTATATACTCGAATATCTGTTGAGTAGTGATATTCTCTCCATCAATATATTCTTCATCGCCTAGGTTAATTGACAACCCTATAGTTTTAATGTTGTATTTATCTAATAACTCTTGTGACAAATCTATTGTGCTATCTGCTGTTATCTGTATATTCATATTAATAACTCCTTATTTTGTTGTTTCGTTTTGTTAAAGTATTCGACAAAAGCATCTATTATTAATTTTTGACCTTTTTGGTTAGGATGTATTCCATCTTGACAATACAAACTATTTAAGTCGTACGCTTGTAAGAATTTTTGTCTTACATCCACTAAGTCAACATTCATTATTTTTGCAACTTTTGATATTTCACTTGAATATAATTCTTGTCTTCGATATATTATTTGTATGTCTCCTAAGAAAGTTTTAATATTATTTTTGTCATTTCCTTGACATATAAATTCAAAATACCTTTCAGCAATGATAGGGGGTAGAGTCATTAATATTGGTTTAATGTTGTGTTCCCTTATTAATTCTATCATCTCTATTAAGTCTTGACCAAATTGTATTAAATCAGTCTTAGGTAGGTTTGTTCCGTGAGGATTCTCCGATACCTTATTCCAATGATAATCGCTATCATTACCGCCGTATTCTAGTACTATGCTGTCAATATTTGGGTTAGTGTTAAGATATTTAATTAATTTCTCTTTACCGCCGTCTACACAAACTCCCATTTTGCTACAATTCTCTATAGATATATTAAGTTTTTGTTCAATTCCTTCCCAATCAATATCCTTAGATATATGATATCTATTGTCTTCGCCTAAGATTATGCCTTTGAGTATAGAATCGCCGAATAGTGCTATGTTTTTTGTCATAATACACCCCTTATAATCTAGTATTTAAAACTATATTACATATTTTTTAAAAAAATGTCAACTAATTTGATAGATTTCTTGCTAATTTTTTGTAATTATGCTAAAATTATACAAACGGAGATAATATTATGAACAATATTCTTGAAGAAATGAGAAAATATGAAGAAGAATTGAGCAAGTACCATATACCTAGATACAATGATTTACCCGACATAGAATTGTATATGGACCAAGTATTAGCCTTAATTAATAAGCAGTTATATATTATTACAAATAATGACAATATAATTACGCCGTCTATGGTTAATAATTATGTTAAATTTGGGTTAATTCCTGCACCTGTCGGCAAGAGATATACTAGAAAGCACTTATGCTATATGATAGTGCTGTGTTTCCTTAAGCAAATACTTAGTATGAATGAGATTAAAGTTCTTGTTCAACATCAATTAAAGTATTTTAATGAACTAGACGCATATAATTTATTTTGTAATGAACTAGAGATTGCGTTCAAGAATTGTAGTAACTTAAGTTTTTTACAGTCAGAGAATAATGACAACAAAAGTCAATGTTTGATATACTGTGCTAAAGCGATTGCATATAAGTTGCATACACAAAAAAATATTCAAATAATGGCGCATTTTGATAACACCACCGCCCAAAAGGCGGACAAAAAAAGTAATGATACAAAGAAGAAAGATGACAAAAAAGATAAACAAGATAAAGTAGTTAATAGTAAAAAGTAGTAAGTTATTAATTATAATAAGTGATTAATTATAATTGCATAATCACAATCATTGTGATATAATATTGAAGTTAAAGAGAGGAATTTATGGAAGATATAGAAATTATTAGACATTCTATGGCGCATTTGATGGCATACGCCGTTCAAGAATTGTATAAGGATGTTAAATTTGGTATAGGACCTGCGATTGATAAGGGGTTCTACTATGATTTTGATGTAGCACAGCCATTTGAACCTGAAGATTTACAAAGAATCGAAGACAAAATGAGAGAATTACTAAAAAAAGATTGTGTCTTTGAGAGAATTGTATTAAGTAGAGAACAAGCACTTGAGTTATTCAAAGACCAACCATACAAGGTTGAACTTATCAAAGATTTACCAGAAGGGGAAGAGATAACAGCGTATCGTTGTGGAGACTTTGTTGATTTGTGCCGTGGTCCGCACGTAGAAGACTTTAAAAAATTAAGAAATGTCGCATTTAAGTTAGACAAATCATCTTCTGCTTATTGGAGAGGCGACGAACACAACAAAATGCTTCAAAGAATATATGCATTTGCTTTCGCAACTAAAGAAGAATTAAAAGAACACTTAAAGTTTATTGAAGAAGCGAAAGCGAGAGACCATAGGAAACTTGGTCCACAACTCGACCTATTTATGCTCACTGATACAGCACCTGGTATGCCTTATTGGTTGCCAAAAGGTTGGAAATTATTCAACACATTGATTGATTTTTGGCGTGAAGAACACGAGGTAAGGGGATATGAAGAGATTAGTTCTCCGCTTATTAACTCTAAACAACTTTGGATAACTAGCGGACATTGGGCTCATTATAGAAATGATATGTTCTCAATAGAAGATGAAGATTTCGCTGTTAAACCTATGAATTGTCCTAATGCTATGGTTGTATATAAGAGAAAAGTTCATAGTTATAGAGACTTACCACTTCGTTACTCTGATTGTGATGTTTTGCACCGCAAAGAAGGTTCAGGAACATTGCACGGATTATTGAGAGTACAAATGTTTAGACAAGATGATTCTCATAACTTTATTAGACCTGACCAAATAGAGAGCGAAATATCAAGTATCTTTGAGATAGCGGACAAATTCTATCATATATTTAACCTAACATATCGTTGTGTATTGTCAACAAGACCTGATGACTATATGGGCGACTTAGAATTATGGAACGAAGCAGAACAAAAATTGGGCGAAGTGCTTGACCACCGTTTTGGTAAAGGCGGATATGATATCAACGAAGGCGATGGCGCATTCTATGGACCTAAGATTGACTTACTTATGAAGGATGCTTTGGGTAGAGAATGGCAAATGGGGACTATACAACTTGATTTCCAACTACCTAGAAACTTTGATTTATACTATACTGACAAAGATGGTTCAAGACAAACACCTGTTGTTGTTCATAGAGTTATCTATGGTTCTATCGAGAGATTTATTGGTTTGTTAATCGAACATACGAAAGGTGAATTTCCTTTGTGGATAAGTCCTGTACAAGTTGGTATTGTGCCGGTTAGTGAAGAACAATATGACTATGCTAAAGAAGTCGCTGAAGAACTTAAAAAACACAAAATTCGTGTTGAATTAGATTTAAGTGATGGCGGTATGGGTGGCAAAGTCAATAACTTTAGAAAGATGAAAACTCCTTATACAATTATTATAGGTAATGATGAGATTGCTAACCACAGTATTTCATTGAAGATTCGTGGCGGTAAACAAGTAAATAGCATACCTATGGAGAACTTTATAAGAGTATTAGACAAACAAATTGAAGACAAGACTTATCAATTAGTTGAAGACTTTGAATAAGATTTATTAAATATATAACCAAATAAATAGGGGTAATAATGGCAAATAATAAAGTCGATAAGAAGAAAGATGATGCGTCAACAGATATTGCTGAAGGCAATAAGGAACTAAACGAAGATACTCCTATTGTTGACTCAAAGAATGCTAAGACAAAAAAAAGCATAAGAACTAAATCAAAATTTAGAAAACACAAAGAAGATAACAAAATTGTAGAAGTTAATAGCAAAGATGAAGATTTAGTGCACAAAGAAGAATCATTAGAAGATAAAGATGATAGTAATGCTATATCAATGCAAACATTCTTTACAAGCAAAACTGAAAGACAAGTCAATAAACTAAAAAAGAAAAAATCTTTTAGTTATGATAATGCTAAAAGGTACAAACCTAAGGCAGACAAGGGTTTAACTTTGGAGCAAGTTCAAGAGAGAATAGACAATGGATATGTTAACCTTGTTCACGATAAGAACAAAAAAACATATTTACAGATTTTCCTTAAGAATATATGTACATTCTTTAACCTACTATGTTTAATTGTCGCCGTAGCACTTATGGTGGTCGGTGCATTTAATAACTTGTTATTTATGGTAATTATTATTGCTAACACATTAATAGGTATCATACAAGAGATTAGAGCAAAAAAGACTATGGAGAAGATATCTTTAGTAACCGCACCTACAGCATTAGTTATTAGAGATGGTAAAAAGTATGAAGTACCTGTTCGAGAAATTGTTCTTGATGACATAATATTATTTTCTCTAGGTAAACAAATTAGTGCCGATTGTGTAGTCGTTGCGGGAGAAGTAGAAGTCAATGAAAGTTTATTGACGGGTGAAAGCAATTCTATCAAAAAGAAAGCAGGCGATAGATTATTGAGCGGAAGTTATGTAATAAGTGGCGAGTGTACCGCTAGAGCAGATGCGGTCGGCGATGCTTGTTATTCTGCGCAGTTATCCGCTAAAGCAAAAGAATATACTCAACCAAAATCTGACTTAATGAAGAGTATGAAGGTTATTATTAGTGTCATAGGGGTTATAATTATACCGCTTGGTATTTTGATGCTATATAATAACTATATGCAAGTCGGTGGTGAGAGTATGGAAACAATCAAGAAGACGGCGGGTTCTATCATAGGTATGATACCTGCGGGAATGTTTCTTCTTACTAGCGTTGCACTTGCTGTTGGCGTTGTTAAATTGGCGACAAAAAGAACGCTTGTGCAAGATTTGTATGGCATAGAAATGTTGTCTAGAGTCAATGTGCTTTGTCTTGACAAAACGGGTACAATCACTGATGGAACGATGATTGTAACTGAAGTAGAAGCAATCAATAAGACTATTTCTCATACCGATTTATCTAAAATTATGGGTTCGTTAATGAATGAACTAGGCGAAGACAACGCAACTTCTCGAGCGATGCTTGAGTACTTCGGTAAGAATGATTCTATGAAAGTTGTTGCTAAGATGCCTTTTTCTAGTGCTAGAAAGATGTCCGCTGTCTCATTCTCTAATGGATATACATACATTTTAGGCGCTTCGGAATTTGTCTTAGATGAAGTATCTATTGAGATTGAAGACAAGGTCAAAGATTATGCTAAGCAAGGCAAAAGAGTTATTTTGCTTGCTAAAGTAAAGGGCAAGATTGACAAAGAGAATGTACCAACAGGCGCTAAACCGCTTGCACTCATTGCTATAGAAGATAGAATTCGTGAGAATGCACCTGAGACTTTGCGTTGGTTCCAAGACAACGATGTTGATTTGAAGATTATTTCAGGGGATAACCCTATTACCGTTAGTGAGATTGCTAAAAGAGTTGGCGTGCCTAATGCTAACAAATACATCAATTTGTATGGTCTATCTGACCAACAAGTAATTGACGCTGCAGATAAATACACCGTATTTGGTAGAGTTACTCCAGAACAAAAAAGTGTGTTGGTTAAAGCCTTAAAACAAAAAGGGCATAAAGTTGGTATGACAGGCGATGGAGTCAATGATATACTCGCTCTAAAAGAAGCCGATTGCTCTATTGCTATGGCAAGTGGTAGCGATGCTACAAGAAATGTAAGTAGTCTTGTGCTGTTAGACAGTAATTTCTCTTCAATGCCTGACATTGTAGCGGAAGGTAGAAGAGTTGTAAATAATATTACAAAATCTTCATCACTATTCTTGATGAAAACATTCTTCACAATATTCTTATCAATTTTGTGTCTAGCACTTTCAATAAGTTATCCATTTACGCCTAACTCAGTGATATTGCTAGAAATGTTCGCTATAGGTATTCCTTCATTCTTCCTAGCATTGCAACCTAACAAGGACCCTATCAAAGGTAATTTCTTAGTTAATTTAATAGTCAAATCTATCCCCGGGTCGATATTGTTATTGCTAAACTTCGTATTCTGTTATATCTTTGATATGACATACAGCGATGGTACTCACTATGAGACTATGGCAAGTATAGCGATAACCTTCACTGGTTTGATACTACTAATAAGAGTAAGTAGACCATTAGATTCATATAGATTGACATTATTTGGTGCAATGTTTGTATTGTGTGTAACAGCATTACTTGTTATACCACAATCATTCTTTGGGCATGTAGATATTGATTTCCAAAGTATGTTATTTATATTGTGCGTAGTAGAATTTGGTTTCTTGTGGTTAATTAAACCTACGTCAAATTCTAGGGAACTTCGCCAGAAGAATAGAAAACTTGAAATGAGAATAGGCGAACTTGAAGAACAAAAATTTATTTATCTTGAGAAATTAAAAAAATTTTAATTATAAAATCACAATCACGATTTTGTTATTCGTGTTTGTGATTTTTTTGTATTGTAAAAAGTTAGTACATATAATTATGTTGATGCTCAACTATTTTAAATAAGTAAAACAAAATTCAATTTAGAAGAAGGGAATACCATTCATATTATTCGTTTAAAATGTATTTTTTTGTAATTATCTTATAATTGTTTTAAATATTTAATTTATAAAGTGTTGTATTTGCTATTATAATCTATTATGCTTAATTTAAATTTTATGTAAAGGGTGAGTCATGTGGCAATAACCTGCTAACATTTGAATACAATTCAAAAATTAAATTAAAATAAAGTTTATACAATATATAAACTTTTTGTTGATATTTATAGCTTTTTATGTTATAATATTAAAAATGCAAAAAGGGAAATTCTATGGGCGCAGAGCAAAATCTTCAAGATGCAAGGGAAGTAATTAGTGCTATTGATACAATAAACAAATATTTTGATGTATTAAAAGAAAAAGATCTATTAAAGAATGAAATTGATAAATTTAGCAATGGACTCAAAAATAATAATTTTGATGAATTATACACTGTAAATAGGGAAAATGCTAAAAATAAAGCAATGAGAAGATCTAATTTGGTGTGGCGCAGTCTTGCGATAATTACTTTTTTAGTAGGTTTATTATGCATTGTAGCAATTGGAATAACTTACATTATGCAATTAAGCGATATTATAAAAAATATTGAACCATCTATTACTTCAGTGATGGATAGTGTTTCCGCTTTTGAAACAATAAATGTCACTTATGTGTTAATTTTTTTATTAATTTTTGGTGTGATTACAGCGATTTTATCTATCATATCATTAAATAATGTTGATGAATTTAATTTTTTTCATAAATTGTGCATTGGTTTAGGAATATTTTATATTCTTGCTGTAATTGGGGTTTGGATTAATTCCGGTGACTTTTTAAATTTATTTCTAGATACTGTTGAAGCACAAACTATAGGAACTGAATTTTGCGATATATACATAAAATATGCAATTTGTGTAACGGCTATGTTAGGGTGGACAATCTTATGTATAATATTATTTGGTTTTATTCTATCAGATTACCGTATATATTCTATTATCAATAATAAATTACAAAAAGAAGCAAGGTATTATGATTATGATTACATTAGCAAACATTTTGAAGAACTTAAAGAAAACTTCATATCGTATCTAAACGAGCAAGAAAACAAACTTGAGAAACTCGAAAAAAGATATGGTTATAACAAATTTTTGGAAGCAAAAAGCATAATTCAAAAAAAATCAATTATTTACTGTACCGCATTTGATGAAAGAGGTTATGTAAGTCTTTATGAATTAAATATTCTTAAAGAAAAAATTATTGACTGCATAGATGTAATTAAGAGTGGTCGTGCAACGAGTATTAGTGAAGCACTTAATGTAATTGAAAATGATATTGCAATGGATAAATTGTATCAAGAGCAAAGACGGGCAAATGATATAGAAGAAGAGAAATTAAGAACACTAAAAGAAAGTGAAAAATTGGCACAGGAACATCGTGCTAGAATAGAACAAAACAATATAAATTTAAAAAGAGAGTTAACTGATGCAAAATATAAATTAGAAGAACTACAACGAGATTTAGAGAGGGAGTTAAATAATAAAAAGTAGTATTTGTATAAAATTTGCAAAAAAATAGGTTCGTTTTGACGACCTATTTTGTATTTTTATAATAATTGTATAATTAATTCAATTTAAAAATGGGAAGAAGGAAAATATTCTTTGTAATCTAATTATTTAAAGGCAATATCAAATTTAGTTTATCTAATTTTAAAGATTTCATACATTTATAAGTAAAAACTTAGTAGAAGTTTATACATAAATAAAGATATTTTTTTAACTAACAATATACAAGATAAATATCTATGAATTGATTTTGTAAGCAAACAATTCTTATATTTAATTTATATATGTCAAATATTTTAATTTTTAAGATAAATATGTTATAATTAAATTTATAGGAGATAATAAAATGGCTAAAGTAGCAGTAATAAGTGGGGCGACAAAGGGTATAGGGCTTGCTTGTGCTAATATGTTCTCGAAGGAAGGATACAAAGTTTATTGTTTGTCGCATAACGAACCAGAGAATTATGAGTATGAGTTTATAAAATGCGATGTTACAAACCCTGAAGATATCAAAAATGCTTTTGAGATTATTGACAAAAAAGAACTTTTTGTAGATGTTGTATTGTGTAATGCGGGCAAAGGCATAGGTGGACCTTTAGAAAATACCGAGTTATCACAAGCCAAAGATTTATTTGATGTCAATTTCTTTGGAGCGTTTAATCTAGCGAAAGCATTTATTCCAAAATTCAAAAAACAAAAGTTTGGTAAAATATTATTTATGAGCAGTGTAGGTTCAATATTTCCTTTACCATTTCAAGCGTTTTATTCAGCATCTAAGAGTGCTGTTGAGACAATGGCTAATGCTTGGAGAATAGAGTTAGCACCATTTAATATTCAAGTAGGTTGTATCTTACCGGGTGATGCGCACACTTCGTTCACTGAAAAAAGACAAAATGTTGTAGGTGATGAGTCATACAACAATAGAGATGTTAAATCTATTAAAAAAATGGAAAAAGATGAGATTAATGGTATGTCGCCTAACAAAATAGCGGATGCTGTTAGAAAGGCTGTAAATAAGAAGAAATTACCTATAAGAGTGATAGTTGGTGGTAAGTACAAAATATTTGCATTTTTGAATAAAATTTTGCCACAAAAATTTGTATTGTGGATGCTAGGCAAGATGTATGGTTGATATAAAATTATCGTGTATTTTATAAGAGAATAACAATGTAAGTTTTGAATTAAATAGTGAGAAATATTTACATAGATTTTTACAAAAATATAACTAAACTAACATTTTTAGTAACTAAGTTTCTTATAAGGGCTTAAATATTGAACTTAAACAAAAAACAGGATAGAATACTGATTTTTACTAAATATTTTCAAATAAATTCTAAAAAAAATTAAAATGTTGTCAAAAATTATTGACAATATTTTTAAAATATGATATTATAATGCGATGCCGAATTTTAGCGGTATTAATTTTTTTTGAATGGAGCAGATAAAATGCGAGTTAAGATAACACTTGCGTGCAGTGAATGCAAGCAAAGAAACTACAACACTTTTAAGAATAAGAAGAACGATCCAGACAGAATTGAAATGCAAAAGTTTTGCAAATTCTGCAACAAAACAACTCTTCACAAAGAAACAAAATAGTTTAGCGAATAACATTCATTTGGAGGCAATATGGCTAAAGACCAACAAGTTAAGGTTAAAGAGAAGAAGAAAGGTGGCTTTTTTCGCAAGATAAAAGAATCTTTCGCTGAATTAAAGAAAGTTACTTGGCCAACATTTGGGCAGGCTACAAAGAAGACTTTTGCTGTCATAGCAGTTGTAATCTTCTTTGGCGTAGTTGTAGTCGCTTTTGACTATGGTTTGAGTTGGCTATACAAACTTATAACAAGTGGGCTATAATTGAGAGGTTTTTATGAATAATGTTATGGAAACAGAACCTAAATGGTATGTTTTGCATACCTTCACTGGTTATGAAATGCTCGCTAAACAGAATCTTGAACAAGTCGTTGAGAATGGTAATTTACAAAATAGAATATTTGAAATAGTAGTACCTATGGAAGATGTCATCGAAGAGAAGAATGGCAAAAAGAAAGTTGTTCAAAAGAAGATGATGCCATCATATATATTAATTAAAATGTTGTATGGTGATGATTTGTGGCATACTATTACAAGTACTAGAGGTGTTACAGGCTTTGTTGGACCTAAGGGTAGACCTTTACCAATGACTGAGGAAGAGATTCGTCGTTTACATCTAGAGAAGGTTGTCGTTGATTTTGTATTAAATGCTGGTGATTCCGTCGAGATAATTGATGGACCATTTGAAGGTAATGCGGGCATAGTACAAAGTGTTGACGAGGTTAACAAAAAGTGTAAACTTAAAATATCATTGTTTGGGCGTGAAGTAGACGCAGAATTATCGTATGAACAAATAAGAAAGTTGTAGTATTTTGGTTTTTCCGACAGCAATGTCGAAAAAATATAGTGGGAGAGGGTTAACCCTTGTCAAGACCACAATCTCGTGTAGGAGGAATAAAAATGGCTAAAAAAATAAGTGCACAAGTCAAAATGCAATTGCCTGCGGGTAAGGCGACAGCGGCTCCGCCAGTTGGTTCAATGCTTGGTCCTTATGGTTTAAACTTGCCAGCATTTGTTAAGGAATTTAATGACAAAACAAGTGCTCAAGCTGGATTAATTATACCAGTTGTTGTAACAATATACCAAGACCGTTCATTCGAATTGCAACTTAAGACACCACCAGCAGCAGTTTTGATTAAAAAAGCGTGCGGAATTGAAAGTGGTTCTGCTAAACCTAATAAAACTAAGGTAGCTAAAATCACTAAAGCACAAGTTAAAGAAATTGCAGAATTAAAAATGGTTGACTTGAATGCAAACGATGTTGAGAGTGCTATGAAGATTATAGCAGGCACCGCTCGCAGTATGGGCATAGAAGTTATAGATTAGTGGAAGAACTGAGTTCGTTAATACCACAAGGAGGAAAAAATGAAGTTTGGTAAGAGATATGCAGAAGCATTAAAACTTGTCGAGAAGGGTAAATTATATTCTGTAGATGAAGCACTTGACTTGGCTGTTAAGACAGCTAGTGCTAAATTCGATGAAACTATCGAATTGCATGTAAGATTAGGTGTTGATTCTAAAAATGCTGATCAACAAGTCCGTGGCGTAGTTGTATTACCAGCAGGTACAGGTAAGAAAGTTAAAGTGCTTGTATTGGCTAGAGGCGACAAAGCGGAAGAAGCTGAGAAAGCAGGGGCTGATTATGTTGGCGCTGATGAATATATCGCAAAAATACAAAATCAAGGTTGGTTAGATTTTGATGTATGTATTACAACTCCAGATATGATGAGTTCTATAAGCAAAATTGCTAAAATATTGGGTCCTAAGGGACTTATGCCAAACCCAAAGAGTGGCACAGTAACTACTGATGTTGCTAAAGCGATTGCTGATGTTAAAGCAGGTAAAGTTGAATATAGACTCGACAAAAATGAGAATATTCACTGTCCAATTGGTAAAGCAAGCTTTGGTGTAGAGAAGTTAAAACTTAACTTGACAACACTAATGGATGCTATTATCAAAGCAAAACCAGCAGCAGCTAAAGGAACATACCTTAAGAGTGTTACTATCGCTAGTTCAATGGGACCAGGCATTCGTATCAACTATGTTGATAATAATTAATAATGCAAAGCATTTAGGTTGTCTAAATGCTTTTTTTTATTAAATCGCTTGCAAAATTTGAATTTTAATTATATAATGTACATATAATGAAAATGGAGGTTATTATGAATTCTTTAGTTAGGGCAATGGATAAACTACATATAATCTTAAAGATTATTCTTGCTTTACCCGTACTTGACATTGTATGGCATTTCTACAGATTATTGAGAAGTATCGACAGAGGCAATGTTTTGGGCATAATTTTAGCAATTTTGCTAATTTTAATTGGTTGGGCTTTCTTCTGGATTGTCGACATTATTAGTATTATTCTAACTAATAGAGTACTCTGGATTGATTGATAAAAAAACGCATATCTATTATGCGTTTTTTATGTTAATATTATGTTAATAAATATTAAATATTACAATACAAGTAATTATTTATTATGGCATTTTATATGTATTGTAATTTATGAATTGTATATTTTTTTAACTTAAAATTTATATTTGATTTTACTTTGACCTACGCTCTGTGTAGGCATTTTTTATTGAATAAATGGATGTTTTTATATGTATTTTATTAAATTAGTAATTTATTAATTTTGATTTGTATTAATTTTGCTTTTGATATATTTAATGTCTTCTTCGCTCAAAGATGCCTTTTCAACGGGTAGGGCAGAAACTTTATTAATATAGATGAATAAATATAATTTATTTTCTTTAATCTTAGTTATAGAATTATATGGTATTTGTGAAGAACCTACATTTTCGTTGTCTTTGATAGTTGTTACAAATAGATAATCATCATCAAATATATAAAAATTTACCATAGCAGTATTTTTTAATATTCTATAATTCGTATCAAGTGTTATAAAGAATGTAAGACCGAATCCAAAAGGTATAGCAAATAGAAGTAGTAAATCAGCCCAACTATTTTGGTATATTGTACTTAACACTATGTATAAGATAACACCTATAATACCAATTACTAGACAGACTATACTACTTATATATAATTTCTTTGATATTTGTCTTTGAACTTTATCGTTAATAACTGTTATACATTCTACCATAAAAAACCACTCTTATATTTTTAAATTTTAATTTAATTCAATATTTTACAGAATAAAAAGTTGTGATATATCTTACCATCTAAATTATCATCCCTTTCAATTGTAGTAGGGGTATAACCATTTTTTGTATAAAAATGCCAGGCTCTTTCATTCTCTATAGAACACCATAGGCTTATTTTTTTATAGCCTTCATCTTTAAGTTCTTGTTCTATAATATTTATTACCTTTTGGGCATAACCTTGACCGTGAAATTGTTTTCTAAAATAGATTGAGTTAATAAAGGCATCATCTATCGAAGCATTATCAAGTGTTGATTTACCATATACAACAATTCCTAATGGGTTAGCGTTTTCACAACAAATTTTCATATAAATTTTTTTATTATGATACCACTCATCAAAATAATTAAAAAAATTTTTCTCGAATTGTGAAATTGCATTAATAGGAATAAAACCTACAAAACCTTCTTTTAACGATGCAACATAGGTATCACGGAAAATATTTTTATTCTGCATTGTAACATCAATTAATTCCATATCTTCTCCGTGTAAGAAATAACATCATATTGTTTGGTGGGACTAAGAGGACTCGAACCTCTGATCTTAACCATGTCAAGGTTACGCTCTAACCAACTGAGCCATAATCCCAAATATGATAGTATTGTATCAAATTTTAATCTACTTGTCAACAAAATAATATAATAATATAATAATCTATAACTAATAATATTAATGATAGTGATATTTATTGAAATTTCAAATATTAATATAGGATTTTGCAATAAAAAATATGTTTGTGCGATTATTGCATTAAATGTATATTTATAATAAATATAAAAATTCATAAATTATGCAACCGCATAAGATATATAGTAATAAAAAAGCACATTTCATACAAAATGTGCTCTCAATAATATTAGTTAATTATTTTCTATTCATAGTATAATAAGTTGTATCATCTATTTGAACTTTAATTTGGTTCTTTTCTTGATAAGTTACTGTGTAGACTTGGTTTGTTGCTGTTGTCAATTTGTAGGTATCAACATCTGTGTTAGGATCTTTGAGCCAAGTACCAGTTTGAGCGGTAGTTGATGCTGGAGTGAGTAAACTGAAAGTATTGTCATCTTTGATAACCAAATTGAATTGTTCATCAAGTGTTTTAGTTTTGTCAGTAAGTTCACTCTCAAGCGTAGTACGGTCCTTAGTAGTATCATTTTGAGTTGTTGATACAATATTCCAAGTGCCTTCAAATTGGACATTCCCGCCACAAGCAGTCATTAAGAATAGAATAGGCAATATCAATGCGACAATTCCTAAGTATTTAATTGAATTTTTCAAAACTTTAATCATAGTATCCTCCTTGTTTTGACACTATAATTATAACTAAAATATAATAAATTTTTATTTAATTTAAAGCGGAAATTTTGTCATATATTGACTATATTTGTCAAATAATTAACTTTTATAAAATATTTAATTTATATATATAATTTCTTTATTTTGTTGTGTAGCATAATTAATTGTTTCTCTTGTACCGCCATCTTTGCCATAATATACTGCTACTACAACTTGACTGTCGTTAACCATCATTTTGTTTCTTAATTGTAGGCACCCTGTACAAAAATTAGAATTAGTAGCGTAGGTTATTCCATCACTATGTGATAGGATATTTTGATATTGTTTTTTGTCAAATGTGCTCCATAATTTATCTTGATTTTTGCAAGGTAGATAACAATACAACTTAATATTTGGGTTATCTTTTTTGATAGACAAAACTATTTCGGCACACATCATATCTACACCTAATGCCATACCACTTATAAAATTTGTATAACCTTTGTGAATTAAATCTAGAATTATAGAAGTTAATTTAGATTCTAACTTTTGGTATTCTAGGTTATTTTTATTGAACACAAAGGGAAGTTGACTGGGTCTATGCCCTGTAAAACATACAGTATTATTCATATTGATATTATAAGACATTAGTATAAGTAAGTCAAATAGTTATGATAAGTTATTGATTTATAGTCATTAATATGATAGAATATTTCCTAGGTAACATTATGATAGAAATTAGAAATATGACTCATGGTTTTGGAGACAAAACTTTGTATAAAAATGTAAATATTACTATCAACAAAGGCGAGAAGATAGGTTTAGTAGGGGCAAATGGTGCCGGTAAGTCAACATTAATTTCATTATTGACAGGTAAGAGTTTGTGCGATAGTGGAGATATAATATTTCAAGGCAAATTTACAATAGGGTATTTAGACCAATACGCTTCAGTTGATAGAGACAAAACAGTTTTTGAATACTTAAGCAGTTCTTATAATGAACTTTTTGAACTTGAGAAGCAAGCGGAGAAATTGTCCACTGAAGGTGCTGAAACGCAAGATATGAAAAAAATTGAGAGGGCAAGCGAAATATATGAAGAGTTACTTAATCGTGATTTTTATTCAATAGAGAGCACAATAAAAAAGTATGCCTCTGGATTAGGCATAGACAAGATTGGTTATGATAGACTAATGAGAGAATTAAGCGGTGGTCAAGCAACCAAAGTTATTTTGTGTAAGTTGTTATTACAATGTCCTGATTTTTTGATTTTGGATGAACCTACGAATCATCTTGATGAGATGCACATTGAGTGGTTAGTTGAATACCTTAGAGATTATAAAGGTACTTTTCTTATTGTGTCGCACGATACACAATTTTTGGACAAAGTGTGTACAACAATATTTAGTGTAGAATTTAGCAATATAGTTCGTTATGTAGGTAATTATTCTCAGTTCGTTCGTCAGCACAATGAGAAAGTGGAGTTTCAAGAAAAAAATATTAAATCTCAAGAGCAAAAAATAGAGAAGTTAGAAGAGTACATCGCAAAGAATAGTTGCAGAACTAACACCGCTAGGCAAGCACAAAGTCGCAAAAAACAATTAGATAAAATTGTGAGATTAGAAAAATTAAATGAACCACCTACACCAAAATTTAAGTTCGCATATTCACCTATTAGGTCTAACCCTATAATTGATATAGAAAATTTAACTATAGGATACCATTATCCGCTTATTAAAAATATCAATATTAAGTTATTAAATGGAGAGAAATTAGCAATAATGGGGTTTAATGGATTAGGTAAAACAACTATGCTAAAAACTATAATGGGGTTAATACCTGCACTCGCTGGAAAAATAAAGTTAGCGGACAAATTAAAAATTGGATATTACGAACAATTACTTAATTGGGAAGATAATAATCTTACACCTTTTGAAATTTTAAAAAATGAATTTCCTAAATTAGAAGACAAAACCATTCGTTCTTATTTAAGTCATGCAGGGTTAACAAGTAAACAAATGTTGCAAAGCATATCTTCATTGAGTGGTGGAGAACAAAGCAAGGTAAAATTATGTAAATTAATGATTGAACCAAATAATATGTTAATTCTTGATGAACCTACAAACCATATTGATGTGAAGTCAAAGCAAGCACTCGCTGATGCTATTAATAATTTTGAAGGGTCGGTTATTCTAGTAAGCCACGAGTTAGATTTTGTAGAGAAGATTACGAATAATATTTTTCGTCCAAAAATTTAGCGTTAAATGATAAAAAGATAACATATAGTATATATATTATGTTATCTTTTTTATTGGGAAAATAAACCCCCAGCAGTGCTGGGGGTACTAAAAAGCTGAAGGCTTTACACAAAAAGTCCTCCTGTGTTAAAATAA
>CALVIT010000022.1 GCA_944331845.1 uncultured Clostridia bacterium
GCTTTCTTTTACTTTAATGTAATCAATAATTTCATTTTCAGTTTCGCTATTTACAAAGGGCAACAATGTAGATATGTGCCTATCTTCAAAATATTCTTTTTGTACATTTTTGTTGCGAACTCTATCATACAAAACATTATTTAATTTACAATATGAATATATCTCATTTAGCACATTATTAGTTATTACAAAAAATTTCATTTTTTTGTATTTTAGTTTCTTATTATCATCTTCATTTGAATTATCTAAAACACTTGTTTCAATTTTTATGTTTTTATAATATGAATTGTCTCTTAATATTTCTTTAAAATTTTCAACTGCTTTATTTAGATTAGAATCAAAATAATTTGAGTTCGTTAGTAAATTTAGCACATTTTGTGCATTTTTTGCTCCATTTTCATTCTCATTTAATTTGTAGAATTCTAAATCTTTATTGATAGCCTTTCCCCATTCTTTCTTAATTAAATCAGATAAAAATTCATCCATTGTAAGCAACTCGCCTTGTGCGTTTTTAACTGTAGGTTGCGTATTTATATAATTCGATATGACTTTGAATCTCTCAATATAACACATCTTAACTAAATTCGCTCTCTCACTATTAAATGAAGAATGTTTGTACTGCGGTTCTTCGCCTACTCCTATATACCCATTAATACAACCAAGCAAAGGGTTCATTAACTCCGTACCTTCAAGTAATTTTGGCGACTCTCTGCGTATTTCTTCTATAATGTCAACAAATTTTTGTACATTCTCATAGGAAGAATATACCAAAAAAGTGTCATTTCGTAAATCATTAGATGTCATTTTAAAGTAATATTTTAAATCATTCTCTTTGCACTTATCAACAAAAGCATTAGCAAAAGGCAAAATATTTTGACCTAATAGGTTAATATATAATCGCACTTGTGCCTTGCCTACTCCAGAAGGCGACCAACAATGTAAGAACCCATCTCCCAAATACAATTTCCCATCTATAACCTTAGCATAAGCCCCCTGAATGTCCACACTGATTGGAAATGGGGTGTCAGTGCTAGAAGAGAATTCTTTATCCATTGTGTCATAAAAAAAATTATAAAAACCGCTTTGTCTAACTGAATGAATTTTGTATTCGTCCTGAGTTGTTAATTTCTCATATCCATTCAAAAATTCTTTTTTTATAGTATTTTTAGGTAAATTAGTAACATAGTCATACCAATCTATATATATTTTCTTACAAAAATTTTCGAGTTCATTTTTTGTTATATACTTACCACTATTATGAGCATTTTGACTAATTAAATAATCATAATTGTCCATTATCCCTACTTCAGTATCATCACACATTTTCTTCAAAAAATTATTGTACTTGTTATAATCAAATTTAACTTGTTTCAAAAAATCTAGTTTACTTTTATTCATTAGCATCTTACCTTTATTCGCATTATATCATATTATAAAAAATAAATCAATACAAAAAAAAATCAACTTATATATTTATATTACAAAAATTATTAGTTTTTGATAAATTAGCAAAATAAGAAAACAATTATCGCTAAAACAATAATTGCTTACAATTCTATTTATAAAATTTAATCATTAATTATTTTAAATCATTCATTAATGATAAAAATTTTTACTTGTCTAGTCTTCCCAAGGAAATACAATCCAATAATTCTCTTTTGAATAATCAACTGCATACACAAGATTAGATTCTTTCATATCTTTATTAACATTAATAGCGACACAACAAGTGATTGACTGCGGACCATAATCTTTAAGAACTTCGTTAGCAAATTCTAAAGACTGCCCACTGTCGCAGATATCGTCGACTAATAGTATGTTAGCACCCTTTAACATACTTTCATTTGTTACCCCCAATAACTTAGGTTTATTAATTACTGCGTTCCGTGTATCACTATCAGTTGTCGCTATATGTAGACACGCAAAATTATTAATACCTAAATCACGCCCTAACATTGAAGCAAGCACAACCCCGCCCTTAAGTATAGGTACAATGACATCAAATTTTTTGCCTTTCACTTTGCTTGCAATATCTCTAGAATACTGTCTAATCTCGTCTATGTTTACTTTCAAAATATCTCTCATAATTTTTCATCCCCTTTAATATTTTCATTTGTATTTATATTTCATTGTGTATTTAACTATTTTATATTATTTAATAAATTTAATATTATTTAATTATTTAATGTATTTTTATTTTTTGTGTGGTATTCATCTATGACTTTTTGATACGCTTTATAAAGCGAATCGGTGCAATCTTTCCAAGTTATATACAATGTATCGCCCGCTCTTTGACCTACTCTCTTTAGATTATCAATATTTTCGACTGCCCTAGCAATAGTATTAGCATAGTTCACTTCATCATCTTTAGTCAAAAAGCCATTGAAATTATCTTTGACTCCATCCGCTGCACAAGAATTCTCTACAAATACACCTGGAGTATTATACGCTCCTGCCTCCACCTTGACGAGTCCAAAAGTATCATATATTGAAGGGAACAAAAATAAGTCTGCTCTTGAATTAATAATAGGTAGTAGTTCTCTATCCAAAAAGCCTGTAAATATCACTTCATCTTCACTAAGACCTAATTTATTTGCTAAATTCTTTAGTTTATTGATATCGTTCCCTTTACCCACAACAAAAAATTTGAATTTCAAACCCTTGTCTTTTAAGATTTTCAATGCTTGTAAAGTGAAATCTATTCTCTTTAGTTTAACGACCCTACCTACATACAAAAATACTAAGTCATCTTCCTTAAGGTTAAATTGTTTGTTAGCAATCTTTCTATTTCTCTCTATCTCCTGCTCGCTGACTCTCTCTAACTCTGTCCCCAAAGGTAAAAGTTCTATATCCCCCTTATACCCTAATCTTCTTACTTGGTCAGCAACAACATTACTTACCGCATACACTTTGTCAAACTGATTGTAGACATCGCCAATTTTTTTTAATAAGTATTTTGTTATCCAACGAAATTTAGCATATTTGCTTATAGCATATTCTATATTGGAGTGATGAGATATGACAATAGGAATATTCTTCTCTTTTGCTAATCTTAAAGCAAATTTTGCCATACCAAATGGCGAATGAATATGAATTATGTCATAATCTTTGCTATAGATTTCTTCTTTAAATTTTTTGTCCCTATTTGGTGTACCATACTGATATTTCACAAAAGGTAAGTACATACTCTTACAACGAATAATTTTATAAGGTGTCTTGACTTCATCTTGTCTTATATGCTGTGGTGCTATCGCTGTTACATCACAATAATCATTAAGATTTAGGCAATAATTGTGCATACAATTAACCACACCATCTACTTGAGGTAGATATATGTCCATACCCATTAATACTTTGAGTTTCTTATTTTGTGAATTACCATTATTAACTAAGTTGTCCACACTATTTGCTACTTTATCTTGGTTATTTATAATCTTTGATTCTTCATTTATATTGTTTACATTAATTGTGTTATTATCCACTTTATATATATCCACCCTTTAAATATTATAATAAATAATGCCAATTTAATCAAGCATTATGGTATATTAGTCGCTACTAACAATCACACTAATAATACCACAAAGATTGACTTAATGTTGTTCATTTAATTATATTTATAATTATTAACCAAAAAAATCAATATTATTATCTCTTTATAAACAAAATAAAATACAAAAATTATTGTTAAAAAATGCGAAATATGTTATACTAATTATTATGATTATTAAGAGTCTACAACTTCAAAACTTTAGAAATTATGAGCATCTAGATATAAATTTTGATAGCAAACTAAATGTGCTAATCGGTAAAAATGCACAAGGCAAAACTAACCTAGTCGAAGCAATCAATTTTTGTTGTATAGGCAAAAGCCACCGCACTTCAAAAGAAAGAGAACTCATAAGTTTTAATCAAGAGAGTGCAAAAATTAAAGTTATTGCAGAGAAATCTGCTGGCGAAAAAAAAGTGGAAATATTCCTATCTAAAAATAGTAAAAAAGTCATTCGTATAAATAATTTATCAATATTAAGAATAGGAGAACTATTTGGGAATATTAATAGTGTTTTTTTCTCCCCTGAAGATTTGAAACTTGTCAAAGAGAGCCCTGTAGACAGAAGAAGATTCATAGACATTGACATATCTCAAATGTCAAAAGTATATTTCTATAATCTTCTTCGCTATGAGAAAATTTTAGCACAACGAAATAAATTATTAAAAAGTAGTTTTGACAGCAACCAAGCGATGAAGGGACTCGATGTCTGGAATGAACAACTCGCTCAAGTTGGAGCAAAAATCATACTTGAAAGGCAAAAATTTACACAACATTTAAGTAAATTAGCAAATAAAGTGCATTCTTCAATAACTGATGGACAAGAAAACCTAATATTATCCTACACGGGACTACAAGGCGAGAATGTAGATTCACTATATAGACAACTATACGAATTATTAGACAAAAGCGTAGACAAAGACTTACAATTAGGGTATACAACAGTAGGTCCACATAGAGATGACCTTAAGATTGTCATAGATGACATAGACATAAGAAGTTATGGTTCGCAAGGTCAACAACGAACAACCGCCCTATCACTAAAACTAGCAGAACTGGAAATATTCAAAGAAGAGAACGGCGAATATCCTGTCCTTATACTAGACGATGTGCTAAGTGAACTAGATACTAATAGATGCAATAAATTACTAGATAGTATACAAAATGTTCAAACAATTTTGACAGGGACAAGTTTTGACTTCGACTATCCAGCGACAAAATATCTTATTAATCACGGAACTGTCAAAAAGTTATAAAATATATCTAACATACAATACTTAAATAAATATTAATTACAAAATAATACACATTGCAATCAATAATAAATAAAATTTTACAACTACTAATTAATCTTTTACTTTATTGATAATTAATAAATATTACAACTAATAATTAATAAAAGAATAATATTTATGCAAAAAATTAGGTGATAACAAATGAATTTATTTTCAAAATTTATAAAATGTATAAAACAATTTAATCTAATTGAGAATGGAGATAAGATAGCCATAGGGTTATCTGGTGGTAAAGATAGCCTTATGCTTGTTGACCTATTCTCGCAATTAAAAAAGACTACTATATTTGATTTTGAAGTATGCGCTATTATGGTTGATATGTTTGATGGTCAATACGAACATACCGACATAATAAACTTTTGTAATTCAAGAAATATAGAATTACATATCATTAAAACACAAATATATGAGATATTATTCAATATACGCAAAGAGAGCAACCCTTGTAGTCTTTGTTCTAAGTTAAGAAAAGGTCAACTCATTTCTAGTGCTAAAGAACTTAACTGCAATAAAATTGCCCTAGGACATCACGCAGATGATTTTGTTGAAACATTTTTTATGAGTCTAATGTTTGAAGGAAGATTATCTACATTCTCCCCAAAAACCTACCTAGATAGAGAGTGCGTAACACAAATTCGACCTATGATATATATAAATGAGAGTGAAATAATCGCTAGCACAAAAGACTTTCCTATATTCACTAACCCTTGTCCCGCTGATAAACACACAAAAAGGCAAGAAGTCAAAAATGCTATAAATAATATAGAGAATATATCTAAAGACTTCCGTAGAAATATTCTCAAAGCACTTCTTGACTCTTCTCGCCACCAAAACTTCTTTAATAATTAATGTTTTTATGTAAATTTATTTCACATTCCACTACTTCCCTAATATAAGGACTTATCACTTACCTTGCCTAGTGATATTAACAACAAAACACAATAAGTAGTTATACTATATGCCTATAAAATAATAAGTAGTTATATTACATATACCTAATAAATTGTAAATTTACAATAATTAGGTAGTATTATTATAAAATTAAGCACCTTTATTATTCAAATTAAGTAGCATACCTACACAAATGATTGGTATTATTACAAAAATCACATAGTTTATTATAAAATTAAATAATCTTATTACTAATAATTATTGTATTATTACAAATTAAATGGTACTGCAATTATATAGCACTACAATTAATTAGCACTGCAATTATATAGCACTACAATTAATTAGCACTACAATTAATTAGTTTATTATAAAAAAGTCTTGTTTTAACAACAAGACTTTTTTTGTTTTCTATTATTAATATTGTTTTCTATTATTAATATTAATTTTTGTTAGTTTTAGAAGACTTGACCGCCTTTGCCTTACTATCGCTTTGAGCGGTTTTATTATTTTTGTTAGTCATAGTAGTTTTGTTAGCAACTGCTTTGTTAGTTTTAGTTGCCTTAGGTTTAATTTCCTTCGCCACTTCATTAGCGTATTTAAGTCGTGTCTTCTCTGCAATTTTTGTTATAAGTGCTAACACCTTACTCTTATGCAACCACCAATCACGGCTGAAGACTCTCACCATTTCCCAACCACGACTCTTTAAGAATGCCGGATGATATACATCTCGCTCTATCAAACTATCACTACTTTGATATGCGGTGTAATCGCACTCTATACCAACTAGATATCTATCTATATCTTTATCATAAATCGCTAAACTAATTTTATAATCGGTATTTCCTATATTTGTAGCGACATTATAACCTAATTTCTCAAGTTCAACCTTAATCTCGTTCTCGAAAGAACTATTAATGGATATAGGTTTCACTGTCTCTTGTGTATCATAACTATTCAATATGAGTTGTGCTTCAAGTGTATTCCCATTAGACACTGCTCTGACATATCTTAGGTAATTCTTAAATATCTTTGGTCCAGCATTCTTGCTGTTCTCGACATTTAATTCTTCAGGTTCAATACTTGTTACAACAAATATCTTCTCTTTAGCACGAGTGATAGCGACATTAAGTCTATTCTCTCCACCTTCTACGCTCAAAGGTCCAAATTGTGCGACAACTCTTCCATACTCATTTCTAGCATAGCCAATACTAAATATGATGATATCTCTCTCATCACCTTGTACATTCTCAAGGTTCTTAATAAATAAACTTGTGTCTTCGCCATTCTCTTTGCGATTTGTCTCAAGTAAGTATTGGTCTCTAAATTTAGGGTCTTTAGCACACTCAAGGTCCAATGCGTCTTCAATCGCTGACTCTTGTTCAGTATTGAAGGTTATTATTCCTATTGATTGATTTCTCTTTCTTGTCTTAAAAATCTTCTTGACAATTTCAACAACTTTCTTTGCTTCAGCGTCATTGTGTCTACCTATCCATTTACCATCAACAAGCACTCTCTCAATAGGTTTCTTACCTTTATTCTTAGTTGTATTTGGAGAGATTTGTAAACGATTCTCGTAGAAGACATGGTTAGAGAAATTAATCAATTCTTCATTTCTACTTCTATAATGATAAGTTAAATGTGTACATTTATATCTAGTCATTGCCAAATCTAGTAGGCTCTCAACTTCTAGTGCTGCTTGCGTTGAATAATCCAAATTGTCGTCTGGGTCTGCACCTAGATATCTCTTCATAAATGTTGCAGTAGGTCTTAATTGTTTTGAGTCGCCCGCTACAACAATATTTTTGCCCCTATATATTACGGGTAGAGTGTTCTCGACAAAGACTTGTGATGCTTCATCGAATAAGACAATGTCAAATAGATTCTTTTGTAACGGCATAATTGTACTTACGCTCTCAGGGGATAGCAACCAACAAGGGAACAAGTCGAACATATAGTCGCCATATACTTCCATAAATCTTCTAATAGGCCATTGATTTTGTGTCTTAGATATTTGATAAAGGAAATTCTTGTTCTCTTGGTCTCCATTGTACCTACTTATATAGTCTTCTTTGAATGTGCCATCACATATATTTCTACAAACATCTTTAAGGTCGGAATTCAAAGACAAAATTCTATTTTTTGTATTCTCATAATCTAGAATTTTAGACAAATTTATCTTGTATTTCTCTTCTAATTGAACAATCTCAATATATATTCTTACACACAATAGCATATCTAGAGTGTCTTTGAACCTAGAATAAGACTCTGTAGATTTGTAGGCAAAGTTCAAAATTGTTTTCTCATTATCTGTCAAAGAACTTAACGCATTATTTAAGTCTCTTATGTCAACATAGGTACTCAATGCACTCATAAGTAACCTTAAGTATAGCATATTGCCGTTAAGAATATTATCAATCATCATTATGTATCCTTCTTGAGTCAACACTTCTTGAAGGAATTGATAATCTTTAGTATACTCATCTATGGCTTCTAGTGTTTTGCGGAAATTCTCTTCTATGTCATTTTCTATTTGATTAGTCTTTCGTTTAGTAAATGGTAGCATTGGCAAAAATACATAACTTGTCTGTAGATTGCTGTATGCCTTCTCATTGCTAATCTTTGCGACAAATTTAACCAATGGCTTCAAATCTTCGCTATCAATCTTCTTGTCTAGATAATACGCTATTAGTTGTTTTGAATTTGGATACTTAGCGGTATCAAATGGTACTATTCTTGAACTTGTTAGATTTTTTAATTTCGCTAATGTTTGATTTATTGTATGAATATCAAGGTTAGTCTTAATCTTATCAATTAACGGATTACTCTTCTTCGCTTCTAGATAATTATAATAATGTTCGCCCTTCTTCTTCTCTTTGATAACTCTCAATGCTTCTTCAAGTTCTTGATAAGTTAATTTCAATATCTCTGGGTCGTTGTTCAAATTCTTATACACAGTATATTCATAGGTATTCTTCCCTATAATGTGCGAATTAGCGTACATTTGTTGTAATGATATACCAAATTCTGTAGGCTTAAATAGTGTATCACTTATTATCTCAAGTTCCTTCTCTTCACAAGCGATTTTGTCTTGAATATTTATGTAGTTTTGCTCAAAGTCCATAGGTTGATAATTGAGATTCTCCATATGCGTTGACCTAGCTCTCTCATAAAATTCATTTTTATTTTTTTCAGGGTCAACTACAAACATAACTTTGTTATTGAGAGTTCCCAAACGATTGTATACAACATCGAGTGCAGCCTTCTTTTGAGATACAACCAATACTCTCTTGTGTTTACAGAGTGCATCGGAAATAATGTTAACGATAGTTTGTGATTTACCTGTACCCGGTGGACCATATATAACCATATTACCATCAATATTGACATTCCTTACACAACTTGTTTGTGCATAGTCAAGGTCATTGATTGTATAAATATTAGTGTTATACTTCTTATTTCGCTTTGGTAATTGAGTGTTCAAAAGTTCGTTAATGGCTTCATTTGTTAGACGCCTTTTTTCGAGTGCGGTATAGTCATTGTAGATAGAGTTTGCTAGTGGGAAACGCCCCAAAACGCATAGTTGTTTAATATCTAGCCCATCATTGACCGAAGGGTCTTTGGTTCTCTCATAATTAAACATACCCTTACGACTTTGATAAGACAATCTAATACCGAATTTTCTCAAATATTCTACTACAGCATTAATATTTTTGAAAGAACTAGCGAGTGGACTTCTAAATTCCATCTCTAAGTCTTCGACATTGAGTCGATAATGTTTAGCGTATGCAAGGATAAATACCTTGTTAAGTTGAATATTCTCATCTCTTTTGAGTTCAATCTCAGCGGTTTGTTCATCAATAATATTAATTACACAAGGGAAGAGTATTAAAGGTGCTTTGATTTGTAAATCTTTGCCTATGTATCCTGTAACAAAAGGATAACCTACATACATTTCATAACGCCCTGTCTCTCTAGCGAACTCTTCAATATCACGCTTCAAATTTTTCAAATCATTGACTTGAGATACAATCGCCTTCTTCGTCTCTTCTCTCGCTACCCTTTGTAACTTAAACGCTTCTTCGCTCTTAGCTTGTCCTTCTAACTTATCTAAGTTTTGTCTTCTCACATTAAGGTCGTGCTCTACGCCCAAATTTTTAGCGAGTCTCTCTTTGTCATCTTTTTTGATTAAAGGGAAACTATACCTTCTATCGTGCCACAAAAAATCCAAAAATTCATTGATGGTATCATAATCGCCATCCAAGATTTTGCCTATGTCAAAAGAATATTTTTTACTAATTTTTTTAGCGTACAAACTTCTATTTCTACCGCTAATCTCGATTAATCTTTCTTTGTAATATGTATATATTGATTTCATAATAACTTCCTTGAATAAATTATATCAAATAAATAACAAATTGTAAAGAATTAAAACAATTTATTATAAATTAGTTAAAATTGACAATTTTTTTAGTGAAAAAAATAAAACTACAATAATTAGTTATACGCATATAATTACCTTAAGATTTGTAATAATTATAAATAATGTAATATAAATTATTTAGAAATATAAAATAACTTTATAAAATATAACTAAATATTATATAAGAGAAAATTAATAAATAACAAAAATGCGTATTACATTTATAGCACACTAACTTACTTATATTTACATAATATTTAATATAAAATACAAAGTTATTAGAATACAAAAAAGGTCATAGCATTCGCTACGGCCTTTTTTAAAAAATAAAATCAAATTATGTTTAATAAATTTTATAAAATAATCTAGCATTTATAATTAAATTAATAGTTAGTTATTGTTATTCCACTTATGGTAGCGGTTATATTAGGGGTAGCACAAATAAATGTTATAGAATTGTTGTCTTCAAAGTCGACTTGTAATTCAGCACTAGAGTTCTCTACATTAGTAAACTTTGCACTGCCTAATATTGTTAATTTATATTCACGATTGATTATGAGCATAGGAAATGATAAAGTTATACTTCCACCTTGTGTCGTAACATTATAAGCATAAGCATTGCCATCGCTAGACAATATTATCATATAGTTATTTGTAGCATTGTTATTTAATTGTAGAGTGAGACCATAATTAGAGAATTCTTCTGCTTGCGCACTGACAGTGATATCGCTTTCTACATTTGATAACGCTATTTCTATACCAACAGTATTTTTATAATAACTATAATCACAAACTCCATTTATACTGCCATTTCCTGAAAATGTCTCAGCATTAATTACTTGCCCATTGATTGAGAAATTTAATACATTATATTTTAAAGTATCATAATTATATTTAACAATCATTGTACCTTTAGAACTATCATCATTTTCAAATAATTTGCCCAAATATTTACCTTGTTCAGTATAATCCATACCATTGATATCATACTGTGTTATACCACCACTTGTAGTTGGATCAATATTTGCACCGCTTGTAACATTAACATTGACTGTCTTAGTAATAAGTTGAGACAATGCTTTAAGGTCAATGTGTATTGCTGCTCGGCTATAAGTAGGATCGCTGGCTTGGTATTGATGCCAACTGCCGTTATTATGTATAACTCTATATTGACTATCGTTATAAAGAGCACTTCTTAACCACGCCCAAACACCTGTAGCCCTGTCATAAGCATTTAATTTCCATAAACCCGTACGGGAACTATCGTTATTAGCGTTAACTAACATATTCTCATAAATTGTTAAATCTGATGAGTTCTCTGTAGTACTTATTGCATTAATATTGTCATAATCTACAACACTAGAATCGCCATAACCTGTATAGAAGACTTCGAATGCGCTAGGTTCCCAAAGTTTGTCTGTATATGTACTAGCATTATTAGAGAATGGTGTAACACTCAATCCATCCATACCATTATTGTATGCGAAGTCGCCACCGCCCGAAGAATTAGGACTTGACCCAATCGAAGTATTCGTTGCAGACACAGTGCTACCTGTTTGAACTGCACTACTCTGCCAAGCCCCCAAATTAAAGAATTTGTCAACTTGATTTTGTTCTGCTGATAAACTTGTATTAGACAAGTCATCTGCTCCGTATGAACTTAATTGATAAGGGGCTACAACATACTTATCTAGTTCACTATGCTGAGTCGTTAATTCATTATATTTGCTTAGTAACGCAGACCTTAGCGTCCCAACAGTGGTATCATTTGTAGTATATTCTAATTGCGAATAATTGTTTGTATGCGGAAAAATGGAACCCGTGTCGTGTGTAGCATATAAAGTTAACACATCCGCAGTACTACTTGTAGACCTATAGACTGCTTGCCAATAAGGCCCAAACCTAGCCTCAAATAATTGTATAACTATTTGAGCATTTCCTTTTTGTTTATCAGTCCAATTAGACTGATTGCCGTATCTTCCAAAATCTTCAGCACTATAAAACTGCAGTTGACCTTCTTGTGTAGGCAACTTCTTTGTCAAAATATTTGAGTCATTTATTATAGTCATAAGACTAAGTAAAGTCTCTTGATTAACTCCATTAGATGTAAACAAAGGTTGAGAACTTGTTATCGTAGCAGTATTTTTGTCGCTTTGTCCATTAACTACTACCAAAGGTGCATTGACATAGAATGTATTAGGTGCTAATCCCCCTGCATATACTTTATCATTTACATACATTCTTAGCGTAACTATGCCTAACAATGCCACTATAACACTAATTAAAAGTGTTGAAAATATATTTCTTTTAAGTATCTTATTCACAATATCCCCTTTTATTTATTATAATACATTTTTTTATTTAACACAAATACATTTTAGTATTATTTTAATTAAGATATTTATACAATTTTAGTAAATAAATTAATAAATTTATTTCTTTTACTTATTATAAGTATTAAAACATTGAGAATACCTAAAAACATAATATAATAAAAAATATAGACAATCGTTATCTATGATTGCCTATACTTATATCATAATTATTTTTTAATCAATTATTAACTTTAACTTTTTTCTTTCTTTTGAATTTTTTTAATTTAGGTGGATTTTGTGCTTTGGTGTCATCTACGAGTATTTTAACTTTGTTGTCAAGATTCTCACCATATTTCTCATAATCTTTCCTTAATTGTTTCGCTACTTTCCTTGGTAGAATGTGTAATTCTTTCAAGTGCTCAATGTTCACAAGTCTAGGTTCGTAATACCCCTTGTCTGATGGCACTGTAAATTCTTCCCCTTGCCCTGTTCCAAAGATTCCATCCACCCATTTACAAAGGAAAAAATGCTGATGTGCACTCTCCGAAATAAATTCGTATACTTTCTTAATAACTACAACATCTATGCCAAATTCTTCTTTAATTTCTCTAACAACTGTTTGTTCAAGAGTTTCATTCTCTTCTTGTTTACCACCCGGCAACCCATAAAAACAGTGGTTGGCTTTCTTACGATACATAAGTCCAATTTTGTCGCCTTCAATAATTATTGCTCTAGCGCTAATTCTTTTCATAGGTATATGATAACACAAAATACGAAAACTAGCAACTATTTTGAGATTGATAATTATATCAATTAATTATCTAATAATAAACATTTCCCCCTATTAATAAATTTTATATGGAAATGACAATATCTAATAATATAACATTTAATAAAATTATCAATATCTTTCTACTTTATAAAAAATACAAGAACTTATTGCTTTATAATTTAGGCAACAAGTCCTTGTATTTATTTTTTAATTTTATATATTAAATCTAAGTGCAATATTAAGCGGTGTAATAGATTTATTTATAAACTAATATTTATGCAATAAATAATCTTTTTAGTAATCCGCCGACATTATATGACACATTTTTGTCATCGTCATACTCTACAACTTGACTTAATGTATTACCACTATTTGAACTTACAGTTCTCTCTCCAGTAAATGGTGGAGTGTAGTCTGTTCCATCTTCGTAGGTGCATTGCTCAAACGCATTCTCGTGAATGTAAGTTACGCTAGTAGGCAATGTAAATCCTACAGGGAATTTCATCGATTGCAAAGCGTATGCTTCTATCCTTTGTAGAGTACTTGGAAGTTCTATACTAGCGTTCACACAACCTCTAAATACGCCCTCATTAAGAATCGTAACACCTTCTGGTACAATAATTTCTTGTAAACTAATACAAAGGTTGAATGCGTGGCTATTAATTGTTGTTAAGTTAGTTAAATCTTCCCAGTTAACTGAGTTCATTCTTATCGCACTACAGAACGCATCTTGACCTATAGATTGTACAGAACTAGGTATCTCGATAGATTGTAGATTAACTGCATATGCAAATAATGCATCAGGTATCTCTGTCATATCACTAGGAAGAGTTACATTAGTTATGTTGTAGTTATTACAGAATAACCCATTATATGGTTTATATTTTAAAGTAGACAAATCAATATTAGTTTCAGTGCCATTATAATTTAATAGATATGTCCCCTTCATTTTACCTGAATTAAATGTAACAGTCTCGAACTCTCCATAAGGAGTATCGTATTTATCAAATGATGTATTAGTGAAAGTCGTCGTGTCTAACGCTAAAATGTATTCGAAATCATACTCTATATCTGTAAATTTATAAAACATACATACTTGAACTAATTTATTAGAATGCGCAAATATGTCAATAGCACCTTCTATATTTAGGCTTGCTACAGTCGAAGGTATATAAATTCTAACTAGATTAAATGCATAAGAGAATGCTCCGCTACCAATAGTAGTTATTTTATTAGAGAAATTCAATCTTTGAACAATTTTATTATAATAGAATGCATAATCTCCTATAATTGTTATACTTGTGTTATCAGACAAGTCTAATTCAGGGTTATCTCCACGATAGTTTATGATAGACACTTCACCTGATTCAGTCCACAATACTACGCCATCTTCTCTCTCAGTTATTGTTCCGCTAAATCCACTATTGCTTGACCTTATCTCTAAGTTAGGGCAAGTATCGCCACACAACACTTCCTTAGTAACATTTGCATTAGTTATGAGTTTTCTTAAATTTTGACACAAATTAAATGGAGTCGTACCCACATTAAATGCATAGTGAGACAATAAATTAATTTCAATTAATGATGCACAGTTTTGGAATGCATTTTGTCCCAAATATTGCAAGTTTGTCGTTCCATCTAACCCAATATCATATAGTCTATGACATTCGCTGAAGGCATAATCGCCAATACTCTGTATTGTACTTGGAATATTAATTGTCTGCAACTCATAAGTATATCCAAATGCAGATTGTCCTATAGTTGTAAGTTGTGAATTAGAAGGGAAATTGACTGTCTTAAGTTGTACTACATAAAGGAACGCACTATTTCCTATTTCTTGTAATGATACAGGAAAACTGATGCTAGTTAGATTTGTCTTTTGGAAAGCAGCATTTTTGATAGTAGTCAACTGTGAATTAGAAGGGAAATTAATTGTTTTAATCGTGTTAACATCTAAGAATGCACTATCTTCTATTACTTGTAGCGATGCCGGGAAATTAATGTTAACAAGGTTAGTTTGTTGGAAAGCACCAACTCCTATAGTTGTCAACCCTTCGTTAAAGGTAATATTTGTCAAATTCTTACACATAAAGAATGTTCCATACCCAATACTTGTTACATTGCTAGGTATAGTGATATTAACTAGACTTTGACAATTGTAGAATAGATAATCTGGCAATGTTGTTAATCCACTACCTAAGTTAACAGTACTTAAATATGTACAATTTTGGAATGCTCTAATTCCTATGCTTTGTAAATTATTAGACAAAGTTACACTAGTTAACTGAGACCCATTGAATGCGTAATTACCCACACTTACAACGCTATCCGGTATAACAATACTTGTTAACCCTGACAATGCAAATGCAGAATCTCCGATCGTTGTAACGCTAATAGGAATGTCAATTGTAGTTAAATTTGAGCAGTTATTGAATGCTACAGCCTCAATTGTAGTTACAGAAGTTGTCATATTGACAGTCTTAATAGATGAAGCGAAGAATGCCCCTATCCCAATTGTTGTTACTGTATTTGGAATGGTAATAGAATTAATGTTAGCATAAGAGAATGTCTCCCCAGGTATATGGTATTGAGACCCATCGAAGGTTCCACCCCTTATAGTTGATACCTTATATATATTCTCTATACCATATTGATTGCTTAAATTATACAACTCTTGGTCAATTATGTATGACACTTTACTATAATCGCCGTTGCCTTCTTCAACTACATTATTTATATATACATACCCAGGTATAACAACATCTTTAGATAAAGTAGTCAAACCACTCTTTCCTATAGCCAAAGTTCCATCCGAAAGTTTGCCGAAAGCAAAATCAAGTGTTTGTTGTCCCCAATATGCTTTTAGATAAATGTCGCCGTGTTGGTCTTCATAAATTGTAAGATTAGTTCCAAAACCTACATATTTATCTTCAGTACTACAAGCCCACCCCATCAATTCGTATCCTACTCTATCAACTTGTGGAGTGAAATAACTAAATGTACCGTATTTGTAAGTTTTAATAAGTTTTGATGTATCAATAGGGTCTGCAGTATTTAAGTCATAAATAATGTTGAAAGTTTGCCCTTCACTATCTGCAGTAATCGTGTACTCTTGTGCACCCACTACAAATGTATAACTTTGGTTAGCAGATAAGATTTCATTATCCATCTTCCAACCATTGAATACATAATAATCTTTAAGTGAAGCAGTGATAGTAACTTCTTGCCCATAGTAGTACATACCATTACCTGTTACACTCTCAATACCTTTAGTTACTGACAAAGTTACGCCATATTGATTTCTAATGTATTCGTATCTAAATACAGTGCTACCGTCAGCAGATACGACTTGTGTTTGAATCTGTGGCGAAGTGAACCCTTCATAATATGGTACACTTGGACTTATCTCAGTATCAGCGACTGCCTCTCCGGTGATTGTGTCAATAAGAGTATACCCTTGCCCATTGAGATTCATATGATAAATCTCAACCTTATAACTAACTTTCATAGCCTCAAAGTTTGCGACTAATCGTATATTACCAATAGTGCCACTAGGTATCACTAATTTAGATTCAGGAGTAGGAATCCCTGTTCCTGTCCAACCTAAGAATGTGTAACCTAACTTAGTTGGATTAACAATAGTGATATCTCCGGTCAAAATGTTGTAAGTCAATGGGTTAGGATTTTCTCCGCCTTCCCATACAGCATCGCCAATATCGTATGTTATTGTATAGTCGATAATTAATGAACTTGCAAGCAATGTTACATTGTCTTTAGGCATTACGAAACTAAATGAATTTGTAGTTCCTTCAGTAAACACAGTTGTACCTGCCGTTTGAGTCCAAGACTTGAATTCATAACCAAGTTTAGGTGTAGCAGTTATGTAGACAGTTTGTCCCCAATAATAATCAATATCGCCCGTTACAGACTCAATACCATTGTCATAGTTAATAGTCAAATGATAAGAAATTCTAGCATAACGCAATTCAAATACCGTACTACCATCGCCCGCTATTGTCTTATTATCTAATGTAGGCGTAATAAATCCTTCATAATCATCTAATGTGATTGTAGGTTTTGTATCAGTTGTACCATAGTAAGTATTTGTGTAGTTAGGTTCGCTACTATATTGTCCATTAGCATCCATTAAGTAAATATTGACAACATAAGGAGTATCAGTATTAGGAGTCCAAGTAGCAGTGAATTTTCTATACCCCGTACTACCTTCTTCAATGTATGAAGGTGTAAGCACTTGACCTTGTGCATTAGTTAGAATCCACCCGCTGAATGTATAACCTGCCCTATTAGGTACAGTTGGGATAACTTCATTCTTTCTTGTATAATTGTTAGGATAACTACCACCCGCCGTAGCCTGTCCGCCAGCATAATCATATTCAATTGAGAATGTCTCATCAGTGAATATTGCTAGATAACTTCTATCTCCTATACTTCCTTGTACAATCTCAACAGTCATTGCAGTACCGGCTATACCCGTACCTTGCCAACCTTGGAATACTGCGCCCGCTAAGGTTGGGTTACAAAGGGTAAATGTCTTAGTCTTAACATTATAAGTCTCAGGATTTGGTGTAGCAAATACCGCCCCAGGCTCGTATGAATAACTAATTTTATACTCAACAATAGTTGCTTTAACGGTAAATGTTAAGTCAGTAGTTCCCATATTAAATATGTAGTTAACATTATCATAAACTTGTTGTTGTAATTCATCAAAGAACCCGTCGAATTGATACCCCCTATCTACATTAGCGGTAAGTCTCACTTCTTGCTCAAAATAATAACTACCACTACCGCTTGCAGAGACACCTTCGCCACCGCTAACAGAGACAGAATATTGATTTCTATCATAGTAGAAGTCAAATGTTGTCGTACCATCCCATTTGATAGTATTGAATATAGTCGCTACTTGCAATGTGAATCCATCCTTAGGGTCTGCTGTAATGTAGAGTTCAGCATCAGTAGTACCAATCTGTGGATCACTAACAACTGTATAACCCACGCCATCCACATTCATATAGTAATAATTAATTGTATAAGGAATATCTGTCCTAGCAGTCCAAGTAGCGACATACTTTCTATTCCCCGTACTGCCACTTGCTATTGTGCTTGAAGGCAATTTACTATCATTCTCATCATATAGATTCCAACCGCTAAATATGTAACCATTTCTATAAGGGTCGCTAGGGGTTATATCTTCATCAGTTTCCATATAAGATGCAGGATGATAAGACTCATTCCCCCATTCTCCGCCTTCAAGGTGGTATTCAATTGCGTAAGAATCTCGACTAAACAACGCAAGGTATGTTAAGTTCTCAGCAGTGCCCACAGGAATTGTCAATATTACTTCTGGAGTACTCATAGTTCCTTCAGGCATCCATCCAACGAATATACTTCCCGTTAAGATAGGTATAGGTAAAGTTATAGGCAATAAGTCTGCTGTATAAGTAAATGGATTACCTAATTCCCAATCACTAGGCAAATGCGCCCCGTAGAAGGCTCCATTCCAGTTCAAATTCATTGTAACAGTATACTCTTTTTGTTTGAAATGTGCCGTAAATGTGATATTCCCTGTAGACCCTTGATTAACTTTCACATCAGTTGTAGGTCCAGTGATTGTCTCACTTGTCCACCCTAAGAAATCATAACCATCCTTAGTCAAGTTAGGAATATAGAATGTAGGAGTCTCAATATTGTATTCATACAATAACTCTCCTTCGAAACTACCGCCATCAAGGTTGTAACTAATTGTGTAAGTTATAATCTCGAAGTTAGCAGTGAAAGTCAAATCTTCGTAGTATTGCCCCTTACTTATAGTTAAAATGTCATCAGGTATATTTCCATTTGACCCAGTCCAACCTAAGAATGTGTAACCCAATTTAGTTGGGTTATTAAGAGTAAAATCAGCAGTTTCAACAGTATAAGTTGTAGGGTTGCTCTCATCCGCCCCTAATGATGCACCTGCTAAATCATAATCTATCTTATATGTATTAATATGATATGAAGCGATGAATTCTACATTTTTAAGATTCTCAGCAGGGTTGAACACAAAATTCAACTTTGGCTCTCCACCTTCAAATATCCACCCATCAAATGTGTACCCATTCTTTGTTGGCTCATCTAATGTAAATTCCGCATCTTCAATTGTGAAAGAGTCTTTAGGTATAAGTTCAAACTCCCCACCATTCAATGTGTAAGTGATACTATATCTTGTTGCGACATAAGTTGCCGTGTATTGCCTATTTCCAAAACTACCTGTAGGAATAATTACTTCTAATGTAGCAGTGTCAAGACCCGTACCTATCCACCCCATAAATGTGTAACCAGCCTTTGTAGGATTAACAAGTGTTATATCTTTATCGGACATACAATACATTGTTGGATTGGCTTTGTCAGGAACTACCCCGCCATCAAGATTGTATTGAATGTCGTATTTCTCTTCGCCAAACTTAGCATAATAAGTTCTATTGCCTGTCATTTTGTAAATATGTAATTGTGGTTGTGGAGTGCTCTCATCAATATCCATACCATACCAACCCCAGAAACTAAAACCATCTTTAATAGGGGTATTAAGTACAATATCAGTCTCAACAGTGTAGATTGACAAATTCGACTCGCCATTCTCATACCTACCACCATTAAGCACAAGATTTAAACTATATTGTCTAAGTTCATAACCAGCATACAAACTAAAGTTGTAGTTTGGCATAGGTTTAATATCAAAATTGTATAATTCTTTACCTTCAACATTTGTACCTGTTGCCCCCGTATCAACAGTGTACCAACCTAAGAATCTATAACCTTCTATAGAAGGCGCCGTAGGTGGAGTAATCAAAGCATTGTATTTGTAGTCTTCAACATTGTACTCTTGCCCTTGCGAGAAATAAGTCAACTTGAATGTCTCTTCTCTATATACCGCATTAAGTACCAAAGTGTCATCAGCATTAATACTAAAGTCTAGACTGAAGCCCAAAGTTACCATATCATCCTTAGTAATAGTTGCGCCGTCTAACAACTGTTGCCCATTCTCAGTCAACCAATAATCAAATACCTTGCCCGCAATAACAAAGTTGCCATCATTCCTTTGTATCTCACTCATAGAGATTAAGTTAACATTTGTGCCATACTTAAATGTAGTCATCTCATTGTATTCGTGCCCACTAGCGACAATAGAATATTTAATGTGATATTCATTCGCATTGTAGTATAGATTAAATACCGTGTTCTCGCCAATAACTTGAGTTAACTCACTTCTACTAGCATCAAAGGTGTACCCATCAATCTTTATAGGTTCAACCGTAACTTCGCTTTTGTTTGTCGCTTGCAGAATGTCAGCATCCTTAATCACATTATTATTCTCATCATAATAATTAATGACATAATCTCTAATAGCCTCCGCCTGCCAACAAGCAATTAGCGTGAAATCATTCTCAATGTCAATAATATCAGTAGCTTTAATAATAGAGGAATCAAAATTCTCATAAGTCCACCCAGAGAAAACGAATCCATCCTTAGAAGGAGAAGGCAAAGTGCCAAAAGCCTGTCCTACTTGCCTTAAAGTAACATAATTACCATCTCCATCTATGCTATAACCTAGCGGGTCATCTTCAAAATACCCACCATTAAGATTTAGTGTAACCCTAACTTGCTTACTAGGTGCCTCATTAGCCTTGCTTACATATAAGTAACCAAGCACCCCCGCACCGATTAATAATAATATAATGAATATTATCAAAATCGCCCTAGTAGTTCTACCCCTTTTTGCCATAATTCACCTACAAACTTATATTAATTTTAGCAAAAATTCTACAAAATATCAAATATTTTGACATAAACTTACAAAAAATGTTTTTTATTAAATATTTTAACCTTTTTGTCTCTATGCAGGTGATTTCCCATCCCCCGCACCCCCAGTGCAAGGACTTGTCGCTTTCCCTGCCTAGTTTAGTATGGTACTCTACCTAACTTGCAGGCGTAAAACTCTATGTTATTTACTTTTTGCATTTAGCAAAAAGCAAAATACTTTAAGTTCTTCGCACCTAAGTTTGTTATGTGTACCCATAGTAAAAGGTCAAAGGGGAATTC
>CALVIT010000023.1 GCA_944331845.1 uncultured Clostridia bacterium
ACATAGGAGGACTTTTTGTGCAAAGCCTTCAGCTCTTTAGTACCCCCAGCACTGCTGGGGGTTTATTTTCCCAAAAAAAACTGCAAACAATGTTTGCAGTCAAAAAGTCAATTAAACTTTTTAATAATTTGTATGATAGTTAATTGTTGTATAACCATTAGTACCATTTTCTTCTCTCACAACGAAGATATTTTCGCCTAAATCACTTTCAAATCTAGAGTTAGATATCTTGCCTTGTTCGTAATCGTTGTATAGTCCGCTTCCTCTATTATCTGCATTACCTGCAGGTTCAGCAAATTGTCCTACTAAGATTCCAGCAATGCTTTCATCTATGTAAGCACCTAAATAATTTACCGTGGCACTTCCAGTATATTTAATGCTACAGTTATCAACTGAACCATTATTCAATATGCCTATTATTCCGCCAACAACTCTTGCAGCAGCAATATTAGAAACTTCAATATTTAGATTACTAATTTTGTCCTTAGAGAAGGCATCATAACTTGTATCGCCAAATTTGTATACATCTTTAGCAGCATTACCAGTGAATGAAGATATAAATCCTGCATAAGTATTAGATGGATCGCCAATATAGTACTTGTTATTAAAAGTATTAATCTTAATTGTTATTCCACCAAAATCTATATTTCTATTGTTAATTGCAGGTAAAGTTGTCCAATCACTGTATGATAAAGCATATCCATTTGACCCATTCTTACAAGGAGACATTGAAGAAATATTTACATTTAATGCTTCAAAAGCACTTGAATTAACCTTAATAGATGCGTGTGGATAACTATATTGAATACTTTTCTTTGCAGTAGCATTCAAAAGTTCTTTTTTCTCATCAAATTCACTGCCTTCTTGCATTTGTGTTACATCATATTCGCCTAAGAAATAATCTAAATAATTCCTTAATTGCTCGATTGTCTCAATGTATATTGTTGGGTCGCTAGACTCAATGTCATTAACATTGAAGAATTGGTCGCTAAAGTAGTTATACTCACTTAACAAATCTTTACTACTATTTAAGTTCAACAATTTTGGATAATTGTATTCTATACCTATATTCGATAACGCTGATACCTTAGGGTTCGAGTACACTTTAGTATTTACATCAAGTTGTGTAGGACTCATACCCCAGATTGTATTGAAGTCAAAGTCTTTGTACACTTCTCGCTTAAACCCATTTATCTCATACAATATTGTATCAGATTGTACTCCACCAATATTTATCAAATTATCTAAGTAGGTCGTAGTACTTCCTTCACCTAATAGGTTCGACTTAACTGTAGCGATAACATTTTGTGCCTTAGAACTTAGTCGACCAGAAATTTGTCCTATTCTTCCACTTCCTTGTACGACACCTGTATTTATAATGTCTGTTATGCTGTAAGTATCATCACTATATGGTTGAGCTTCAGAGAAACCAACTATACCACCGCCATAACCAGAACTTGCATTGACAATTACTTCATTTAGACATTCGCTAATACTTGCATATCCATTTTGATATCCTACAATACCGCCGACATTATCTGCACCTTTAATCTCAGCAGAGAAAGTTACAAATCCAGAACCACTTACGAGTCTTCTTAAGACTGTCTCACTTTGTGTGATGCTACCGCCTTCATTAAATCCTGCGATACCGCCAACATTCTTATTGCCTTTGACGCTTATACCTACGCTACAATTACTAATTCTACCATTAGAATTATTGTAACCAACGACACCGCCGACATTCTCTTCACCGACAACAAGTTCACTTACGCCACTACTTGTTTGGTATACTTCTACACCCTTCAATAGTCCACGGTTTTCACCAACAACAATTGCTACATTTTTATTTCCGTTTGAAGAACAATCAACAAATGTTAAATCCATAATTTGAGCACCTGCCGCTAAAATAGGGAAGAATGCTACATTATCTATACCCTGCAACCTGTTATTCTTGATTGTCTTATTGTTTCCGTCTAAGTTTCCTTCAAATGGGTATTCATTAGTACCAATTGTCATACCTTGAGTATCACCTAAGTCTAAGTCATTCATCAATATAAACCAAGTGCCTAGGTATGAATTACCAAACTTTAATTGTCTATTCAATGTCTCGATATCATCGACTGTATATATTCTATATGGGTCTCCCAAAGTACCCTTACCTAAGAAACCTGTACTTGGCATTGTTGTAGGGACACTTTGAATATCTTCTTCTGGAACAATTGTAGAATCTGTAGTTCCATTCGCTTGTGTCTTAAGTCCTGTAAATGCTAGACTGAATACAACATTATTGAATATATTCTCTCTAACTTGTTTAAAGTATTCAGTATCAGAATCAAAGAACTTAACCCATTGCTTCTCTTGACATACAATACAATCAAGATTTTGAATAAGTCCGCCTGTACACTCACAACCTATACAACAACCTCTAGATTGACACTCAGGACAAGGGTCAAGTGCAGAATATGAACCACAAACACACTTCATATTGTCGTTAAACCAATCGTCATCCCAAATATTAGCACTAAAACCTACATTATTTACTAATACTTCCGTGTCAGCAAATGAACCATCTTTAGATATTAATTCAATTTGGATTGATGCTGTAGGATGTTCAAGACTTGTTACTTTATAGTTAACGCCCGATATAGTAACTTTTTTAGCAGTATACTTATTCTTCAAGAAATTGCCAAATTGTGTCTTATAATTCGAATCTACTTGAAGTTGAGTAATTTCTTTAGTTGTAGATACTGTAGAACCATCTTCTTGTTCTTGGTCTTCGGTAATCGTTGCACTAACTGAATTCATTACATAACAATCATCACTAACTGTACCGCTACCTTCAATAACTAGATTATATCTAGCATAACTACTCTCAATTTTGCCTTCATTAGTGTAAACTAATCCACCACCTATTGTGTTATCACTATCTGGTTCTGTGATTGTCATTTGTCCTTGCAAATCTGAATTCTCAATATTTTGAATTTTTGCAAGGCTATAGGTATTTCTTACTACACCATTAGAAGCATTCTTAGCAACTAAGCCAGCAATATACACTTTAGAAGATGTTGTTTGTCCTTTGTACCACTCATACACAACATATGTTTGATTATCAACATAAACAGCGTTGATATCTCCTTCGTTGACACCGCATACGCCACCTACATATATATTAGGTATAGTATATGCTTCATTAAGCCCTTCAAGTAAGAACTTAACTGTACCAGCATTAGATGCTGATTGTTGTCCTTTAGTGTAAGCACAATTTTTCATAGTACCGACATTGTGTCCAACAACACCGCCGACATAATAGTTTTTGCCTGCTTGACAAGTTATTATGCTTGTAAGAGCCATTGAATTGTTGTCTGCACTTAATGTTATAATCATAGCAGAGTTAGCATATTGGACATCGCCATCATTATAACCGACGATACCACCAAAGTTTGCTACCTGTCCGCCCATAATGCCTTGTGCAGATACTGACCATACATAACCAAAGTTAGCACCAACAATACCACCGACACAATATGAACCTGTGATATTATCTCCTGTTGCACTTATTTGAACAACCGCATCTTTAACAATACCATTTCCTTCTGCAGTACTGTAGTTAAGCCCAACAATACCGCCGACGAATGATTTACCTGTTACGCTATTGAAACTTTGTACGCCTAATACAGAATTATCAACTTCTTCTAGGTAGATATTATCGCCATAGATATTTCCTTGGTTGTTAAATCCTGCAATACCGCCGACAAAATTTTCACCTAAGATAGTAGCGTTGTTCTCATTCTTCCTTTGTCCTTGAGTATTTTGTTCTTTAGGTACAGCACAAAGAATATCTGCCTTGTCTAGGTACCCGACTAAACCGCCGTAGAAGTACCCTGCTTGCACTGATTTATTTGATAAACCAATGTCATCAATGTTGAGTGCTTGTTCTTCAAATGATTTAATTAATAAGTCAGCAGTTGAATTAGATGTTGCAGTACTACTTACAATAGCATTATTGTATGTAACTAGACTATCATCTTGTCCGTTAACTGAACTTGTGATTTGAGCATTAGTATAGCCTGCTAAACCACCTACTGCGTACCCTGAAGCACTTACATTGCCTTCATTTCTTACAGAACTTAGGTTAACATTATCAATGAAACCTACCAAACCACCAACAAAATTTCTTCCTTGGACATTTCCGGTATTCTTATGATAAATATCATTAATTGCTGTATCAACCACTTTCTCATAGCCATAAATTACCGGAGATTGACTACCCTTAGCATAACCAGCATAGCCACCGACAAAATCACGACCAGAGACATTATAATTGTTGTCAACATACTTTAAGTTCGCTCTTGAGACATCAATTTGACCTGCAATACCGCCGACAAAATCAAGTCCCTTGATGACAGATTGTTCGACATCAGTTGCCTCGCCTTCTGCCTTAACACTTGTCAAAGTGCCTCTCATAACACCAAACATTGTACCAACAAAATTAGCATTTGGCACATCAATATTGATTATACCGCTAACATTAACTGAATCAATACTACCACTTGCTAATGTACCAGCGACAACACCAAATCTTTCATAAGTTGTGGTTGTGTCAGCATTCTCTACATATGGTACCAATTTAGCATTCTTGAACTCGATATTAAATACTCTACCTTCCGCTGAGTTGTATGTTGATATGAAACCAACATTCATTTGCCCTTCTGTATACATATTGCTAATGACTGGTTTCTCAGTCTCAACTTCACTTGAAGATACCAAACTATCAGTGAAATTAGGTAAACTACGCCATATCTTACCAGACAAATCAATTGTAGAATTGTGATTTATCTCTGTAACATTAAGTTCAAGTCTATCGCCATCATTAATTAATTTAGCGAATTTAGCAAGTTCGTATGCATCATTAATTCTATTTCTCATCTCAGTTTTGATAGTAGGAACTTCATTTCCTTCTTCATCTACTTCGATGACTGTGTATGTTCCTTCAACTTCGCTTAAGAATACACCACGAACATCAATCTCATCCCAATATTCAACGAAACTTCTTATTCTGTCGCCAGAAATATCATTTGTTGGACTCAAATTCATCCATTTATTCGCTGTAGTAACAATCTTTTGACCATCACTATTAATGTCTTGTAATACAACGCCTTCATTAGTATTTCTTGCTAAATTCAATGTATTAGCAGTAGTTTTTAGGTCAACAACTGATACAACTGAGTTAGAACCAAGCGTACCGACTACATACTTATCTTCGCCTGTATACTCTGTTATACCACTAAATGATACATTCTCAATTCGTGCTTTGTCGCCTTCTTCCAAAGGTGTTTCTACATTCACATTATTGATTAATACTTTGTCAAGACCATAAATAGAGTTATATTGTCCGTTTATTTCTCCTGTATAAGTATCAACAGTCGAATAATTAGAACTTAAGTAAATATCTTTGTCTAATGCTACATTATAGTTGTTATTCAATAAGAATATCAAACTCTCAGTATTGCCTGCGATATAATACTCAGTCTCGACTCCATCACTATTCAAGAGTTTAACTCGTGAATTAGGTACTCCTTCTTCAAGCAATGGTGCATATTCATACCCATAGTTAAATGCTAAATTTGAAGAAGTTGTCAATGTTTGAACATTCTCATCTTCAATTAAGTTAGTATTAGTGCCACCACTTGTCATAACTTCTTGCCCGACTCTAGCGGTTACTGCATAACCCCTATCATATTCTTTTTGGACTAAATCAACTTTAGCGTACCAATTTCTTATAGTAGAATATTGAGCAAAACCTGCTATAGAACCATAGTTCAAGTTTTGAACATAAGTAGCATTACTTTCTACAAAATTGAATTGAGATATTGAGAATACGCTTATCATAGATGCGCCATTCTCGGCTTTACCTACAATACCACCAGCATTGATTGTATTGAGTGAAGGATTCTTTTGCCCTACAATATTCTTATAATCAGTATAATCAAATGATGCGACTCTAGCATAGTTTGCACTATTTATTACGCTACCGCCATTTGAATAACCAACTATACCACCAATATTTAGTGTTTGATTTCTAGAAGATACTTTCTCAACGCCATCTTCCATAATCTTATATTGAGCACCCTTAACATATATTTCGCCTGATACAGTGCTTGCAAAGACCGCTGAACCACTCTCCATAGTTCCAACAAGTCCGCCGACATTAATCGTAGAGTTACTTATCTCACTATTCGATTGATATTCTATGTATACATTGTCTAGACTCAAACCAGAGATGTAAGACCCCTTTAACAATACTCTAACAAGTCCAACATTCTCTACTGTAGAATCATCTTCAATAATATTATAGTCAGCATCAAATGTCTTAGGAGATTCTTTGACAGTAAATCCACCTACATAGAAACCATTACCATTGATAAACCCTTGGAAAGAATCTATCATAGGACTATTATTTGAAATAATATTTCCTTGTGCGTCTTCAACATGAGTAGAGATATTATCTATATCAGTTGTTACAAGATAATATAGGTATTCATCCCTATTATTAGCATTGTAAGCAACATTTAGTAAACTACTCTCATCATTAATTAATATAGGATTTAATTTGCTACCTTGATTATTTCCGTATACTGAATAATCGACTCTATCATTGACACCAAGAACATAATCGCCTTCTGCTATGACAGGATAGTATATTCCGTTTTTGTCAATTTTAAATTCTTCAAATCCGCTGAAAATATTTCTTAATTCGTGACTTGAAGTGCCGAAATATTCATCATAATCAATAACCAAAGCGTAATAATGCTCATAGTAACTATTATTAGCGACAGATTGAGCATTGTAAGCATTTGTTACATCAATATCGCCATAACCTATATAACCAAAACCTTTGATTGTAGCGTAGTTACTTTGGTCAAGCAATGTAACAAGACTATAGCATCTATTAGTAATTTGTTCAGTACTCTCTTCGTAACTCAAATTAATTTTACCAACAAAACCGCTTATAATTGCCTTGTTAGTAGCAGTCTCGCCAGTGTCAACAGAACCTTTTGTATTAATTTCGCCAGTGCTAAAACTTGACTCTACATCTATGTTCTCATCTAAAACGCCTGCGAAACCACCTATTATTGTATCTATTCTAGTTCCAACTTGGACTAGGTTCAATTTAGCGATTTCAATATTAGAATTTGAGAATGAATTTTTGACAATCAATTCTTGTTGAGTATTGCCTTGATTATCTCCAGCATCCAAGAATTGACTACTATTGCTACCGATTAATCCACCAATATACAATGATTGACTATAGTATTCGCTGTCATTATAATCTTTGTCCATATCCAAGAATTGATATGTAACCTTCCCAGTAAGTCCGTCAGTTACAGCCACTGCTAAACCGATTTTTTGGTTACTTGCAGTACCATCTACTGTACCAGCGATTACTTGACCAATAGCCCCACCTACATGAGAAATTCTGCCAGCATTTACATTAGTTCTACGATTGACAATACCAATATTCAATGTAGACAAACTATTTGTCATTGAACTCTTGATAATTATCTTACCTTTAGTCTCATCTTCTTCATCAACATCGACATCTGACTTAAGGTTGCTTAATCTACCTACAATACCGCCTGTGTAATCACCACTTGACGCTATCATAGAGTTAATTGATGCAGGAGCAGTTACAACATTAATAATTTGTGCTCCTCTAGCATCTGCGACCAAAGCGCCTGTATAAGAGTCTGTGCTTTGGAAGTCATTTCCAACAATTTGTTCAACTGTTATTACTAAGTTCTCAAATATTGCACCTTTTTGAGTTTTATAGTTAAATCCTGTTACACCAAATAACCCAACATATTGTAAGTTACTTGACACAATATTTAAGTTTTGTATTTGATAATAAGTATTTCTTGTTGCCACTCCAGAACTATCAGTAACTTTTGGACTTGCTCTTAATGTACCGCTGAATGGTTCTACATCAGTACCAAGTGGTAACCAAGAGTCAATCTTACTTAAATCAATGTCATCGACAATGAGATAATTTGCAGACAAGTTCCAAATAATTTGCAATAAATCTGAAGCACTCGCTATCTCGATTGTGTCAGGAACTGCCTTAATATTGATAGTAGGATACTTAGAATCTCCTGACAAGTCCCAAACAAATCTATAATAACTACCATAATATAATTCTTTGTTTGCAGGTGTCAAACTATTAAATGTTATAGGCTCAGCAATGTGCATCCAATCGCCACCGCTACCTTCTTCATTACCACGAGTCTTGAGTAAATCAGTATTTGTTCCGCCTGCTACATAGAAATTAATTAAGTTAACATCGCTGTCTTCATCTTGAGGGTGCGTTGTATTAATGTATGTTCTATCAAGTCTTTCATTCTCGAAGAACCCTATTAATCCACCCCAATTAGCGATTGTATTAAGTGTATTTTGGTCGCTTGATGTCCAATTATTGCCCGCCATCACATAACTTAATACCATAGAGTTTTGGTCGTAAATAATTGTTCCATCAGCATTCTCAACTTTGTTAAATAACAATGAGTTATCTATATTAAATGTATTATTGTAATACAAAGGTAACAAATTATAGTTATAGAAGTTATTCATACCTGTATCATTTGTTGCTACAATTCCACCTATTAAGCCACCTACTGACTCTTTACCTAAGACACTACCTGTAGCAATGACTGCCTTAATGTTACCTGATATTGTAACACCGACTGCACCGCCTGCAAATGTACTATATGGATTTCTTACATAAGCATAACTTATACAATCGAGTATAGTTCCGCCTAAGTTAAATCCTACTAGACCACCGCTTGCCTTTGTAGTTGTATTAGACTTAAATAGTGTCAAATTAATGTCATCATTTGTAGCACCGAAAGTCAAATTATTGATTGAATCTTGATTAGTATGAATTATGCTACCTTGTGATAATTTACCTCTCAATTCGCCAATGAGTCCGCCCGCTATGTCATCGCCTGATATGAAACTTGACTGATTAATAACGAATTTTACATTACTAACAAATGTATAAAGTCCAGCCATACCAATGACACCACCAGCAGTAGAACCAATGACCTTGACATTACCATCTACGGTTAGGTCATAAACATTAGGAGTCAAATAACATTCCATAATGTTTTCTTCGTGTTTAGTCTCAATAACACCTGCTATAGCGCCTGCATAACTTACAAAGTTAACAGTGTTCTTTAAAGGCGTTTTGTCCCAAACATCTTGTAATGTCTCATCAACATTAGAATAGAACAAACTATCATTAACATATAGAACATTATCCGCCTTCTCTACTGTCAATGTCGTTCCATCATTAGCAGTAAATGAGATAGTATTATTGCCTGAATTTCTAAAACCAGAGTTTGCAGAAATATTTGTTGTTATTTTGTATAGAGTAGAATTTCCTGTTACCAAACCTACAACACCGCCGACAATATTTGAACCTTTGACAGCAACATTATTGCCTTGTACTTCGATGTCTATAAGGTTAGCATTATGCATTGAACCAGCAATACTACCTACTATATTACTTGAAGATGATTTAACTTCAATAAATGAGAATGTCAAATTCTTAATAGCAGATATAACTCCTGTATCTACATTACCTTTGATATTCTTGAATAAACCAAACTCAGTGTACTTCTCATCAACATTTGATACGACAGAAATATTATTCATACTTAAGCCATTACCTTCAATGATTGCTGACAAGGTAACTTTGGATGTATTTAAGTTCTTCTCATAAGTAGAGAAATCAATTGTATTAATTACTCTTGAATTAATGTTAGATACTTCCACTAATTGATTATTTTGATATTTCTCGTATAGATATACAAAATCTTCTACATCATTAATTAATGCTTGGTTGTGAATTGTACCATATTCATAACCGACTTTTTCGCCTGCTTCAGCGTTACTTTGTGTTACATAAACATAATTGTATATTGACTCGCCGGTTGATTGATTTGTTTCGACACTGTCAATCTTTCTAACACTTCTAGCAATAACATTAGGTGCTACAAGTTCTGGTATGCCTTGCTTAAATGACATTTTGCTAAAGCCTTGTGAACCAGAGTTGCTATCAAATGTATCACTTGTATTGAAGTAATCATAAACCGCTGAAGGTTGTACCCAAACTCCTGAGAATTCCGAACTCTTATCACTAAATGCAAAGCCCGACAATGAAGAAGTTAAAGCCAAATCTTCTTCAGTCATCTTTTGAGCAGGGTTCTCATTTCCATCTATATCATAAGCGACAAATTTATCGTTTTCGTTTTGATAGAAATAAGCATTGACTAATTCTCCTTGATTAAGGAATCTATCGCTCTCATCAGTACCAACGAATGGCATATGCGCAATACTATTTTGTATAATGTCTGACAAACTTAAACAATTATAAATGCTACCATTTCTAGTGTTGTCATATACAAAACCAGCACTTCTACTTTGTGAAGTTATCTTAATATTAGCGTAAGAATCACTAATTGCACCATAGTTTTGGTACACAAATCCGCCGACTTTACCTACAGCAATTAATGAAGCATCGCCTGCTCTTAAGAGAGTTTGGTTAGTCTTAGAATATACGCCACGCACGTAACTTGTGTTAATCTCACCATTATTCTCCGCTACAAAACCGCCTGTATTCCCGTTCAAACTTTGGATAGTTGGAGCGTAAACATAACTACTTGATATAACATTATTATTTACACCTACAAAGCCACCTATGGTGCCATTACCTTCAAGGTTAAGGTTATTAACTCTAGAATTTGTAATGATACCGCTATTTTGTCCTACAGCACCACCTATAGCAGAAGTTGTTTGACCTTCATCACTAGAACTTTGTACTTGGATAACTAATTCAATAGAATTTGTACCGTACTCATCTAGATAATCAACTTCAGCGTTGGTGATTACACCGCTGTTCTCACCTGCAATAGCACCAAAATAAACATTTGAATAATTTACAAGATTTAGATTTATAGCACTGCTAAATTTTACAGTAACATTTTTGAGTAAAGTTGAAGAATTAACTTTACTAAATAACCCTACATATACACTATCACTAGATTCGATAGGTAGTTGGAATGAACCAATAGTTATAGTATAACCATTACCATCGAATGAATTAATATTAGTAGTTAATGGTTCATAGTTCTCCCCTAAATCAATATCTTCCATTAGGATGTAGTCTATGCCATCTTCCATATTTAAGAATTCATCTTTGGTTGTTACTGGTAAAGGATGGTCTTGAGAACTTGATAGACTAAAATCAAGTCTAAATTGCATACTAGGGTTGCCATCAATAGATATCGTAGGGTCATTTGTCAAAGTGAAATTACCGTTCTCATCATAATAATAACTGAAGTCAGCCATCAATGTATCGACATTCGCTATGGACTTACCTACAAGTTTATACCCTGTACCATCTTCATCATTTGATAAAACAAAGTTGTTTGAAACATTTTCGGAAGTTATGGTGTCGAATTGCCCAGCATTTACACCTGTCATAACCATATATTTCCAAGGATTGTAGTATTGCCCCATCAACTTATCTTTACCATTAAGCTGTCTCTCAACTGCTGTTACACGAGTTCTTAGATTCTCTTCACTAGCGGTTGTTTGCAAACTAATACTAATCTGCCAACCAGTTGTAGACAATGGTCTAGACAACAACCCATTTGATACTAGAATATAGTTAGGGTCTTTAGGGTCCAAAATTTGACCATCGACAATATTAAATCCTGTAACTAAGAAGTCAACAATATACAATGTATTGACTATCCTAGCCTTCGTTGTTACACCGCTCACATTCTTCGTAACAATCATTTCAACATAGTATTTTTTGCCTTTAACGAAATTTGTATTAGCAGGTATTACATAATTTATTGTCTGCAAATTATTTGAAACTAAAGTGTCGCCAGATTTAACCATTGTCGCATTAGCAACAACCGCCCCGCTCTCATCAGTGATAGATGTTGTAATGCCTGTACTCTCACTAATTGCACTCTCTGTAACCATAGTAAAACCATAGTTTGTATTCTCTGCAGCATAATATTCGTGTGAAATACCCTTATATTGTCTACCGCTTGTGAAATCAAATGTCAAATATGGTGCTTGTAAAGCAGTTAAGTTCAATGTTTGAGTTATGTAAGGTGTACTCTCGCCTTCATTATAAGCACTTATTGTAACAGTAAATACTTGTCCTGTTTGGACTTGAGTACCTGTGATTGTTCTTAAGAATATTCTTCCGTCAAATTCGTACTCATATTGTCCTGTTAATTCATTGTATCGCTTTGTAGATTGTCGTTTTACACTGATACCATTATTTATAATTTGAGTATTCTCAACCTTAGTATCATAGTTATTAGCATCCACATTATAGTATACTTGCTCAAATGTTATAACATCATTTGAAGCGACAGAACTTGTTATTTCTAATCTATCAAATACGCTATATTCTGGCCATAAGTTAACTACTAACAAACCATATTGTCCAGGTATAATTCTAGAAGAAACTTCTTCACCTGCTCCTGTCAAATTAGGGTCAAAATCTTTCCCATCATTGTAGTGGTTCATTAAAATAGTTGATAGAACTTGTGGCTTTAATGTTAACTTGAATTGTTTAGATATTTTCTCTTCACTACCTAATGTAGCATTGAATACCAATGTATAGTCAACCTTCTCTAAGATTGCCTTATCGCCATTCAATTCTTTACTAGGAATAATCTCAAAGGTTATCACTTTCTCTTGAGTTGCATCATTAAATTGTATATTAATGATATTAATCTCAAATTTTGATGTGCTTGATACTTCTTTTTTGAAATTACCCATTACACTATCATTTATTGTACTATTTGATAAGTCAAAACTCTCATAAGTTTGTTCTTCATCGCCTGTTATATCCCCCTCATAAATGTAGAGAGAATTCAATACACTATCTTGTAAATCAGTCTTTAGAGTAACCTGATAATTTAAAGTAGTATTTGGCATTATCTCTTCAGCGCTTGTTTGTAATAACACATCAGTGAGTCCACGATATACATACAATGAGAATTCATACTTAACATCACTGAGAACATACTTAATCTCTTTAGCCTGCCCATCTTCATAAAACATTGCAGAGATATAAGGATTAATTATAGCATTTGAGACGCCCGCTTGTAATGCAGTAATGATTTGACTATCAGCATATCTTACTAAGAATGATTTGTCATCCACAACTTCGCACTTATCAAATTCAACAAAGTTATCGCTCTCGAATGAGAATAAGTAACCACCGCTTTGTAATGCGCTATATTGAGTCTTAGTGTCGCCTGTTGCTAACTGATTTATATTAGTTATGTCGAAGTTAAAACTTGTATTTAATTGAATTTTTAATTCTCTATAGATTTGGTCATTAATAGTCTTATCTTCAATATTGTTGACATTAATATCTGTAATACCTGTTGATACATAGACTTCTATATCAGTGAATACTGCGCTATCTAAATCGCTAGCGAATCTCAATACCGCATAACCTTCTTTAAGCACTTTAAGTGTTGACCCTTCAATACTCAAAACATCTTGTCCTGAAATTACAGTTACCAAAACTGTTTTATTCCTTTGACTTGAAGGTTGAATATTAATGTTAAACATTTTGCTTAAATCATAAGTATTGTTATTTAATTGTTCACTAACAAGAGAATTATTTAATAACAAAATTAATTGACTATTAGATACCTTATAATATCTATTTGTTGAATCATTTATACCATAACTTGATTTATTAAGTTCGCCATATACTGAGACTTCTATTGATTTAGGACTCTCGGTCAATAAGACATCGCCCTTGTCATTATAAGCATTTTTGTCAATCAAAATCATTGGCAAACCAAAATTCATACTTGAAATGATAATGAAATTATTTGAATCGCTACCATCTCCGCCATAGAATGCTTGATTGATTGTTGTAAATTCGCCCCAATAAGATAATGTGTAACTCAATGTAATAGTGCCGTTATTCTCTCCATAGAAGACTTTACCACCATCGAGTTGAACATTAGCAAAACATTTATTAATGATACTCTCATTTGTTCCAACAAATGCACCAAATGACAATGCTTGCCCATCAACTACTGCCATATCAACATTATCATTGTCATTGCTTCTTTGTGCTGAATAAGAATTAATGTAACTATAATTAATTTCGCCACTATTGAGTCCAACGACACCGCCAAAATTAACAACGCCACCACTTTGTAAATTCTTAAAATGGACTTCATCATCACAGATTTCTACTATACCAAATACAATAGTTGCGTTTTGAGCGTTTTCGCCTGCGATTCCGCCTGCTTTCTCATTCGCTTCAATAACACCTGTGAATCTAGCGCTATTGATAGCCCCATTATTCAATGCGACGATACCACCGACATTTGAATAATTTCTAATCGTTGCCATAGAGTAGACACCTTGAATGTCTTTGTCATTAACAGCAACTATACCGCCTAACATTACTTTAGATGAATTAGCAGTCAAAGTTATTGAACTATTAAGCGACTCATCATTAAAGTCAATATTGAATTCATAATCGCTACCGCTTCCGCCTAGCATATCTCCAACATACTCAAATTGTCCCTCAATATTGCCTCTATTGACACCTGCTAAACCACCAGCGTATGTCATAACATTCGCCGTATTAACATTTATACCAAAGTTATTATAAGTTATACTTCTAGAATTTGATATTGTGCCTACATTGTCGCCGACAATACCACCAATGTTGACAGTTCCTTGATTATTGTTGTTGATTGTCAAATTCCCGTTAAATCTAACTGTTACATTAGTTATGATACCATTATTTAGACCTGCTACATAACCAAATGAATAGTTATGCCCATCTTCTAGAGTGATATCTATTGTGCTTGCATTAACAGTAATATTTAAGTCTGATACCTTACCGTTCTCGCCTATTATACCAAAGATGCCTTGATATGCAGTTGTGTTAACCTGACTATTAAATTTGAAGTTAGTTAGACTATTTATTATCGTTTGACCATTTGCTAAGGTGTATTTACCTGTAATAGTTCCAGTGAATGGTTTGTCGACTGTTCCTATAGGTGCATAATTATTTATGCTAGCAAAGTCAATGGTTTGAACAATTCTGTATGATTTATCAGGGGCATTAGAAATATTTACAAAATCTACATAATTATTAATTTCATAAGGATTCTCAATACTTCCATCTGCGACATAAATTAATAGTGCTCTCTTAATTTTTATTTCATCAAAATTAATAGGTTCGCTTCTTATGTTGTCCGCTGGTACTACCCATACTATTGAATAACCACCGCTAGCACCTCTTACCGTAGTAACCAAACCTGTATCAGAGACTTGTATTCTACTAGAATCAACTCTAGTATACAACTCTTCATCCCAGTACCAACCGTCTACGCTATCATCAATAGCGTTTATGTCAAATGCAAAATACTTAAATTGAGTGTTCTTTGCGTCTGCAGGCATTGCTTGTGCCTTAATTGAATAAGTGTCGCCTTCGTAACCGCTATTTATATCACTACTCTTTAGGTAAACGCCTCTAGCCTCATCGTAATTAGATAACAAAATATTTGTTACTGTCTTAGCCTTAGTAATTGTAACTTTACATTGTACAGAATATGTCTTATCATATTCTTGTACTGTCGCTAATACTGTGAAGGTTCTCTCATCACCATATTGTAGTCTACCTGTTATAATTACAGAACCATCATCTTGTACGCTCAATAAATTCTCAAATTCACTATTACTTACCGACCATACGACATCATCAGTATTAATCGTCGCATCGAATGGGTTTATTGTAACATACAATCTCGCTTGTGCCTGTGATATCTCATCAATTCCTACTGTATTTATGTCATAAATTTTAACATAATTTGTATTCATTGATATGCTTTGAATAGGCATAATTGCTGTAAAGAGAACTTCCTTAGTAGTCGTTACTTCAGTTATATCTCCTGTACCATTCAAGTCATAAGCATAACCTGTTGCTTCTATTATGACTTTAAATTTCTCAACTTGTGATTCAACTCTTAAAATTCCATTCTCATCAATTTTCGCTAAATTAGCATTTCCTTCTACTGCTTCAATCTTATAATTTATAGATTTTATTTTAGAATTAGTAGGATAAGAATTTACATTAATTTTAATATTAGCACCAACTTTGATGACAGCGCTTTCCAAAGTCTTACCTACAACCACTCCAAAATTATCTACCTCATTAATCATCGTTTTACCGCTGACATTTGGGTTAATAGTTGGCGAATCTATGTCAACCAAAAATGATGAATAAGGTGCTACACATTCGCAAGTGATATTCTTAAGCACTCTACCATTTACAATAAATGATATTGTCGCTACGCCCACGCCTGTTGAAACAACTTTGTGAGTATAATTGACTTCATCAAAATAAACTATTGCTACATTCTCGTTGTTAGATACAACTTGTACAGTCTCTTTTAGCGCGCCCTCAGGCAATACTGAATATTCTAGTTCCATCTCGGCGCCTACTTGCAATGATTCACTATACCCAAGCATAATACTATCAACAGCAGTCGTGATTTGTTCTACCGAAGTTAGGCAAGTTACATTAATATTTAGCACATCGCAAATATAATCGCCTGCAGGTTCAATCGTCAACACAAAGTCCATATTAGCGATTTGTCCATCGTGAGTGATATAAATTTTTGAAGCGCTATTAATGAAACCATTTTCATCAAAAGGACTTCCACCTGTAGCATTTTTTATGATTAAATGATTATAAAAATTATCAGATGCTTGTAATTTATATTTTCTATTACTAGCAGTTTTTGGATTTAATTCGACTACTAATTCAACTCCCTTATAAGCACTTGTTGAAGTAGTATTGAATATTGTTAAGTCCGTTACTCCCCCATTAACTGATATTGCATTTACCGCCTCTGTAATATCATAATTAACAGTTTTAGAATAAACTACAATATCTTCGTGTCCTACATAATAAATCTCAAATGTAGCTGAAGTATTACCTGTATCTAAAGCACTTAAAGAAATAGAATTATTTGTTCTGTTTGATTCTTTCTCAATAATTTTTTGAGTGTCCGCTATAACCGCTCTCAATCTTAATATTTCGCTTACTTTCATATCGTAATATGCGAAACTAACTGTATGTAAAGAACTTTGAGGGTCATTTTTTATCCAATGTAGCGCGCTAGGCAAATCTTGTGTTGTCCCGCCCAAAGTGCTATTGAATGTTATCATACTCGTATCAACACTTGGCAATACCGCTACATCAATCTCAGCATACACATCATCATTTTCTCTCAATGTAGGTTGTATACGAACCCTAACACTAGACAATTCGGAATTTGTAACAGTCAAATATCCATCAGCATCAATTGTCGCTCCGCTAGGATTTCCAACTAAACTATACTCCAAATCTCTAATATTAGCATCACTAGGAGTAAAGAGAACTTGTGTATCATCTATCTTAGTAGGCACACCATTAGCAATTACTGCTGGGGTATAAGTTGAACTAAATTCGACTCCAGATACCTTGCGATAGATGAAGACAGTTATCATCTCTCTTTGTCCACCCTCTTTGCTGATTGCTTCAAGGTTAACTACACCAGGTCTAAATGCCCTAATAAGTGCGGTAGTTACTTCCCCTTGTGTCTCTTGTGTGATAACCTGTAATTTACTCTCATCACCAGATACAAAGTTAACTACCTTAGATATGTTATCTTTGACATCTGTTATAGTCGCCTCAACCAAAGCAGTATTAGGGTCAAGTTCACCTTCAGGGGTCTCGACTTCTGTATTCTCAGTCAACTGTATCTCCACAGTCTTACCTGATGTGATATCCATCTTCATATTTTTGTATGGGTCGCCACAAGCGGAGAAAGTCGCTGTCAACCCTAAAATTATCAACAAAACAATTGCATAAATCTTATTCATAAGTACTCCATAAAATATAAGCATTTGCACTTATATTATTTTTTTCATAATCTAATTTATTATGCTAAATAGCCACATTTTTGTTTTTTATTTTGTGTAAAAAATAAAATAAAATGCTTTGATATAATTATATCAATTTTCGACATTTTATGTCAAACAAAATACCTATGCAAACACATATTTTTAATAAATTTTTTTAATATTTTTACAATAAATTTAATACAAAAAATTACAAAATTTTTAATAAATTTGTAAAAATTAATTTTATTATTTAAAAAGCGTTTATTTTATAAAAAAATCATAAAATTTATCTAAATTCTATGATTTGTGTATTTATATTCTATGATTTTAGTTTTATTAATTATTTTATTCTTATTTTATCAATAATTAATAAAAATATTTTGTATTTAATATGTAATTAGTTTTTATTGCAATATTATTAATATTAATTTAATTTATAGAATTATTATAGTAACAAAATACATTTTATATTATACTAGCTAATAATTATTATTTTTTTTATTAATTTTTTATTTTTTTTGTTTTATTTTTATTATATTTTTTATTTTATGTGCAAATTTATTATTTAAAATACTATTAATATTTAAGATTATAATATCAATATTAAAGAATTTTATATATGTTGTTTAAATTATTTAATTAATCATACAAATATTAAATAAAACTTTTATTTCAATAATATTTATTATAAGTAATATTTAACATCTTAAACTAAATAAATTCTACAATATGTCTTTCTTTCACTATTTTATATGTCTTTATCTCAATTTTTAATAAGTTTATATATAAAAAAGACAAATATCTAATAATAATATTAAAATATTTGTCTTATAATTATTAAAATTAATTATTGTTTAATAATTCTCTAATGCGTGCCTTCCAAGCAGAATCCGCTTGTTGCCAACATTCATTAGGTGTACTATTTAAACTTTCTATTGTAGCATCGATATATTGAACAGTAACTCTTGAAGAAACTTCATCGCCCTTACCAAATTGATTAGCTATTTCATCTTCTGCATCTATTGTATAATTCTCGAATAGTATGAGTGGTGGAGAATTAGAATCTAACACATAATTATAATAATAATATACGGTATTGATAGGTTTATCTCCCAAAACTTCTGTCACTGTTTTTTTAGTCCATATTTGAACTTCATCTGCTGAACCTGGTGTAGCGACAATATCTAATGGCACATCATCAGTTTCATTCGCATATATTTCTAGTTTGAAACACAATAAAATACCTGCTTCGCCTGTGTTTTTGACTGCAATTCCCCTAGGGATAGTCTCCCCCCAGATATAATCATCAACTGGTTCCTCAAAGTTCAAATCCTGAACAATTCCTTCTTCCCCAGGATTAGTCAATTCAAGTTCAGGCATAGGTGTTTGCTCTTTAAGCAAATTTGGTATTACTAATACAGCAGTTACAGCAATACCCGCTATCAAAATTAGCAACAAAAGCAAAAATATTAACTTTTTTACACCTTTTTTCTTCTTTGTATTTGTTTGAGCACCCTCGGCGACTTTGCTTTGTAACTCCGCTTCTTTCGCTGATTCCGCAGATACATTTCCTTGTGGAGTTGGAGCCTTAGGAGTTACGCCATTTGATGTTACACCACTATTTACTATATTTGGTGCATTTTTTGGAGTAACAGGAGTTGCGACCTTTGGTGCTGTAGTTTTGGGAGCCGAAGTTTTAGGGGTAGTACTCTTTGTAGCATTTTTAGCAGCAGTACTTTTTGGTGCAGACTTTGATGGAGTCTTTGTTGTCTTAGCATCTACAGGAGAACTGGTTGTTCCCTTCGCATCAACTTTCTTTTGTGGTTCTATTGGATTTTTTTCGTTAGCCACTTTAACCTCCTAGATTTTTTAATAATTACCTATAGTTTATACTTTTTTAAAAATAATATCAAGCATTTTAAGCACAAAATTGATTTTTTTGTTAAATTTTGTCGCATTTAGGGAAATTAAATGATTATAAAGCATTTATCCAATCTTGTGGGGCATCAGGAAATACATCTTGTATCATACTCTTTGTTGCCTGCATTACATCGACAGAGACCGAAACATCTATGCCACTAAGATATTCATCTGCTGTTGCATCCCCTACTACAAAAGACCCAATAAGTTGTAATGTTTGACCGACCTTAAATGTTCCTTTGTAATAATAATAGTCATCGCTACTTATAAATGTATTCGTATCTACTTGCGGTTCAACAGCACTTGAAGCATCTACTTTGAATCGTAAATAACAGTCAACAAGGTTAGTTGTATCTTGTCCATTTTTATCCCTAGCATTAATAACGGTAACTTGTTCATTAATTTCGCCACCATTAAAATTATCTAGGTTGCTAAAAAGCGGTAAATCATTTACGAATTCAAAGTTTGCTTGTCCTACCGTGATAACCCCACTTGATTCTTGCTGTGCAGTAAAATATGAATAACTAGGCAATGCGTAGAATAATAATAAAACAACAAAAATTGATATACTTAATAATGCTATTATTAAGTTCGCTATCTTCTCACTCATCTTAACCTCTTAGGTTAGTTTGTATATTTCTATAAAAAATATACTAAAAGTAATTGATTTTATCAATTTTTGTGCATATTCATTCAATGCTTATTTATATACAACATATAAAAATTTTTAAT
>CALVIT010000024.1 GCA_944331845.1 uncultured Clostridia bacterium
AGAATTGAGAAACAATTTCGTTTCTAAATTCAGGCGTATACTTATTAAATTTTTGTCCTTTACTAGCCATAAAAAAAATACCTCCTATGGAATTATACCATAGAAGATATTATTTTTTACATTTCTAGTGTGTTTTTATTTCGTGTACCCATTTTGGTGTTCACTTCAATAATTCTCGTGGTTTATTTTTTTATTTATTCAATTTCATATTCTCTATATCTTTCTTGAGTTCGTCTATAATGCTTTGATAATCTACTTTATCTATATTATTGTCATTATCTGTGTTAGCGCTCTCATCTGTAGTGATTTCTTTATCATTCTCACTACTAGAATTATTCTCATCAATTTTGTTCTCTTCTTTAGATGTGTCTACAAAGTTGTAATTATCTTTTTGAACAAATCCTAACACTACCATTATGCCTAATATCGCCATTATGATATCATTGATTAGTCCTTCATCTATATTAAAATTAAATGCTTTAGATAAAGTATTCAATAGTAGTATCACCGCCATTGCCAACGCTACCCAAAAATTATAGTGTTTCATTCTTTCAAGCAATTTCATATTCTCCCCCATTAGTTATGCTACTTCCATTTTGTACTTTTTTGACTTAACAACTTTAGATGGGGACAAAGGTATAACTTTGTTTTTGATAATCTTGATATCAGTTTTGATATCTTCTATATCTTCACGAACAAATTTTAGTTCCCCCTCTACATTACTCAAATGATTAATTCCATTAGATAATTTGTCTAGTGTATCTTGATATTTTTTTTCACGCTTAGAACTATCTTTGAGTTGATACACAAGCAAACACAAAAACATAACCGCAAATATTCCGTTGCTAACCGCTAGGTTAAATAACTCATCCCACATTTATTGTCTTTGTTGTGTTTTGTATAGATAATAAGCATAATTAGTACCTAGCAAATCACGAATATACGAATTATTTTTGAGTTCACTCAAGGCATCTTCTTTAGACAAAGTATTCAAATACTCATCAATCGCCTTAGCGTATGCGTCATCACGCATACTTAAGATTGTCCCTTTATTCTCGCCGTACTCGATTAAGTTATCAAGATAATCATTTCTCAATTCATTGTTACTCTCAGTACTAGATTGTTTGTACTCTGCTTCAATTTGTGCAATTTTGTTGTTATATTCAGTTATTTCATCATTCCTATCTTGAATCTCTTGTTGTAACTGTGCTATCTTGTCATTTACTTTGAGAGCGTATTCAATATTAAAGTCTTGAATCGCTTTTTCTTTCTCTGCATTTAATTGAGTGATTTGGTCATTCAACTCATTTATTTCGCTATTTAATTGAGAATCAATCTCCATTAATTTAGCGATTTTCTCATTGTCAAAAGCATTTAAGTTATTGATGACAATACTTGAGCGTTGCAGACCGCGCTTAAGAGCATCATTTTCCGCCTGTTTTTTGGCATTATCATAATATGATTGTAACTGGCTTTTTTGTTCTTCAGCAGAAGTCTTCAATTCTTCTTCTTTACCATCTAAAGATGCTAATCCTGTCTCAAGTTTTGAATTAATAGAATCTAACTCTGCCTTCTTATAATCATTCAATGAATTCTCCGCTTCTTGTTTTAACTCATCATCACTTTTTGTGATATAGTCTTTTTTTGTAAGATTTAAGTCAGTACTTATTTCTTCGCCCTTTTTAGGTTCGACATCATATTTTGAAGTTATTTCATTGATTTTATCTTGTAACTCTTGATAAGGCGTTTTGTTAGCTAAGTTAGTAGTCTTTAGAGTAGAATTAACTTGATTATTTTGATTTACTTTATTTAAGTTATCATTATTAGTATCATTATTATTTACTTTATTATCTACTGATAACTGCTTATTTTCGCTATTTACTTGCTTATTTTGAGTAGTTAACTGCTCATTTTTAGCATTATTAGCATTATTAGTAGCATTAACAGTATTATTTGTAGATTTTAAGGTACTATCATTATTATTTACTTTATTTGTATCTGTATTGGTAGATGAATTAAATATTTTATTCCAATTCTCATTGACTTTATCTTTAATTCTTTGTTGATTACTTTCTTCTTCTTTTTTCTTCTTTTTTTCTGCTTGCAATAAATCTTCTTCGCTAAAATTTATAGTTGCCATTAATTTATCTCCTTTATTTATTTTTTTATAAAATGTTTTTTTCAATTCCCACTTAACCAATCTTCTTATTCGACTATCAGTAAGCATTGTTATTCTTCTAATAGTTCAACATTGATTGTGGGATTTGATATGTGTAATGCTCCTTCTGTAGTTGTGAATTCGACACCTATTCTATCGCCTACTACATTACACAAAATTTTCTGTGTCTTATCATACGGCATAACAACAATAGTTTGTTCTTCCTTCTCACTTCTAACAATAATTGTTACTTTATTTTTTGTAAGCAAACTTATTGACTTAACTACTTTAGTTTTTTGTGTGCCTAGATCACTTAGCGGAGATTGCCAAGTCTTAAGCAAATTAGAACTAAATAACTCTCCGTTGTCAGTCAATTCGCCTATCATATTGCTATTTGTTCCGTGCATAATAAATGTTAATTTTTGCATATTCTCATATCTCATAACGCACAAATTACATATATCTATGCCACGAGTGATATTTATTTTTTGTGTCTCCAAATCAAACTCTATGAGAACATTGTTTTGATATCCTTCTTCTTGTTCACAACCAACTTGTTTGTCATCTTCAAAGTCTATTCTTGTCGCTAAATAGTACTTACCATTGAAGTAACAAGCACAAGCATACTCCATCATATCCTTATTAATTAATGAATTAATCTTAAAGTCATATTTGTATAGACTTCCACCTGTGCAGTAGTGAAGACCATTATTAGTCAATACTACTATTCTATCTCCACACAGCACAGCGGTATTTCCAAAGATTCTATTTGAAGATAAATTGATGTGAGTTATATTGAATTCGCTTTGGTCGCCATAAGCGGATAATCTAGATATTCCAAATTCCCTTATAATGTAGACATAGTCATTAAAACTCAACACCTTACTTATGTCGCCCCGCTCATCCACTAACTGAATAAATCCGCCTGCTTCGCTCGTTTCTTCCCAATTAGTTATGTCAAAATCTTGACTAAATCTAATGACATTCTTTTTGTCGCTAGAACTAGCGAATAATCTCTCGTAATGTGAACACATTGAAGACAAATGAATTGCTTTCTCGGAGTTCACAGGTTGTGGCGTACCATTCCATATATACATAGGGTCCTGAGGGCTACAAATAACCGCTGTCTCTAGTCCATTGTATACATAAGTTAATATTACAGGTTTTGCTTCCAATGTGATACCTGTCTCCAAAAAGAAATCAGCTATATCGCATAGATAACTAAAATACAATTTTTTGTTATCGCAGTATAATAGAATTATATCTTCTATCTCGCCATCTTCATTAGCGACTTTAAAACTCCATAGTCCCAAAGGTTTTGTCCCTTCTGGTAATTGATAACTATATTCTTGGTTGTCAAAATATGGGTCATACGCTACAAATTCTTTGACCCCGTGTCCATTTCTTAAGGATTTATTATCTAAGTTGACATTGTATGCAATATTAGCATAGTTTATATTCAATAAGTTCTCATCTATTTCTTTGTTGACACCACGGCTAAAGTCAGACAAATTGTAAGAATATGATTGCGGAGTGTATGTCTTAATATTTTTTTTGTAATACATATTGCACCCCTTATAACCAACTTCTTGATTTTACATACATTCGCCTTGTTGGCAATTTTGCCGACTCAATGCTATCTTTGTAGCGGTTGTCAAATATAGTGGCTTCGCTGAGTTTGCCCCTATACAATGAGTACTCAGCAGCGACACCAAGTGCTAACATTCTATCACTTATACCTAAATCGGCACATTCAACATTATCATCAATGCTTTGTGCTAAATCAGGCACATAACTATACCTAACAATAACCTTGTCTACATTATCATATATACGAGCATAATTAGTTAATACAATGTAATTTAGCGTATTGTGATTCTCATCAGTTATGACATACAATCTATTGATGTCCTTATTTAGTTTATTAAAATACAAACAATTATTATCTAGTTCTATTTTTTCTTCAATAATTAAAGGAAAATAATCACAACATAATTCTTGATATACTTCATTAAAACAATAGAGCATAACGCCAACTATATTCTTACTTCTTTCATCCAAACTATTTATATCTGTTAAGTCCTTAAGTTCATCTATTCCTAACATTGTTGATGCCGACTGAATAATGCTTTTTATATTCAACATCTTGTCCTCCTAAATCTTAACATCTTGCATAATTTTGTCAAAAAGTTTATTATTCTCATCTTTTTGTAACTTTTGATTGTCTAATTCCATTTGTTTTAGTAATTTCTCAACATTTTCTTTCCTAGTCATATAAACTTTACGAACTAACCTTTCGTCAAGGGGTTTGTCCCAAGTAACTTCCACCTTATGATTTAGTCCATAAGTTTTGACGACTTCAAATCTATGTTTTGAGTGATTCCTAAATACCCTGTACTTACAATCAATCGCTTTAATTCTTTGTACAATATCAAATGCATCTTCTAATATTTCAGTCATAATCATTCCTTTCAAAAATTGCCATATACCAATCTCTTGATATATGGCAATCATATTATTCAACTGGGATGTCTACTAATGCGCCTTGTCCAGCAGGATGGTCGCAAATAAGTTCTGCGTATTTAACCAAAGTCGCAGTATATACAGGTTTGCCTGCTACTTGTTTTAATACCTTACCATTCTCCCCTTCTAGCCATCTCCAATCACAAAGTTGGTGCAATGCGAATGCCTTAGTATTAAGCATATACATAGTACCATCTTTGACAAATCTATCAGCAATCAAAGGAATACCGTTAAAACTTATTGCCTTGTAACCGCCTTCTAATTGCATAACATCAATGTTGCTTCTAAATGAATTCAAGTATTCTTGATATTTTCTCTTAACAGATGATGAACATACGATGAAATCTATCTCACTTCCGTAGTATTCATTTAAGTCGTCAACCATCTTTTGCATAACAATATCAGTTAGTTCAATAACACTCTCATTAACTAATGGATTTAAGAAGTGATATTTAGTTCTATCTAGACCATAGATTTCTTTGTTTGTTGAGTCAAAAATCTTTTGAAGTCCTGTTATTTCTTTGTTATAAGAATTTTGAACACAGAATACTATTGTTCTAGCGCCACCTTCTACATCATCACTAGCCAAATCATTGACATCTTTATCGAAGTATACAATGTTATTAATTCTATCTATTGAAGTAATTCTAGCGGTTCTAACAATAGGCCCTAAGTCTTCAACCATAGTCATATCAACTACCATCCCTTCAATAAGATTTTTTGTGCTTTCTACAATACAACCATTATTTTCATCACTTGGACCTAAACTAATTGTCAAAACTCCTGTACCATCGCCATATAACATTCTACCGAAGTTGAATTGACTTGCTTTGACAAGCCCTTCCATTTCAGCATTTAATAGATTGACAAATGCACCTGCAGAATTGCTAGAAGCACGAATCGCTTTATCACTCAACTCAATAGTACCGAATAAGTTCTTAAGAGTTGATGTGAATGTAACATAATTATTTTGTGCTGAAGTTGGAAGATTTCCGTCTTCATCGCCTGCACCTATACCACCATTGATACCAACAGGTGCTAATTTCTTAACTTCTTTACCCCAAACATCAGCAGTTGTTTGCTTAATTTTGTTAAAAAGTGGATTTGTTTTAGTATTTAATTGATTTGATACTACCCCCAAATACAATGTTTTAAGGGCGTTCTCTGCTGTCTCTAATGTAACCATTTCTATCTCCTATTTTTATTTGTGCTACACCTAACAATAGTTTGTGGATATTAGCATTTTAATTATTTAGCCACTTATTCATAATATTGGCTACTTCTTCTAATGTCGTAGGTGTAGATGGAGTAGACGCCACCATATTTGTACCAAATGTATTGACCATTAATGGCGGTATCTTACCCTTAGCACAATTATTTATATAATCATTTATAATTTTTTGTTTTATACTTTCATTAGAATTGACAAATTCGTAAACCCATTCGTTAGACTGAAGATTCTGTTCATTCTCTTTAATTTTGTCGCTCATCACATTGTACACTGCTTGAGTTAGACCTAATTTGTCTTTAATGAGTTTGTCATCTTTCAAGAATTCTTGTGCTACTTTTTGTATGAATTCATCATCTTCCTTAAATTGCTTCGAGAATTCTTCAAATTTGTCAAATTCTTGTTGTGAATTGTCTTCACTATTTGACCTGTTTTTGATACTTGCTAGTTCCTGACTCTTTCTTGTAAATTCAGCTTGCAAAGATTGGTATGCTTTCTCAAGCATTTCAACACTGTCAAATTTGCCTAAAATGTGTTTATTTTGTGCATTTGTTCGCTCGTTAGTTGCTTGCTTATTGTCATCCGCTATAGATTTATTTGTTTGTTCATTATCTAATTTTGTACCTACACTTGTATTATCTATATTATCTCCGGACTTGTGTACTTCTTCCTTCTCAAGACTCGAACTAGCAACTCCTGCTTCAAAACTCACAACCGGCTCTATGCGGTCGCTTTCGGCGATTGTCGCATCAACATTATTCATATTTCCCTCCTATACTAATGTTAAATTATTCTGTGCTACCTTGTTCTTATGCTCTTGTATGTGCTTTAACAAATTCTCTTTCACAACTCTATGTTCAGCGTTGCTCTCATCTAGAGTATCAGTTAACAAAAATGCTGTATGCTCAATAATATGTATGTTATGGTCATCAATGTCTTCGACAATAGGTATTTTCTTATTATTTAAGCACTCAATATTCTCTTTTTGTGCTTTATTCCTTTGTAATGTCGCCATATCTTGACCTTGTTCCCATATTCCATAGCCCAATAGTTCAAGAATTTTTGAACGCATTCTGTCATTGATATTGCCGTTCTCATCCGACAATAGCCCAGCATTAAGTAGTTCAAAAATCATACTTCTTCTTTGTGCGACTGTCTCAGTCAATTCATTCTCAGTCTCAAATACTATGTCTTCACTGCTAATGTCGCTTGAGTCAAAATAGAATAATTCTACTTCGCTGTTGTCGCCACCTATTATACGCCCTATCCTTTTTGTCTTAACAAATTGTTTATAAAGTCTCAAAATTTGTTGTCCAACATTTTTGATAGCAGAACGAATCTCTTCAGCGCTTGTTGTCAACTTAGCGTCATCTTGTTCAATCAATAATTGAAGTGCAGTTCCGCTCATATTAGCATATGTAGATATAGCACTTTGTAAATCAGATAACCCTGATAGAATAGTCATTTGATTCATTATTCTATCTTCTTCGTTAGAGAAATCGCTTGGTAGCCCGCTTGAATTCATAAATGTAGGTGGTGTAGCACCTTGTCTATAGACTAGAATCTTGCCGGGTCTAATGCCATCTTCTTCTAGACTATCTGTGTCAACACTGCCATCTTCTACGGCGAGTATTCCCTGTGCAATTCTATTCATAAATTCATATTTTCTATTTTTTGTCGCATTTAACGCCCTTTGTAAAGGTATAATTCGACTAACTATAGAAGTCCCAAAAAAGTTATTTGATTGTTCTTGTGATATTTGTCTTATGAATGGAAAAGTTCTTTTTTTGTCTTCGCCATTTTGGAATGGTAGTTCTCCGTAATAGACTAATTTCTCGCCCGCTATGATAATGAGTCTACCATTTTTGAATTTGCTACTAGGTCTCTCATAATATTCAATAACTATAGCGTGATTCTTCTTTGTCGTTTTGATGACACTTGTACTCATAGATGTATAATTATATCCGCTTACATTCTCTATAGAGTCGCAGGATATAACATCAATATCTTCGCCCTTGACATCTACACCCCAATTTTGTTTTATGACATCAATATGATACGCCCTAGCGTGAATAATAGAACGACAGTCTTCAATGCTTTCGCACGCTATGTTGTCTGGATATATCTCAAATGGTGGACAAACGCTTATGTCGACATCACCTTCTCGAATTTCTTTGCCTTTATCATCGACACCGATAACCCTTCCACTGTCGCTATTCCAAACGACTTTATAGAATGATGTTCCGCATAATTCGCTCCATTTGGTCGCTTTAGCGATTATTCTTGACAAATTGACTTTGTGTTCTATCGCCTTAAGTATACTCTTACTTACTTTAGCAGACTTGATGTCTTTCTCTTCACTTGTACTAGGTATGACGGTCATTTGTGGACGCACCCTAGCAAGTTTTGCAAGTCTACTCTCATACATAGACGCTAAATAATTGTATACTTGGTTCTCTTGCCATTCATAATCTTTGTTAATACTGCAGGTATTACCAAAATTATCTACTGTACAAAATTGATTGCCGACAACGAAATTAGCGTTAATTTGCCATTGTCTCTCAAAAGGTTTTCTCTCAACCTTTCTTTGTTCAAAATCTTCTAATATTTCAGCGACTATTTGCTTCTCATCTAAATTTCTCTTATTCATCATCCTTCACCTTACTCTTTTTATTCTTTAGGTTTTTGTACGCCTTATCAATATCTTGTAAGCATTGAGAACAAATACACATTTGTGTTTTAACATTGTTCTCATCGTATAGAATTCCATAATTTGCTATTCTCTTACATCCATTAATATCGCATTGTCTTATAAAAAGTAATTTCTTTATTGTCATATTATTTCTCCTTCTTCTCTAAATTAATAAGTTGTTTTAGTAGTCTTTCTTTCTCTTTCTCTAATTGTTCATCAGTATATTCATCATAGATTGTGTCGCCATATAATAACTTGTATGCTTCTAAATCAGGAGGCAAATTCTTAGTTACAATGCGTTTTTTTTGTAACTTCAATACTCCTTCTTCATCTACAATGAATTCTTCTGTTAACTCAATAGATTTAAAACCTTTCGCTAATTCGTACACAGCATTTTGTACTTTGTCTAAATTATTTTTACTAGACATTTTGCCACCTACTTTGTCTTAATTTTTTGTATAATCTCTCTTTATCTTTGGTTATCTCACTTTTTACAACAGGGAGTCTAGGTATGTCAGGCTTTGAACAAAGATAATATCTTAATTCATCGAGTGCGTGGTCATCTTTTTTTATAGGTGCATCACCATTAGACCACCAATACCTTTTTATCTCATCTATTAAATGCACACAAGTTTTGAAAATAAATAAATGTGACTTACCATTAGCATCTTTAAGATAAGATTTGACTCTATTAATTCCTGTAAAAAGTTCCTTATTAACCTTTGGGTTAACCAGTATACCATTGTCGTAGAATAATTCAACGACATTTTTTTCACTCGCTAATGTTCTAGCAGTCGCCGCACTGTCAATAAGGCTCTCTAGCATACCATTGCGATTGCGTTTCCAATTTAAATTATTTGCTATCTTATTTATTTCTCTAGCGTGAGTAGCGACATCAAGATTGCTAGCGTAATGCTCAGCGACAACATACACATTCCCATCAAAGTCCACTGCGTAGAAATGACACGACAAAGGGTTGTGAAGTCCGGGGTCTATAGATATGTTGTCTTGCCACTCCAAAGGCACTTTGAATGGGTCTATAAGATGCACTGACTCATCAAATTCTGTATATACAAGCCCAGCGTTCGCCTGAAATCTTCCATACCTTCTCGACTCTAGTTCCTTAGAATCGAGCGACTTAGACAATTCTTCTATTGATATAGGGTCGAGATATGGGTTGTCCGCCCATTCCATAAATTCGCACCATATAGAATTATCATAAGTACTAGCCTTGTATATCTTCTCGTACACCCAAGACAACCCCTTAAGTGGTGTCATTGTACCAAAGATATCTCCATTCTTATCAAAAACTCTCATCTTACATTCATCGTATATGTCTTCTGGCGGTTCTTCATCAAACCACACAAAATCTAGCGATGTCCCTTGGAATTTCTCTCGCCCTTGGTCGCAGGACTTAAAACCTATTGTACTTGTTCCCCCAAGTTCATTTCTAACTATAATTTGGTCGATGACCCCACGAGACGGACTTCCTTTCTTGCCTTGTTGCATAATGATATCGACAATGTCTCTTGAACTTAAATAGTTGAGAATTTTCTTCTGCGCTACATCCCTTTGTACTTGAGTTGACAATGACACAACCCAACCGCTTACATTCTTCCTATTCTGCCTATATGGATGAACACCCCTTGCCATATATACGCACTCAACAGCGCCACACTCAGTCTTACCGCTTCTATTACCGCCGAAAACCCAGCGATTTTTGCTCGCGTTCTTGTGAAATGCAATTTGCTTAAGATGCACTTTGTCTACATTATAATGACTCAATGCACTTTCACGATTTTTTTGCTCACGCTCTATATTTAAAATGTTTTTGACAATAGACTTTCCATCCACAACTTCTCCCCTTCATTTTCGACTTTTATATACAAAAAACTTAAATTTTTATCATAAAACCTATAAACTTACCATAAACTAAAATTGCCTTAATTATCTAAAAGATTTATAATTATATTAGCAGTCAATGCATAATAGGTGATTATGAAAAAAATTATTATCTCTCTCATTTCACTCTTCTTAATGCCCTTATGTATTCACTCGACTAATACCCTAACTTATAATCTATTATCTACTAGCGACAATGTCGAACAGACTATTCATAAAGATGAAGATACTAATGGCACTTTGAGTTTTAAATTATATCTAATAGTACTTCTTGTTACATTACCAATCATAACAGTAGCACTCATTCTCATTATCCCCAAAAAGACAGATAATCTCCTTGCAGTAGACTTGAGCAAAAAGAAGAAAAGCAAAATTAATCTAGGTTTGCAAAAAGTAAAAAAAGATGATGAAAATTTGTAGAACCTAAACTATTGACTTATGTAATTTCTCGCTATAATGCTCATATGCCGACTTTATGTAATTGATTTTGTAATAATCCGTGTTACAAAATTCATCAAAATATGAACTCTTCTCTAAATATGGTAAAATTTTCTTTGGCATTGACTGCACTAACCTATATGCCTGCATTTTGTTGATTTTTAACATTTCAGCAATTGCAGGTGTTTTCATTCTCTTGACAAATCTTAACTCAAAGACTTTTTGTTGTTTTTTGTCAAGTTTGCTAATCGCCCTTGTGATTAACAATTTAATATTGTATAGTATTCTTTTGACTTCCATCAAATCAATGATATTGCTTGCTAATTTTTGAACGCCACAATATACATCTAGGTAATATGAATTGATTGCTTTGTTAGTTATACTATGATTAATATTAAGAATAAGGTTGTCCAAATCTTTGTATTTAACCAACATAGTATACGCCATAATTTCCCTGTCCATATTCACACTCCTTTATTTTTTATTTAAAAATTAGAAAATTTGTTCTAATTTTTTGACTTTTTAAACGACACATAAGAATGTGCCGTAAAAATTTTTATCATTTGTGCAAAACAACTTATATCTAGCATCTGGTTGTTTTCGAGTATATTATAACATTAATATTTTTGAATATGCAAGCAAAATTACTATTTCATTGTAAAAATTTGGTAATTTTTTTCTATAAATATGACAAAATACTAGATAAAACCTAACATTTTTTAGTTTACAAAATTTCTAAAAAATTTTAATTTTTTGTAAATTAGATATAGATTTACCTATATTATATTATCTAAAACTTAGAAATATGACTACATTTATTGTAATTCAAATTCGACTCCACCTATGTGAATAGTATCACCTATTTTAGCACCTTTAGCATACAAGGCATCTTCTATCCCCTCTTCTTTGATACGCTTATTAAAGTATGAGAATGATTCATAGTCATTAAGATTTACACCACGAACAATGTTATCAATCAAGGTTCCTTCTACAACAAATGACCCGTCATCATCTCTCCATATCGTATAAGACAAATCTTCCGCTCTATCAAAGTCGTATTCTTCTGCTTGCTCAGGTTCTATAGCAGGCAAAGTTTTTAATGTATCAAATACAATTTTCAATAATTCATCTATACCTTTGTGTGTGAATGCTGATATTTCTACACAAGGATATTGAACTTTGGCTTTGAATTTCTCAATAGGTTCTCTATTATCACCTAGAATATCACATTTATTAAGTGCGACAATTTGTGGCCTTTCAGTTAACTTTGTACTATAATTGCTTAATTCTTTGTTAATGAGTTCAAAATCTTCCCAAGGGTCTCTGCCTTCACTTCCAGAGATATCTACAATATGAACAATTAACCTTGTTCTCTCAATGTGCCTTAAGAATTCGTGTCCAAGCCCTGCCCCTTCGCTCGCACCTTCAATGAGTCCCGGTATGTCCGCCACAACGCAAGTAGAATCATAATACTTGACAACGCCAAGGTTTGGTGCAAGTGTTGTGAAATGATAATTAGCGATTTTAGGTTTCGCATCTGATATAGCGGAAAGTAATGTTGATTTACCAACATTTGGAAAACCTACTAAACCTACATCTGCGATAGTCTTTAACTCTAATACAACTTCTTTCTCTTGAGTTATCATACCCTTTTGTGCAAAATTAGGAGTCTGTCTTCTAGCGGTAGCGTAATTTTGATTACCTTTACCGCCATTTCCACCTTTTAACAAAGTAAATTTTTGTCCTACTTCAAACATATCGACAATTATTTTATCATTTGTAGGGTCTTTGACAATACATCCACAAGGCACTTTGATTATGATATCTTCTCCATCAGCACCTGAACAATGGTTTTTACCGCCATTTTGTCCGTTTCCCGCCCTAAAATGCTTCTTAAACTTAAAATCAACCAATGTGTTGACATCTTGACTTGCTACAAGTATTATGTCTCCGCCACGACCGCCGTCTCCGCCGTCTGGTCCACCCTTCTGCGTAAACTTGTCTCTAAAGAATGATACTACGCCATCTCCGCCATTACCTGCTTTGACAATAATCTTCGCTCTATCTACAAACATCTTATACCTCCTTAATAAATAAAGACACTTATTTAGTTGTAAGCTACCCCTTAAATAAATGCCTTACTTTCAACAAATTATCTAACAAAAATATTTTAGTCTTGATATTTTTTCACTAATCAACCAAAATTTCTCGCCCATTTCTTTATTCGACACAATGCTTGGGGCTTGAGTAGGTTTTGAATTTTTATAACAAATGCTTGTGTAATTCTTAAGGTTAACAAGTGCAATTATAGTGTGCATTATGCTTTCGAACTCAGTAGGTCTGTTAAGAAGTCTTGCTAATCTTCCTTGTTCTTTCTCTTTGTCTAATTCTTCATCTGTGCTTACATCCCTTGCTTCGTACAACAAACCTGTAACCTTGTTATCCCCCGTATTGTATAGCACATTAAAATACCCCACCATCAAAGCATTAGCAAATTTTGCTTGTCTAATCGCGCTTTGTGGAGTGTATGCCTTCTCTCTATATAAGTCCTTAAGGCTGATACCTACAAGTTGATTCTGTGGTAGTGTTGGACATATAATCTTACTTGAAGGTTCTTTTTGTAAGAAGTCGATTAATGATTCGCATAAGAATATATTAGTAAGATAGTTCTCAAAGAAAGTTCTCTCTATACCATCTTCGTTGAGTTTAAATTCTTCATACACTTTCTCTTGATTGCAAATAATCGCATATATACTATCAAACTTATATTTAGTAGCAAGTAATTTAATATTCAAAACTATTTGTCTTAGGCTACTAATGCTACTAAAATCTCCTACAATTGTCTCTATTTGAGCGAAATCATACCTATGTGTAACAGTCTTATACACCATTTCACTATCTTTGGCATTTTTGGTTATCGCTATAACAAAATACCCTTCTCTACACAATTCAGACACCATCTCAATTCCATAAGAACGAACAGGGTCTGTAACAACTACTATTTTCATAACTCCCTTTCCTTAATAATTATTATCGCTATATATTATATAAAATAAATTGTAATATTGCAAATATTTATCACATTATTATTAAAATAATCTACTAACTTACTCAAAATTCTACATTAACTGACAAAAAATTAACTATTCTCATCCTTTTTTGAGTCAATATTTTGATTTTGAGTATTCTTCTTAACAGTTGGTAATTTGGGTTTAGTAGGCAAATTTGGCGAACTTAAATTTGTACTTTGAGTAGATTTATTAATCTCGACCTTACTAAAACTCTTATTATTTTTATCAATATTAGAATTTGTATTCTTATCTTTTAGTTTATTAGTCAATTCACTAATATCTTGAACTCCCAAAGCCCCCTTTCTTCTTCTCTTCTCTAATACATAACCTCTTATAGTCCACAATATCAAAGCGACCAAAACTACACTAATAACAATACCTACAACTAATATAATTGTACCCATATTGCCTTCGTTTTGCACTAATGATAATAGGAAGACAAATCCATCGCTATCAGCATCCATAGTTAATACTATTTGCTCATTATTAGAAGGGGTCGAAGTAATCGCTTTTGGAACACAATCATTATTTTGTATCCCATCAAATGCCGAATAGTCGCCACCTAATACTCTACTTTCTAAGTCTTCATTAAGCGGAATAAATACCGCACAAAAGGCATCGTTTGTCATTTGTGAGACATCACCTGTATACCCCACAACCATTTCAATACTTGTTAAATTATTAAAATCATTTAATCTAACTAGACTACCAGTATCGTTTGAATATAACTGAAAGAGTACAAGACTTGATATTTCGTATTCACTGTTAAATTTGTCTTTAGCGACACTCTCAATAATATTTTGTGCAGTAGAAGATAACTTTTGATTGACTTCACTTGTATCTTTAAGTAACAACCTATTATTTAAAGTTATATTTGACACATCGTATGAACTATCAAAATTAACAATGAATTGAGGATTACCTTCGTTATCAACAACTGATGCACATTTTGTTATTTGTACACTAGCAATTAAAAATATGAATAATAACAAAAATATAGATACATAACTTATTTTGTTTTTGATTAATTTTAACATCAAGTCCTCCAACTTGTTATTATTTTAACATAAATAACAAAAAAAATAAAGCGTATACTTATGCTTTATTTAATTTCATCATTAATTAAGTTGATTATTCTTCTACTTACCCCACTTGAACTATCAAAAAATTTTACACTACCTAATGTCTTAACTATAGAAGTCTTCAAATATATGTAGTGAGTACAACCTAGTACAACACTAGAAATATTTTTATCTATGTATGGTCTCAAAATTTTATTCATAATCGTATATAAATATTCTTGGTCATCATAATATTTGTCTATAACACTAGATAAGTTAGATAGCGGAAGAAAATATAATCTCTTATTACCTATATAACTTTGCAATAATTTTGAATAATGATAAGTGGCAGTTGTCGACATAACAAGAATATTACCATCACTTTGTAGCGCTTGTTTAATCGCTGGCTCAATGCCTACAAATACAAAACTTTTAAAAGTTTGTCGCAAAGCCCCTATCGTACAGGCGGTAGCAGTATTACAAGCAAGCACAAAAAAAGTACATTTGTATCTTTCGTATAGATTCTTAACATTATTAATCATAATATCGATTAATTGTTGTTTTGACTTTTTACCATAAGGGCTATTCTCAAAGTCAGCAAAATAATAAATATTCTCTATCTTATCACAACTATTGCACCGCTTCATAAAGTCATTAAAAACACTTAACCCACCAATGCCACTATCAATAAAACAAATATTCATAACTTTAACCCTATATAAAATAAATTTTATTAAAACACTTGCAAAAATATTCAAAATATGATAAACTCTATTCATCCTAGAGAGATTTTTTTAATTTAATACAAATTTAATGGAGGATTATCGTGGCAAATATTAAATCTCAAATAAAAAGAATACAGATTTCTAATGAAGAAAGATTGCAAAATAAGTCAAAAAAGAGTCGTGTAAATACTGAGATTAAGAAGTTTAGAACTGCTATCAGCGAAGGCAATATGGCACAAGCACAAGAACTTTTGAAATCTTGCACTTCTTTAATCGATTCTGCTAGACTTGATGGTGTATATCACAAAAACACTGCTGCAAGAAAGATTTCTACAATTACCCGCGAATTTAATCAAGCAAATTCTACAAAGTAAATCTCTCTACTTTCTAGGATAGGTAAATTTTAAGCAAAAAACATTAGTTTTTTGCTTTTTTTATTTGTTATAGAAATAAAATAAAATGTTACCTGCCCTATCAATAACCTAAATTGTTCCTATCAATAACCTAAATTGCCCCTATAATAACTTAAGTACAAAATTAAATTATGTCATCATTCTTATGTATTCAAAATATTAAATTTTTAATCATTGAATATTAAAAATTGTTGAATATCGATTGATTACAAATAATAGCATTTATTATTTTTCAAATATATTTATAATTAGTTTTTTATTTAATATTTATTTTACATTTATTTATATTTTAAATCTTAAATATTTTAGATTAAGAATAATATATAGTTTATATATGTTATTTATCTATTTTAAATTATAAGAAAATTATATTATTTAACAATACATTTTAATCAATGTTTATTGCTTAAATGTTATTGATTCATTGTTAATTCTTAATATCATTAAAAATTCATATTTAATAGAAGTCTTTCTCAACCTTCAAATTCATATTACACTTACACTAACTAAATATATGAGTATCGAAGTAATATTTCTTATTTTGTCTAGATTTATAATTTTTGTATGCAGATAAAATCAACATTTCTACATATTCTTCAATATTTGCATCAAATAAATAGTACGCTAAAGACCCAGGGATAGAATTTAGTTCGTTAACATACACTTTATCATCTTTAACTAGATAGTCTATTCTTACTACCCCATCACAATCAAATATTTGATACAAATCTTTCGTCATCTGTCGCACCTTTGCGACAGTATCATCATCAAGTTCATTTAATTTATCTATCTTATCTATAGGTGTAGAGTCTTCAACTATTTCGCCATTAGCAGAATGACAAAATGTCGTTCTATCAAGTATGCTTGTATTTGTCTTATTGCCCCCTTGCCCCTTCTTACCCTTAGCATTATTAAGATACTTATCATCAAATGACAAAAATTCGTGTTTTTTGTTTGGAATTTCACATTTTGATACAATGAATTCATCATTTACTTTTATACAAGCACAATTTACTTCTACAACATCTTCGATGAATTCTTCTATAATAATCTTCTTGTCAAATTGTCGTGCTAGTTCAACTCCTTTGTTTAGTTCTTTCTCATTATGACAAATACAAATTCCTATACTACTACCTAGGTTCGCAGGCTTAACTATAAGCGGATAATTTATTTTATCTACATACTTATTAATTTCTTCTCCTTCTTTCAGCACCCAATATCTTGGTGTCAAAATTGAGTTAGCACAAATAATATCTTTCATATATTCTTTATCTAAAGTGATTGCTTGACAAGTAGCATTTGCGTTAGTTGAAGGCACATTGCATAAATTCAGTAAATGCGTAAGTGTCCCATCTTCACAATTCTGCCCGTGCGTGCAGTTAATAACCAAATCTATCTTAAATAATTTTTTGTAGTTAGAGTCATAAAGCACATTGTTATTAGCAATTAGATTAACTTTAAGCAATTCTATACCTAATTTATAATTCTTTAATACATTATCAAATGGCACAAGATAAAAATCGCCCTCCAATGACTGATATAGTATATGAACATTGTACTTATTAACTGCATTCGCTATTGTTTGTGCAGTTAATATAGATATGTCGTGTTCAAAACTTCTACCCCCACATAATACAACAATATTAGGTTTAAAATTCTTTTTTTGTGTTTTTATTCTCTTTTTTAAGTCCTTAATAGTCTTTTCGCTTTTTAATATTTCCATAATTACCCCTTATAAAAAATATTGTATGTTGTCTAGTGCTATAAGTTTACTCGACAAAAAAGAATTAATTTTAACAATTATTTCAAAAAATTATTTTTTACTTTACAAAATATGTGCTATTTGATATAATTATATTTATAAACAAAGGAGAAAAATATGAATATTAAAACATCTATCAATGCAGTATTAAGTATTATTTTATTGTTATTAATTGCTTTCTCCTTAAATGCAACTTTGGCATCGACCTACTCTATACAAAACATAAAAAAAATTAGAGTATTAAATGATACATATTATGTGATAGATTCGGCACAAAATGCTTTATACTTTGGCACTTATAATGAACTCAATAGCGACCAAATCAATATGATAACAACAAGACAAGAGAATGACAAAGAGATACCATTCAAATCACTTAAAGATTTGACAATCTTACAAGATGGTACAATATTTTTGATAGACGGCATCGCCGATGGTATCTTCCAATATGACAGTGTAGGAAATTTTACAAAAGAACATACTCGATTTGAAGACGGTTCAAGTATCACAAAGATTATTTCAATCACAAATGATTATAATAACAATGTTTTTGCTTTACAATATAATAATGGTTACAAAGTGCTAAAAAAAGGACAAAATGAAGAATACTTCTCCGTTCTATATACGCTAACTAATGAAGAATTGACTCAACTAGGTTCAGTGAGCAATGAGAATGCACTTTTAGGTTGTGATTTTGAGAAAGAAGTTTTGTTCATTGCATCCCAAGGAGCATTAATTGAATTAAATAGTGATAGCAAACAAATTCTATGCACTTACGAAGGCACAGCAACTGATATAGCAGTTGACTATCTAGGGCATCCGTATTTAGCACTTGATAACGGTACAATACTAAAGTGTGAAGATGAAGTCAAATATCTAGAATTATCAGTAACTACATTTGTTTTAAATTTTGAGAATGGGAACATTATATATAGTAATTTAGACAATCAAATTCTAACATTTGCAAGTGATTTTGTTAATAATTTGTCAAGATTTCAACACCCAGTCGACTATCTAGCATTAGATAACCTTAATGAAGGTGTAAGCATTTATCAAACCACAGAAGAAACTTATGTATATAAATATCCATTGAAGGTATCACAACTAACAAGCATACCTGCTAACACACAAATTATAATGTTATCTAATATAAATAGTTACCCAAGTTATTCATATATTTTATTGAGTTTAGACAACAATTTAACACCTTGTTACATACAAAATGACAAAATAACTAAAATGTCTAGTACCCCAATTAATCAAGAGATGAGAACATTCACTATCAATACAAAGTTATACAAATACCCAACCGCAGATAAGAGCGCTAATGGAAGTAGTCTAACTTTACTAACAATACCACAAACTACGAAAGTTTTAGTCAACAGCAATGTATGCGATTATGCTGATAGCGAAGGCAGAAAATTTTATGAGATAACCTATGAAAACAAAATATATTATGTGATGCAAGCGATGCTCACAACCCTTGCTACCGAAGAAGGAGCAATTACTCTCAAACCTGCTAACGCTTCGCTAAATGCTGACCAGTCAATAGTAGTATACTCTGGTTTAAATTCTTCAAATACTGTCGGCGTATTACCTAAGGATGCGAAATTCTATGTTAACCTTAGCACATTTAGCAAAAATGATAAGAGAACATACATTGAATACCTAGATGAGAACAACAACTATATATGTGGGTTCATAGATACAAAGTACATAAATATTGATGAATTAAGTCCATTTGTTGTCGTAGCGATATTCCTAATATTAATTGTCATAATTTTAATACTAATGCTAATACTCTACTTTGCAAAAGAGCATAAGAAAATAAAAGAACAATTGAATAATTTATAGGTGATATTATGGATGATAATTTAATTAAAAATAATAACAACTTAGATGACAAAGTATCTAATACTTCTAATACTTTACAAGATAATCTTACTAGCACAAATACCACCATCGAAAGCCCTACTAACACTGAAAAAGATATACAAAACAATGATAATGCTGTCAATATTTTGAATAAAAAAACGAAGAATAAAAAGAAACTATTGATTGCCACTACAGTATTTATTGTGATAACTTTAATACTATTAGGCATTTGTTTGTGGTATTGTATAAATATCATAGTTGACAATGTGCAAGGTTTGGGCAAAGTTGGTGTAGTATTTGGTCTTATAGTAATTATTGGGTACTTTACTATACCAGGAGTCGTCGCTGGTGTGATATCATTAATATTGAGTTGCATCTCAATTAATACAGATATTAAGTCTCAAAAAAGACTAGCCATCGCATTCACAATCATATCAGTTATTGCGATAATACTTATCATAGGCTTAACTATAACAACATTATTAATACAACGAGATTAATATTATAAGTAAATAATTATAATACAGATACTAAACATTGTTAAATTCATTACATATTTTATAAATAAATTAATTTTATTAATGAATTTCAATAAATTTTAAACTTCTAATATATTCTTAAATTACAAGAATTATATTAGAAGTTTTTTTATTATTGGGAAAATAAACCCCCAGCAGTGCTGGGGGTACTAAAGAGCTGAAGGCTTTGCACAAAAAGTCCTCCTATGT
>CALVIT010000025.1 GCA_944331845.1 uncultured Clostridia bacterium
AATATTTTGTTTATAATATCTTAATATCTAAGTTATCATTGTTTATGAAATTACAATTTTGTAGTCAAATAAATAATTAAGTTATATAAAGCATTCTCATCAGTTTGTCGCCCTGCCTTAATTTCATAATCGGCTTCAAGTATTTTGTCTATTGAATTCATTAGTTCCGCTTTTTTGAGCGAACTACTTTTGTTATATAACATTCTATATGTGTAGTCGGGTATTTTAAAATTTGTAAGGCATAACTCCTTATTGTCTTTTGTTGCGTGTAAATAAAAATACCTTCTCATAAAATTACCTAATATGCCTAATACATATTGTGTACTGCCCTTCTGTTGCATAATTTGTTTGTATAGTTTTAATGCTTTTGATGTGTCTTTCTCACAAATAGCATTTGCTAATAAATATGTCTCATAATCAATTGTTTTGGCTACATTATTCTCTACATCTTCAGGCTTTATAATGTCATCAGTACAATAAGATGACAACTTCTGTATTTCATTTTGTATTCTTCCTAAATCATACGCACAGTACTCAATCAACTTTGACAAAGCGTTAGTAGTTATTTGTTTGCCTTCTTGTTTTATCATTGAAGGCACTATTACATTTAATGTTTTCTCGTCTAGAAATTTACAATCTATTTTTGTGGCCTTGCTTTCTACCTTATTTATGAAATCATTTTTTTCATCAACGCACATAACAAAAACAGTTGTCTTAACTGGCGATTTTAGATAATCAATAATCATTTTCTTATCTTTATCGACTATTTTACTAAAACAATCTCTCATTAAGATGAACCTATATTTACTCATAAATGGCAATGTTTGTGCCTCTTCTATCATTTGTTGCACATTCAAATTCTCATCATTGTATATAGATTCATTCATATCAACAAAATTATCAACTGCAAAATTCTTAATTAACTCAATGCTTTTGTCTTGTAAAAATCTATCTTCCCCACTTATTAGGTATACATTATCTATTTGTTTTTTTAATGTTTGTTTAAGTTCGACAAATTGCATATTTCACCTTGTTTTTAGTATAACATATTTTTGAGATATTATCAATGCTTTAAAATTAAATTATTGTAATTTTGGATAATTCTCAAAAAATCTATAATCATCTATATCAAAACAAAAAATATTAACATCAGAATTTATCATACTTCTCACATAATAAGATTGAGAATTGTTTATGTCTAATATGAAAGCATAATCTTTATTGTCTAAATCAAATAATAATGCGACTAAGTCATTCTGTACATACAAAGGATAAATATTCGACTCGTTAATAGTTATACAATCATTGTTAGGTATAGTTTGTACGCTGACACCATTCATCGTTGTAAATGATTCACTCATATTGTCGGTTACATATAATTTGTCAATTTTGCAAACTTCTAATAGCGCTTCAATATTTGTGCGTTGCTTGTAAGCATCAACTGAATTATTGATTATGAATACAGCATTTAAGTTATAAATTCTTGCCCTTTGTATTGCCTCAGTCAATGAATTTGTATCATACTTATTGCCTACCCCTACTAAGAATTTATTGTTATCAATTGTAGTAACTAATACTGAAGGCGAATAAGTGTCAAATACACTAGCATTATCACTTTTGTATTTTTTAGGGAGTAAATCTAACACAAAATAAGTTAACATAGATAAAATTAATAAAATATTTATAGGTATTTTAACCTTATTTTGAATGAATACAAAACTTGAGATAAATATAAGGCAAGCATAATAAATGATAGAGAATACACCTAATTCAAATACATAGAGATTAGCAAAAGGCAAATTAACAAATACGCTAGGAAACCAATTTACAAAACTCATTACCACTGATGGTAAAAACAATAAAAATGATAAAAATGGTAGAATTAGACTTATGATAACAGTTGCAAACAATAGAACATACGCTAATGAGAAGATTGGAACAATGACAATATTTGCTGGAATAGAATATAGTGAGAAACTATTGAAATAAGATGCCATAATAGGATAAATACCTATTTGTGCTGACACTGTTACCGCTATAGATGAAGACAGAAAATTTGGTATTTTACATTTTTTATTTAATAAATAATTAATACCGCCAAAGAACATCACAATACCTAACACACTTGCAAAACTCATTAAGAACCCGACATCAAATATGGACAAAGGCCAAATAATACAAATTATTATGCAAGATAGCCCCAAAGATGACAAGATATCGCCCTGTCGGCCAATAAATTTTGCTGACAACACAACTAATGCCATAATCGTTGCCCTGACTACACTAGGTGTAAAATCGCACATATAGCAATATGCTATTAAAATAAATGTGATTATTAAAAATTTAAGCAACTTCCTTGATTTAATAAATCTCATCAAAAATAAAAGTAGTGAAACAATAATTACGACATTCATACCACTAACTGCGACTATGTGTGCGACACCACTAATTTTGAATGACTCATTCGTAAAATCACTTAGATATGATGAATCTCCAAATAGTATAGAATATGATAGATAAGCGATTTGTGAAGGCATCTCATTTAATAAGGTATCTAGTACTGTAAACCTAACTCTATCATTGATATTAATTAAATCTTTTTCAATTATTTTAAAATTTTGTATGTATTCAGCATTGTATCTTACATTGTCTTTGATTGAATAATAGTCTAATCCCCCATTTTTAATAGGCAAGTTAGACTCTATACTTCCTTCAAATGAAATTTTATCTCCAATATCAACTTGCTCTAATTCTACTGAGTTCGATGAGAATGATAAGCAGACAACACCTTTCAAATTCTCTTGTTCGCCTTCACTTACAATGACAACATTTCTTAAATAAATGTATTGAGTTGAATAGAATTCATCGCATTCTTTGACAATACCTGTTATTGTATAATCAGCTTCTTCAATATTAGTTGTATAAAAATTTATCTTATTGTATGTAAATAATCCCCCTACTACATACATAATTAAGCACCCTAGTATTATAAATCTATTTATCGACACAAAATGAATAAATCTATTATTAGATTTTATGCTAAATATTATAAATGCAAAAATTGCTATAGCAGTCAATATTAATAACAAAACGCAAAATGCTATAATAGAATTACTCTCTAGACATTTTACCATTACAAAAGCACCTAAACACAGCGCTAGAGCAATAAATACTAATGGCCTCCTTGCAAAAATTCTTATCATCTCTTGTCCTTTGTAAAATTATATCAAATTGTATAAAAATATAAAACAAATTTTGACATAATTTGCTAAATTTACCTATAATTTGATACATAAATTATGAGTAAATAAACTATAGAATATAATTTAAATTCATTTTTATATTACACAAATCATATAATATACAATGATACTTTTTGCTAATTAGATATTGACAAAATTCATTAAAAATGCTATAATATCACAAAATGAGGTTGCTATGATAAGTGTTAAGATTGAGAGTCCATTATTAGAACAAATTAAGATACTAGATTATAATATTTATCCACTAGATAAATGCGACAAAAAAACTTTTATAAGTATTGCTACTTTACAAAAAATTAATTTAACTGAAATGAGAAAAAAAATTATCGACCAAGTCTACATAATTAACAAATTATATCAAAGATGCATAACAATTCAAAAACAACAATTTGATAATCTTGTCGAAAATTATAGCAAATCATACTCACAAAAAAGTAACAAGTACTACCGCCTTATGATAAATAATGAATATCGAACAATCAATAACAATATTCAAACATTTATTATCCTTCAAAACATTGTTAAACAAAATATAGCGAATTACTTATTAATATCAAAACAATACGAAACATTTTATCTTCAAAACTATGATAAAATTAAATCAAATCAAGAAGTGGTACAAAAACTTGAACCAATATCCCCTACCCTAAATCTATCAATACCTAATGCCAATTACTGCAAAGAAGATTTAGACAACAAAGTTAAATATCTAAATAATCTATATAATGAAACAAATTATTACAAAGAATAAAAGGAGTGCATATGAACATCTATTTAAAATTTTCTAAACCAATTTACAAAAAAAGCAATATTAATAACTTGTTATATTTCAAAAGTTTGTCATACAAATTTCCCACACAAAGTGATGATACAATGACATATATTTCTTATAATGAGTTTTTAGCAAATAATAAAGCAATAAAAAAAAATGCGTATGTCGATAAAATTGATGACAAATTGTATTCTTTACAACAAAAATTCATACAAAAATTTCCTAGTTTATTTCAAGCACAAGCTAAAAAAGAAGTTGCTGTACAAAATGGCTCATCCAATGAAGTAGTTGAAATGTTTAAACAACGCAAAGAGAATAATAAAAATGAGTCAAATAAAACTAACAATAGCGTTAATGCTAATGAAATTAATACCGACACTAATAATCACATAAGCACTAATGAAGTTAATAAAAATGCAGAAATAAAACAAAGCGATAATGTAATTAATACGAGCGTAACTTTAAACGAAAATCAAATAAATGAAACTAATACTAGCGAAAACTTAAATGAAGTTCAAGAAGAGTCAACCATAGACACAAATTGTGAAGACACTATCACAACAAAAAAACAATCATTTGTTACAAAAATTTCAAATATGTTAAAATCATTCAAAAATAAGATAGTTAATTTATACAAAAAGAATGAGAAAGTTGATAGCGATGGCACCATCCTAGCAAACACTGACGATAAATCTAATACCTATGAAGCGCAAAGCACTACCCCACAAAGTGATAGTATAGATGAAACTTATAATAAAACAAAAGAATTTTTTGATAAATTGCAACAAAAATATGATTATTATGATGGTCAAAATGCTAAACGAGCAAAAAGAATTGTATGTAAAAAACAATCTAATAGCAACAAATATTGTAGTTATAATGATTTGATAGAGAACGAATCTAACAACAACTCATCAATTTATTTTGGCAGTTTCAAGACTAAATGTATTAGAAAAATTAATTCTTTATTTGATTATTTAGAAAATAAATTAATGGAACACAACAAAGAAGAAGAAATAGACTATAACGCTTTGTATGGCAAAAAAGAATCAAGATTAAAAGATGATAAAACATTATAATATTGTTGATAAAATAATATAAAGATATGAATATATTTATATCATATGATTAACATAATATAACCTAATTTAATTATAAAAAAGGCAAATACTATTATAAGTAATTTGCCTTTTTTATTTATATAATAAATGAAAGAACCTTTATTCACTTACTTCATCATTAGAATTATTTTCTTCTTTATTTGAGTCATCTTTGAACTCTTTATTCAAAATTTCTATTTTACCTTTAGCAGTATTTAATATGTCATAGCATTCTTTACAATCTTTCATCGCCTGTTCATAAAGTTGTATAGACTCATCCAATGATACCTTACCGCTCTCAATCTTGTTGGTAGCATCTTCAATCTTTTTAATTAATTCTTCAAATTTCATTTTCTTTTCCCCTTCTTAATTTCTATTACTTCCGCTTTTAACTTACCATCAATCAAATTGACATTAATATTTTGTCCTTCTACAAAATCCGCAATTTTTGAGCAAACTTGATTATTCTCATTCTCAATCAGTGCAAACCCCCTTGACATTATAGATAAAGGATTTAGTTTCTCTAAGGCTTGACATAATAATGTATACTTATTTGTCATTTTTAACAATAATTCATTCTCGTACCTATCTAGTTGTTGGATAGACAACTTTAGGTTTTGACTTGCATTGTCAATATAATTTGATATTTTTAGATTTATTCTTTGAATAAAGTTCTCCGCCTTTCTTCTGCCTTCTTGACACTCTCTATCAATAGCTACTTGAATTCTAGTCAATAATTTATATAATAATTTCTTTTGTTCTTCTACATTTGCAACGACAATTTCAGCGGCTGCAGAAGGTGTTGGGGCTCTTCTGTCAGCGACAAAATCTATTATTGTAAAATCTGTTTCGTGCCCTACTGCCGATACAATAGGTGTTTTACAATCATAAATAACCCTTGCTAATTTCTCCGAATTGAAACAATCTAAATCTTCACTACTTCCCCCACCTCTAGCGACTATTATAACATCTAGGTTTAATTTATCTAATTCTTGAACTGCTTTAATTATAGTCTCATCCGCTTTAGCCCCTTGTACAGTACAACCATACACAAAAAGGTTAACTCCTGCATTTCTTCTATATGCAACATTTTTGATATCTTGAAGTACTGCGCCTTGCAAACTTGTTGCGACACCAATATTAATTGCATTATTTGGAACAATCTTTTTGTGCTCAGGTGCAAATAGCCCTTCTTTCTCCAATTTCTCTTTTAATTGCAAGAACTTTAAATACAATGCCCCCTTACCATAAGCGACCATATTCCTGACATTAAAATTGAGTTTACCACCTTTAACATAATAATTTGGAGACCCCTTAACAATAACACTCTCACCTACTTGCGGTTGAAAGTTAAGTCTATTAACCCCAAACATTACACAATCAATCATTGCATTTTCATCTTTGATTGTAAAATATGCAGTATCTCCCCTGTATAATTTATATGCTGAAATTTCACCAAAAATTGAGATGTTATGCAACATCTCTTCATTATCAAAAATATTTTTTATGTAATTTCCCAACTGAGAAACTGTTATAAAATTTTGTTCATCATTCATTAATCACCTACAAACTTAGACAAAATTCCATTTATGAACTTAGGACTTTTTTCGGTCGAATATTCTTTCGCTAATTCGATAATTTCATTCAAAACAATTTTATAAGGAGTATTTAGTATAGTAATTTCTGCTAATGCCATCATTAACAAACATTTATCTACCTTATATACTCTTTTCCATTCATACCCTTGTAGATTTGAAGTAATTTTATTGATTAAGTCTTCTTCATTATTCTTTATAGAATCATATAATAATTTAATAAATTCAATGTCTTCATTGCTTATTTTACAATCTTCGACGATTTCATTCAAAGTCGCTTGATAATCAAAATTTGAATTGTCCATCGAAGAGAAAACAAGTTTCATAACTACGCTTCTACATTCGTGTCTTGTCATTATTCTCTCTCCAAGTTCGAAAAGTCTACTTCAATAACATTAATGTTAACTGCTTTCACTTTAACATTCATCATACTTTGTACACTTGTCTTAATATTTTCTTGTATTCTCCAAGCGATGTCTTTAACATTTGCATCAGAGAAAATATTAATATACACATCTACAACTACTTCTCCCCCGCTAGAAGTAACCTTGACACCATTATCACATTTCCCCTTAACTAATCTTACCAAGGGATTTTTGGAAGATTTACTCATTGATGCAACGCCATTAATTTCTTTAGTAGCAAGGGATACAATAGATTTGATAATGTCTTTACTAAACATAACTTTTCCTGTAGTTATTTCTTCATCTACTTTATTTTCCATATCAGCCATAAAAAAACTCCTTATTAGTTATTATATCATATTATATTGCATTTATCAAATATTTTTACAAATCTATTCAAAATTAAATTAGATTGTATCAATGATAAATACAAAAAGCAAACCAAATTAAGGTTTGCTTAGTATTGGTGCCGAAGGTGGGACTTGAACCCACATGAAGTTGTCCTCGCAAGATTTTGAGTCTTGTGCGTCTGCCAATTCCGCCACTTCGGCAAGTAAAGATAATATATCATATATTTTAAAAAAAATCAAGTATTTTTTAATATTTTACAAAAAATATATTACAAATTGTAATATCTAAAAATGTTATGCAACATTATTTGTATTTTTGTACTTAGTATGATATAATTTCTTAGAGAGGTTATTGTGGATTTAATAATTATAGATGGCAATTCACTTGCTAATAGAGCATATTATGCTATGCCCCCACTAAAAAATAAAAATGGGCTTGTGGTAAATGCAATATTTGGTTTTTGTAATATTTTGGTTAAACTAATAACAGAAAATAATCCAAAATATTTTGCTGTTGCATTTGATGCCCACGCTAAAACTTTTAGGCACAATTTGTACCCTGAATACAAAGCAGGACGATATGCTATGCCTGAAGATTTGGTTACACAAATGCCCCTACTTCAAGACTTACTAAGATTAATGAATATTAAAGTATTAATCAAAGATGGAATTGAAGCAGATGACATAGTAGGCACTATATCAAAGAGATTTAATATTAGTAGCGTTATCGTATCCGGAGATAAAGATTTACTGCAACTAATTGATGACAATACAACTGTTTGGTTAACCAAAAAAGGTATAAGCGAAACAGAAATCTTTGACGAGAATCATTTCCGTTCTGTTTATGGTTTTGAACCTAAAAAAATTATTGACCTTAAAGCGATGATGGGAGATTCAAGCGATAATATACCTGGTATAATCGGTGTTGGCGAGAAAACAGCGCTTGATTATATGCATAATTATGGGTCATTGGATGGACTTTATCAAAATGTTGATAGTATTACAGGTGCTAAACACGATAAAATTGTTAATGGCAAAGAACTTGCATATTTGAGTTATAAGTTAGCGACAATTGATACAAATGCTGACATTGAATGCTCGCTAGAAGACTTGAAATATGAATTCCCTTTTAACGATGATGTTAAAGCAAAATTTGCTGAAAATGAGTTCACTACTTTGTTAAAAAGAGATATTTTTAAATCAAAAGATAGCATTAATCAACCAACAAATCTTAAGGTATGTGAAAACTGCGAAATTACAACTATAGATGAATTAGATAAAATATTGCAATCTCACCCTACTCCAAAAAGATTTTGTTGCCATTATGAGAAGTACTATGATTCTTTTCATTTTGCATTTGATACCAATGAAAACTTTTATTTTATTACTGAGAAAATTGGCGAAAATACAAAACAATTTTTGTTAAAATTAATGCCTTATATTGAGAATCCAAATATTTCAAAATGTTATTTTAAATACAAAAAACAAAAGCATTATTTCGCTAAATTTGGTATAGATATAAATATGCCTTGTTTTGATGTAGCATTAGCACAATACCTTGTAGATGCTTCGGTAAGATTTGAAATAATTGATAAAGCATTTGATTATTTGGGTTTAAATATTAAAACAATGGGCTCTGGTATTCTTGAAGCACAAGATATTCTAGAACCTAAACTTAAAGAAATGAATTTAGATGAACTATACAAAAATATAGAACTTAAACTTGAAGACATATTATACAAAATGGAAGTAGAAGGTATTAAAGTCGACAGAAAAATTTTGGTTGAACTCTCAAATAAATTCACTAGTCAAATGGATGAAATAATTGAACAAATCTATAATATTGCCGGTGAAAAATTTAATATAAACTCAACAAAACAATTAGCAGATATACTCTTCGACAAATTACAATTACCTTTACCAAAAGGCAAAAAAAGGTCAACCAATGTTGAAGTACTTCAAGAGCTTGAATATGCTCACCCTATTGTATCGCTTATAATGAGATACCGCAAAATAGCTAAAATAGTAGGCACCTACCTAGATGGTTTGATACCGCATTTAGATGAGAATGATATTGTTCATACTGAATTTAATCAAACAATGGCAACAACTGGAAGGTTGTCTAGCACTAACCCTAACTTACAGAACATACCTACCAAAGATGAAGAAGGTAAAAGCCTTAGAAAAATGTTTGTATGCAAAAATGAAAATAATTTATTTTTGTCAGCAGACTATAGTCAAATAGAGTTAAGATTATTGGCGCATTATAGCAATGACCCTAAATTAGTGAATGCATTCAAATTAGGACACGACATCCACTCTTATACTGCGAGTGAAATATTTAATGTTAACTTAAATGATGTTACACCACAAATGAGACGAATTGCTAAAACCGTTAACTTTGGAATAATATATGGAATAAGTGATTATGGGTTATCACAATCATTAAATATGTCTAGAGCAGAAGCAAAACAATATATTGAGAAATATTTTAACAACTATCAAGGTGTTAAAGAGTATATGACTCAATGTGTAGAGAAAGCAAAACAAGATGGCTTTGTTACAACAATGTTTGGGAGAAAAAGATTCATTCCTGAACTTAACTCTAGAAATAGGACTGTTCAAAAATTTGGAGAACGAGTAGCAATGAACACCCCACTTCAAGGGACTGAAAGCGACATAATAAAAATAGCAATGATAAAAATTGATGAAGAACTTACAAAACAGAAACTAAAGAGTAAGATGATACTTCAAATACACGATGAACTTATGTTTGAGTGTCCAAAAGAAGAAATCGAAATTGTATCAAAAATGCTTAAAGATATTATGGAACACATTGTTCAATTAAACGTACCTTTAACAATTAACATTGATATTGGTAAGACTTGGTATGATGTCTAAATATTTAATTAACATAAAATAATTTATAAACTAATTAGTTAATATACTTAAACTCATATATAAATTTATAAACTTTCAAGTTCTATTAATAAATATAAAATGAAATTTGCAAAATTAATTGCAATGCTCACAAAATATTTTTAAATGGTGCGTGTAATACAAATAAAAATAAAAGAAAAACTTATGATATAAATCATAAGTTTTTCTTTTACATTTTAATTTTAGTTTTGAATTATAATATATAAATAATAATGTTTATATTGATATTTTAAATTTAAAGCCTTTTATTTAATAATCGTTTAAATATTAAATATTTACTACAACAAAAATTTATAAAATATAATAAATACAATCATTATTTAGGTAATTTTAATATTAATTATGACTATATTTAACAACAAATAATTAAATTAGTTATTTATAAAAAATTCTTTTGACAATTTCTTAAAATAAATTATTACAACATTGTTATTAGTTTAAATAAGGTTTCAAAAATTTACCGGTGTAACTGCTTGAACATTTAGCTACCTGTTCAGGAGTACCTTCTACTATAATTCTACCACCATTCTCGCCACCTTCAGGGCCAATGTCAATTATATAATCAGCTACCTTTATTAAGTCAAGATTATGTTCGATAACAACTACAGTATTACCACCTTTAACTAATCTCTGTAAAATATTGATTAATTTCTCAACATCGTACATTGATAAACCTGTTGTAGGTTCATCCAAAATATAAATAGTTTTGCCCGTACTTCTTTTTGCTAATTCAGTTGCTAATTTTACCCTTTGTGCTTCTCCCCCACTTAAAGTTGTAGCAGGTTGACCTAATTTTATATACCCAAGCCCGACATCGTACAAAGTTTGTATTTTGTTTTTAATTTGTGGCACGCTGTCAAAGAATTCTAACGCTTCTTCAACTGTCATATCAAGCACATCAAAGATTGATTTACCTTTGTATTTAACTTCTAGTGTTTCTCTATTGTACCTTTTACCTTTACAAACTTCACAAGGTACATAAATATCTGGTAAGAAGAACATTTCAATCTTTTTTATACCATCTCCTGAGCACGCTTCACAACGACCGCCTTTGACATTAAAACTAAATCTACCGGCATTATAGCCTCTCTCGCTTGCATCAACTGTTCTTGCGAATAATTCTCGAATTGGTGTAAATATACCACAATATGTCGCTGGGTTACTTCGTGGAGTTCTACCTATCGGGTCTTGGTCGATAAATATGACCTTATCACAATTTTCAAATCCTTCAATTTTATCATATAGTCCTTCAACAAGTGAAGCATTATTCAAGCGATTTGCCAATGCAGGATACAAAGTCTCTGTAACCAAACTACTTTTACCGCTTCCACTAACGCCTGTTACAACATTAAATACGCCTAATGGTAACTTTAAATTAATATTTTTTAGATTATTTTGTTTAATACCTTTAATCTCAATGAATTTATCCCCAACTGGTCTTCTAACTTTAGGTACTTCAATTTTGTGTCTACCTGAGACATATTCCCCTGTTATAGATTTCTCACATTGCATCAAGCCTTCTACATCGCCAGAATAAACAAGTTCACCACCTTTGACTCCGGCATAAGGGCCTATATCTACAATATAATCGCCCGCCTTAATGGTATCTTCATCGTGTTCAACAACTATGACTGAATTACCTAAGTCTCTCAAATGCTTTAAGGTAAGCAATAATCGCTCATTATCTCTTTGATGGAGTCCAATACTTGGTTCATCAAGGATATACAATACCCCAGTTAACCCGCTACCTATTTGTGATGCTAATCTAATTCTTTGTGATTCTCCACCACTTAAAGTACTTGAAGAACGAGATAAGGTCAAATAATCTAGTCCAACATCGACCAAAAATTTTAGCCTAGCCTGTACTTCCTTAAGAATAGGCGAAGCGATAGAGAACTGATATGAATTTAGTTTTAATTTATCAAAAAATTCGATAATATCAACAATAGACATATCACAAAGTTCTACTATGTTTTTATCAGCTATTTTGATACTCAATGCTTCTGGTCTCAACCTTTTACCCTGACAAACAGTACATAAATGTTCCACCATAAGTCGCCCGATATCATTTTTTGCACTTTCGCTATTTGTTTCTCTATATCTTCGCTCTAAATTGTTAATTATGCCTTCGTATGGATGTACAAATTTTTGTTCTTTGTTATTTCTTTTGTAAGTAAACTCCACATCTTCCCCTTTTGTACCATACAAAATAATATCTTGTATTGTAGCCGGTAAATCTTTGAAAGGCGTATCAAGGCTAAAGTTATATTTTTTTGCTAACCCACGCATATACATTTCAGTAATAGAACGAGGCTCCATATTCCAACCTGATACATATACTACACCTTGATTAATTGATAAATTCTCATCTTTAATTAATTTCTTTTTATCAATCTCCATCTTCACACCCAACCCGTTACATTCAGGGCAAGCGCCAAATGGGTTGTTAAAACTAAATAATCTTGGTGCAATCTCGCCAATAGAGATACCACAATGAGTACAAGCGTGCTGTGTGCTGTACAAATACTCTTTGTCATACGCTTTGATAATAACCAAACCATTCGCTTGGTCAAGCGCTGTCTCTATACTATCAGTCAATCTTTTGTCAATATCTTCTTTAAGAATCAATCTATCGATGACCAAATTAATGTTATGCTTCTTGTTTTTTTCTAGAGATATGTTGTCATCTAATTCATACATTTCACCATCAATTTCAATTCTTGCAAAACCTTCTTTTTTATAATTCTCAATTAATTTTGCAAAAGTGCCTTTTTGTCCCCTAATAACAGGTGCTAAAACTATAAATTTAGTCCCCAACTCCATTTCTTTGATTTTGTCTATGATTTGGTCAATAGATTGAGATTCTATTTTACGCCCACATTTAGGGCAATATGCAGTACCCACTCTTGCATATAATAGACGCAAGTAATCATATATCTCAGTAACAGTCCCAACAGTAGACCTTGGATTGTGTGAAGTTGTTTTTTGGTCTATAGATATCGCTGGAGATAAGCCGTCGATTCTTTCAACATTTGGTTTTTGCATTTGACCAAGAAATTGTCTAGCATAAGAAGACAAAGATTCTACATACCTTCTCTGTCCTTCAGCAAAAATTGTATCAAATGCAAGTGTAGATTTACCACTACCACTGACGCCTGTAAATATAACAAGTTTATTTCTCGGTATCTCAACATCAATATTTTTTAAATTGTTTTCTTTCGCACCTTTAACATATATCCTTTCTAACATTTTAACCCCTATTTAAGTTGTTTCTTTAATTCACTTATTTTTTCTCTCAATATAATTGCTTGTTCAAAATCTAGATTTTTGCTTGCTAAGTTCATAAGTGCCTTTAATTGTTCAATTTCTTCAGCAATATCTTTCACATTTTTCTTTGTCTTGTTCTCTGCTTTCTTGCTAATTTGTAAAGTATTAGAGATATTTTTTATTATTGTTTTTGGTATAATGTTGTTTTCTTTATTATATCTTTGTTGTATTTCTCTACGACGATTAGTTTCTTGTATTGCGTATTTCATTGAATCAGTTATGACATCGGCATACATTATTACTCTACCTTCGCTATTCCTTGCTGCCCTACCGATAGTTTGAATTAATGCCCCTTCACTTCGTAAGAAACCTTCTTTGTCTGCATCTAATATAGCAACCAAAGCAACTTCAGGTATATCAAGACCCTCTCTTAGCAAGTTAATACCTACTAGGACATCAAAATCACCATTTCTTAGACCGTTTATTATTTCCACCCTTTCAAGCGTATCTATTTCGGAGTGCATATACTTAACTTTAATTGAATGTTCGGTCAAAAATGCTGTTAAATCTTCTGCCATTTTCTTTGTTAAGGTAGTAACTAATACTCTATAGCCTTTAGTAGTTGTAGCGAAAATTTCGCCAATCAAGTCATCTATTTGCCCTTCGATTTTCCTAACTTCTATAGTAGGGTCAACAAGTCCTGTAGGTCGAATTATTTGTTCCACAGTTTGGTCGCTGAGAGACATCTCGTATTTTGCAGGAGTCGCTGATACATATGTAACTTGCCCTATTCTCTCTTCAAACTCTTCAAATTTTAACGGTCTATTATCATAAGCAGCAGGAAGTCTAAAACCATATTCAACAAGGCTCGTCTTTCTCGCCAAATCTCCCTTGTACATTGCCTTAATTTGAGGAATAGACATATGACTTTCATCAATGAATGTTACAAAGTTTTTAGGAAAATAGTCTAATAATGTATATGGTGCTTGTCCAATACTTCTACCATCAAAGTATCGTGAATAGTTTTCTATTCCATTACAATACCCCATTTCTCGAATCATTTCAACATCGTATTTGACTCTTTCTTGTATTCTTTGTGCTTCTATTAACTTTCCCTTTGACTCAAAATATTTGACTCTATCAGCACAATCTAATTCTATTTGTTTAAGTGCTGATTCAGCACTCTCACTATCAACAGCATAATGACTCGCAGGAAATAAAATACAGTGTTTTAACTCACAAATTACTTTACCTGAGACTACATCAATTTCTTTTATCTTCTCTATTTCATCACCAAAAAATTCAATTCTATATGCTATCGAACTTGAATTAGGTGGTATTATATCTAATACATCGCCCCTAACACGAAATGTTGCTCTTTTGAAATCTATATCATTTCTTTCGTAGCGCATTTCAACTAATTTTTTCATTATAGCATTTCTATCAACTATATCATTAGGTCGAAGAGAAAGTCTTGCTTTCTTATAGACTTCAGGATTACCTAAACCATATATACAAGAAACGGAAGCGACTATTAATGTGTCGTTCCTTTCAAATAGCGAACAAGTAGCACTATGACGCAATTTATCAATCTCATCATTGATTGACATATCTTTCTCTATATAAGTATCAGAACTAGGTATATATGCTTCAGGTTGATAATAATCGTAATAACTTACAAAGAATTCAACTCTGTTTTGTGGGAAAAATTCTCTAAACTCATTACAAAGCTGTGCTGCTAGTATTTTGTTATGTGCGATAACAAGTGCAGGTCTATTTAAGTTAGCGATGACATTAGCCATAGTAAATGTTTTACCGCTTCCTGTAACACCTAACAACACTTGACTTTTTAAACCGCTTAAGAAACCATCCGTTAATTTATCAATAGCCTGTGGTTGGTCTCCTGTAGGTTTATAACTAGATTGTAAAATAAATTTATCCATTTACTGCCCCATTAAAAGATTGCTTTCAAAGTAATGGTTACCACAAAAGATAAGACAGCCAAAGCTATAGTAATACCTATTCTCTGCCACAAAACTTTCTTTTTGTCCTTCTCTTCCCTAATAAAGCCTTCGCCTTTATTTTGTATAGTAACACAATAGCATTTCTTCCCTTTATTATCTGTAATTATATTATCAATATACCCCTGAAGTACTAAATTATTGATTATATCATCAATTTCTTTGCGTGTTAAATACTCTTTTGATTGTAAATGCCCTACAATCTCTTCGTGAGAAGTTAAACAAGTATTGTTATTTTTACATAAAGATAATAAAACTTTTAAAACTTTCTTTTCATTTTTATTTAACATAAGTACTCCTAAAAAAGTATATTGTATAGAATCATTGCACAAAATGCCCCCACAAATGCTGCAACACAAGATAGCGACATTGTCGTTATAATTAATTTGTTGTATTTCGCCTGTTCCTTCTTAAGTTCTAACATTTTTTCTTTAAACAATCGCCCCTTAGGTAGAACTGCAAGGCAATAAACTTTGTCATCACTGTATTTTACATTGATATAGTTTCGCTCTTCAAGGTGTTCAATCATAGACTTAAGACTATCATCATCAACTTTATATTTTTTAGGGAAACTATTAATCATTTCATTTTTTTCTAATACCTTATATGCTCCATCTTGTGATGATTCGTTGAAATAATTTAATAAAATATTTGTTTGTTTATCAAGCATAATTTCTCCCAAATTATAGATAATTTGTATTCTATTAGTTATTATACCACTTTTAGAGAACTTATTCAATCAAATTAAATGCAATTTTATTTATGACATAAAAAAAGACATATTTATACAATACAAATATGTCTTTTTATAACCTTACTTAACTTCTTTATCAGTCTTTATTGCGTTTGTCTTCTTTTTATCTTTCTTGCTTTTTGGTGCAGGTTTTACAAAATACCATACAACACCAATTAATACAAGTATAGCGATTACTAATAATATTGTTCCCAATACTTCTGTAGTTGTAGAAGCGCCGTTATCTTCAGCTGACAAATCAAGTTTGTAAGTCTCAATCTTAGTATTTCCTGCTTCATCACTTGCTGTAATTGTGATTGTGTACTCTCCTGCTTCTGTCAATGTGAATACATAGTTTGTATCTTCATCAGCATTAATTGTTGTACCAGAAGAATTTGTTACAGTAACACTTAAATAATCTTCATTATCAAGAACCTTATCAGTTCCGTTTACTTTATCAGTAATTGTAATGTTGCTTGAAGAAGCATCAACTTTTAATGAGTATGAACCATTCTTCAATTTTGCAGTAGTTACAGGTTCATTCTTAATTGTCAATGTAGGTCTTTGAACATCACCGACATTTATTGTGTAAGTTTGAGTTATTGTATTTCCTGCGTAGTCAGTTGCAGAATATTCAACTGTGTATTTACCATCGCCAGTTGGTCTAAATGTTAAACCATTAGCATTCTCTGCTTTAGCGATTTCAACATCATTCTTGTTCTTTACAGTGATTTTGTATTTTGTTCTATCAACCTTTGACCCGTTATCTGTAGCGGTAAATCCTGGTAATACAACTTCTTCATACAATGAAGCGTCTTCACTATCTTTAACCAAGTCCACATATTCAGGTATTTCGCCATCTAATACTATAGTTGGTTTTACAGTATCTTTAATTGTTATACTGATAACTACACTTTCAGCATTAACTCCATTGCTACCTGTTGCTGTGTATGTTACTTTGACTGTACCAATTGCGTTAATATCACCTTGAACTTCAGTTTTTATATTTGCGTTCTCATCTAATTGTCCGTCAATGTAAACATTAGCTTGTGGTATATAAGCTTCGCCTAATTCCATCTCTGTTGAATAGTTATTTACGATTAAAACAGGTGTTGCCTTACTTACTACAGTGAATGTAGAAGATTGTACAGTATAGTTTCCTGCGTGGTCATATGCAATGTAATTTACTACATAATCTCCAGCACGGTTAGCCACAAAGTCTGCAGATGTAACTTCTCTAATTGAACCAGTAGATGCACTCTTAGTTAATAAAGTAGTCATCTCAAGACCTTCTTCAACGACTTCTCCATTAACTGATACCATAATCTTAAGTTGAACATTAGTATCTATGTCGTCGCTTACTCTAATCTTTGTTCCACTTCCATTGACTACACCATTCAAACTAATTGTAGTGTATTGGTCGAATGAACCTAAACTGTCTTGAACATTCTCAATTGTAGGTGAAGTGGTTTCATTTGTGTTAAGAATATCTAATGTTTTTATTAACCCATTCTTATCAGCACCATTTCCTTCGTTATTTGAGCAGTCTTTAGCCATATAGATAACTTTCAATTCTCCGCTTGCATCTTCTGGAATTGTGTACTCATAATATGTGCCATCTTCACTTAATGTCAATTCAGTTTTTGTTTCTGTGTCTTCACCAATTTGAGCGTAAACTTTCAAAGTTGGTCTAGTGTCATTTGTGTCCCTATTACTTGGGTCTTCGGGGTTTTCATAGTCAACAACTGTAGGTTTCATTATTTTAATTGTTTGACCTGGTTCAACTATGTCTAATGTTGCCCCGTTTTCATCAGTTGCAAAGTTTTTAACAGTAATTGTTGGTGCTATTGTATCAGTAAATCCATCACGAACAACCATTGTATAACTATACAAACTATCAGCAGTTGTATTTGTAGTACCAGCAGCTTTATCAGATGCCTTATATATAATTGTATAAGTACCTTCTTTATCAAAAGTATATGTTACATTTTGATTAATCTTGTTGTTTGCGTAATCGTCATTAGCTGTATCATCAAGATTTGCTATTTGGTCTGTACCTTGCTTAATATATCTTCTTAAAGACAAATCTTTAAATGCAGATACATTATCTGTAGCAAATATTGCAGGCAATGTTACTGTTGTTCCTGTTGCAACGATTGAAGGTATTTTGTCAGTAGCATCAACCAAAGCATTTATTGTATCTTCAGTAACAGTTCCATCCTCTTCTATTGTATAAGGGTCTACAATCTTAATTGTAGGAGCTTGTGAGTCTCTAACATTCTCAATAGGAGTATAAACTTTCTCATAACTATTGCCGTAGAAGTCTGTTACTTTATACTTAATTCTATAAGTACCAGCGTATTCTGGAGTGAATTTATAGTCAGTAACAGTTATAGGTTGATATTCTCCGTTGCTATTAAGATATTCAACTTGTACTGTTGTTATAACATCTACAGTAGCATTGCTGTTATTCTTATCCTTACCTATTGCTTTAGGTAATTCTACTTCGACACCTTGAATCATAGAAGTTGGCATACTACCATCTAATGTGTAAGTTAAATCTACATCATCAACATATCCATCAGAAACTTCAATTGTATACTTCTTATCAATATAGTTATAGCCTTGTCCATTGTAAGAGTAAACTACAGAATATACACCATTAGCACTAAAGTTGTATGACAAATATTCTTTGCCCTCTTCTACAACAGGTGTCAATGAAATAGCATCAGCACTTCCAGCCTTTTTGATAGTAATAGTAGCCTCAGCACCTTCGATAACATTTCCATCTTCATCGAGAATTTCTGGGTTAGGGAAAACTACATTAGTATTTGTAGCGATTTCTGCAGGAATTAATTTCTTGTCAGTAGTGTCAAAATTGAAAGAAGGAGTACTTGCTTTAACAGAAATATAGATTTCGCCTGTTGTGTTATTTCCATTTCTATATTCGACACTATAATCGCCTGCGAATTTTGCCTCAAAAGTATAATTATTACCAATAGTATAATCAGTATTTGGTTCTAATTGATTACCTTTAGGGTCTTTAATAATAACTGTATCGGTTGTCTTTGGCAATGAAATTGTTTCGCCGAGATTATAAGACTTTTTGATACCTGTTACTTTTAATTCAGAAGAAGCTGCCTTAACAGTAAGAGCCTCATAACGCTGTATATTAGACAAAACAATACTTGTTGGCAAAACGAAACCAAGTATTAACATAATTGTCAATATAGCAGTTGTAATAAACTTTATCATAGAGTTTGTTTTATTTTTTTGCATATTATTCTCCTTAAATTTACATCAATTAAATGCTATGATTAGTAACTTTCAATAGTTTACACTATAATATTTTTTTTGTCAATCAAAATAATAATATTAATAAGAATTTTATAACAAAAATTGACATTTTTTTTGACAAAATAGCATATTTCTTTAGATTTAGACATAAGATATTTGTTTTTGTATATATACAATAACTATACAAATAAGTTTTTTAATATATTGGACTATTACATAAATACATCTAAAAATTTCTCACTCCTTTACAACAATATTTTTTGTTAAAATTTGGTAATTATGTATTTATTTTTATGAATTTTTTAAGAAATTTTGTAACAATATGTAATATATTGACATAATATGCCAATGTAGGGAACAAACTAAAGATAAATACATAAATAAACAGCAGAAATACATTCTGCACAAAGGAGGACAAAATGATGAACTGTATGTTTGGTGATAACAATTGCGGATGCAATCATAACTTTAATAATGGTTGCAATCACAACTGTAATGGCGGTTGTGGCAAAAACTGTGGTTGCAACTTTAACTTAGGTGGTACTTCAAGTTGTAGAGTTTTAATTTATTTAGTAGTTTTATATGTTTTATTTAACTGTGGAATATTCAACTGGGGTCTTGACCTTTGCACATTACTCATACTCTTATTATTTATTTGAAGAAAAAAAAAAAATAAATCTTGTAAATAATTATTAACTCACAAAAAAGACACTTGACTAAAGTCGAGT
>CALVIT010000026.1 GCA_944331845.1 uncultured Clostridia bacterium
AAGCAGGATAAGGAAATAGACTCAAAATCGTTTTTTAGGTGTGAAGAAGCCTTATATAATAAGCCTTTCTGATGATTCACCCCTAAAAAGCCAAAGTTTCACTTTTGAGTCATTTCCCCTTATTAGACCAAGTGGGATACCCACTTGTCTTTTTTTGTCAAAAATATAGCAATATTATAAGAAAAATGTTATAATAATTATGGACTTTAAATAGTCCAAGTGTTTTTCGGTGTTATTCGCTTTTTAGTAAGTAATTATGAGAAAAACGAATAACAATCAAAGTTTTATTGATTGTAAAGATATAGATGAAAACACTGCTGTTTTTGATTTTAATTCACACAGACTAAAATTAGGTAAAGTTAATTTAAACTCAAAGCAGATAGAAAAAATATCTTTTCTTCTTGCTCATGATTTAAAAACCTTTGCCGAAACAAATGGCAACTTTTCAAACCTATCAGCAAATGCAGTTTATACTCATTTGCAAAACAATCAATAAAACAAAAAGAGAAGAAGTTGAAAAAACTTCTTCTTTTTTGTGTAAAGTTATACAAAATTTAAAATTATATGTTATAATTTAAATGAGGTGTTTTATGAAAATTTTTGGAGATTATAAAAAAAATGAATATGATAATTTATTTTTTGATGAACTTGAAAATAAACTAAAAGATGTAAATAAAGATATTTGCATATATCTAGGATATCCAATTATTGAAATGGATAATAGCAAAAATTTTCTAAAATCAGTACTGATTTGTAACTCTGGTATATATGTATATTATGAAACGAATGAAGAAAAAAAGACTTACAAAAGATTTATTACAAAGGTAATAATGGACTCTTCTGATATTTTTGACTTATATGAAGAAAATAGTAATATTATTATTTATTATACAAGAGATCAATTTGAACAAATAGTAAATAAAATTGAGAATTCGACTTGTGTATTTAGTGAAAAAAATCTATCAGAATTAAATGCTATTATTCAAAAAAGTTTTGGACTGACAAAAAAAGATGAGAGACAAATTTCTAATCCTAATTCTTTAGGCAACTTAATAAAACAAAGAAATAATAAACTCTGTATGTTTGATGAAAGTCAATTCAATATGGTATATGAAGATACAAATACTCATTTAAGAGTTAGAGGATTAGCAGGTAGTGGAAAAACTATTTTATTGGTCAAAAAAATGGCTTATCTTCACTACTTGCATCCAGAATTAAAAATGGCTTATGTTTTTTATACGGTTTCATTAAAACAATTTATTCAAAACTTATTTATGCGATTTTATAGAGATTTTGATAAAGTTAATGATCCTAATTTTGATAATATTCATATATTACATTCATGGGGTAGTTTAAAGGCTGACGGTTTTTATTCATCATTATGTAAAACCTTTAATATTGAAAAGAAAACAATCGCAGATGTTATTTCTCAAACCAATAAATTTGGTTATGTCTGCGATGATTTGCTAAAAGAAATGAAAAAGATAAATAATACTGGAGTTTATGATAAAATATTTATTGACGAAGCACAAGATTTCCCTTTAGAATTCTTTAGACTTGCTAAAAGTGTTTTAACTCCTACTGGAACTATAATCTATGCTTACGATGAGCTTCAATCTTTAAATGACTCTGATATGTCAATGCCAACAAAAAAAGAAATTTTTGGAGATGAACCATGTAATGATGTCAACTTAAAGATTTGTTATAGAACTCCTAATCAAATTTTAATTACAGCACACGCACTAGGGTTGGGAGTATATAATATTGAAAATGGTAAAACCAAATGGGCAAATATGATACAAGACCTATCTACATGGGAAAGTATTGGCTATGAAGTTGAGTCTGGACAATTAGATTATGGCAAAGATGTAACATTAGTTAGAAGAAAACAAAATTTTGAACAATTCGAAAATCCTATAGAATTTTCAATTTATAATAATGATATTGAACAATATGAAAATGTTTGCAATGAAATTTTTAAGTTGATCACGACTGAAGATATAAAACCAGAAGATATTTTAATTATTGATTTAAACTCAATCTCGGTTAATGATGATTATCTTTTATTTAAAAATGAATTTTATAAATTATTTGAATTTCAAGAAAGTATAAATGATTATTTAGCTAATGTAAATATTGTTAATAGAGATAATGCAATTAAATTTCGAATTCCTAATAGTATTCCATTTACGACCATTTTTAGAGCAAAAGGAAATGAAGCAAACATAGTTTTTATTCTCAATGCACATAAGATGAATAACATCTATTCATTTGCAAGAAATAGAATCTTTACAGCTATGACACGAAGTAAATTTAAAGTATATATATCAGGGAATGATGCAATTCAAAAATATATCGATGAGTATGAATTAGTAAAACAAAATAATTTTAAATTATCTTTTAAGTATCCAACTAAAACAGAATTAAATAATTTAAAAACGATAGCTAGAAAAGAAAGTAAAACGGCAACAAGTTTCGCAAAAGTTCTTGAAAATTTTAAAGAATTGAGAGATAATCCTGAATTAATAAAAGAATTGTTATTGTCTCAAACAGGTCAAAGCGATGTTGAAGGATTAATTGGTTTTATAGAGAATCTATTCGGAGAGAAAACAGATGAATGATTTTAATAAAATCAAAAAAGAACTAGAATGGATTATGTGCAACAAGGGTAGTTCAGCATATATTGATATTGTTAATAATAAAATAATTCATAATAATAGAATTGGAAATTCTATAAATCATATTAAAAGACGGAATTACGATGAAGTTTTTAATAAGATTTTAGATAATGACGAGTATTTTATAATATTTACTGATTTTTCAATTTTACATTTTGATTATATGTTTAATGATGAAAATCAAATAATATTTAGCCGTCTAACATATCTACCATATGTAGATAATGAAGCAGTCAAAAATGTTCAATATTCAAAATATATAAGAATAGATTATGAACCAGATGACCACAAGGAAATTGTTCATACAAAATGCCATTTACATATTGGAATAGAAAAAAATGATTTTAGAATTCCTGTTTCTACAATTATGTATCCCATAGAATTTATATACTTTATTTTAAAATATATTTATCATGAAGATAGTAAGTTTACAAATTTGATCACATTAAATAATGATAAGGAAATATTATTGACAAAAAATGAAATTAGTAAACTTCGTTTAATGATTGGTTAATTGTATCTTTAATTTAATCCACACAATTCCAATATATATTCTAATGTTAGGATTGGATGTCGGTCTTCCCGCCATTAATTCTTTTAACGTACTAAATACTCTTTGGTACGTTTTTTATTTTTAAAATCAAGGTTTATAATTTAATTAAAGAATTATAAACTTAGGTATGTTTATAAACTAAAAAAATTTATAGAAAATATTTTTTCTGCTTTTCCATTATTTAAAAGCCTTTGTCGAAACTAATGGCAGTTTTTTGAATCTATTGGTAAAATGCAGTCTATACTCATTAAAAACAATCAATGAAACATATTAAAAAGAAATTTTTGTTATTTTTTTATCAAGTATATACAAACAACTTAAAATATGTTATAATACAAAGTATAAAAAGGAGATTTTTATGGCAGAGTGGTTAATAGATTTAATTATTGGAGTATTTAGTGCAATTTTAGGCTTCATCGGAGGATTTTTTACCAAAACTTTCAGTATAAAAATAAAACAAAAGATAAAAGGCAACAATAATAAACAACAAATTGAGGATTTTAAGTATGAAAAATAACGTTGAACAAAAGATAAAAGGCGATAACAATGACCAAAGTATAAATAAAACGGAAAATAGTAATAATATAACTCATGAAGTGAATACATTATTATGTATGGAAAATAAATCAGTCAATCAATATGTCCAAATTAACAATACTTCATCTAAAGATGATTTGCTTAATGCTTGTATGCTTTGCTTATTAAATAGAGAACCATTGATAATTGAAAAAGCTTCGCAAAAAGCTATGGAAAAAGTGAATTTTTTAGTTGATGAATTAAGAATTATTTTAAGAGATCAGACAATACAATCAGAAAAAATAAACAAATTGTTAGAAGACCCTAATTTCATTTATTTTTTAAAAGACGTACAAAAATCTACTATAAAAAGTAATAATAAAGATGAAATCAAAACTTTGGCTGAATTAATTTCTTTAAGGTTGAAAACCGAACCTTCCTCCATGGTTGAATTATCAATTGATGAAGCTGTAAATAATGTTTCAAAACTATTACCAATACACTTTGAAATATTAAGTTTAATATATGTTTTTAAAGAAATACATCTATATGCTAAAAATATTAATTCTTTAATAGATATGTATGAATCTTTCATCGATATGTTTTCTGATGTTATGGGAGATATTAAACAATCTACATTTTTGCATTTGGAGTATACTAAATGCGTTAGAATATCTTCAATTAAAATAAATTCAAATATTATTGATTTTATTTTTTCAGAATATTATGAATTTATTAATAAAGGAATACCAGATTTTGATGTGCCACAAGAGTTATCTCTTTTAATGCAAAAATATAACATTCCTTTTAAAACCAAAAATGATAATGAACATATATTATTAATTGATAAACGAATTTTTAACAAGATAAAAAATAATATTTCCCCAGAGGATTTAACTGTTTTTTATAAATATTTAAATAATAATATTTCAAAAGATGAATTTGTAAAAACCATACAAGAAGGTCATAAGAAACTTTTAATATTTTCAGAATGGTGGAACAATTCTATTCTATCAAGTATGAATTTAACAAATGTCGGCATTGCAATGGCCATTGCTTATTTAAATGCAACAACTGAATGGAAGTTTTCTTACGAAATTTGGTTATGATTTTTATAAATCTCACCTTATATGCATTTTTTAGTGATAGTATTAGTTGTCTATATTTATCCACCGATTCTTTTAACCTATCAAATGTTCTTTGATACGTTTTTATAGATTTAAACTATTCCAAAGATTTAAAATTGTCTAAATATTAATCAAATAAAAAGCATAGAGTTTTGATTTCTCTATGCTTTTTATTTCGTTTTGATTTAATTGCAAAATACTGATTTGAACAGAAGAATGATAAGTCAGTACCTTTGTTGACATCATTTTCAGTTAAAAGTTCTAATTTATCTATTGCTTTTTGTTCTAATTCAGCAATGTTGTCAGGAATAATACTTTTTGAAGGTAACGGTTCAGTAAAGTTGTAAACTATAATGATTTCATCATTGAATACAATTATCTCTCTTATAAAAGTTTTTACTATACTTTTTTGTATCTCTACATTTTCAATATCACCACATATTATTCCTTTAAAGTATTTTATAATAAGTTCTTCGGTAAGATAGGTATAATTCCTTTGTTTTTCTTGTTCAATATCAAAATCAAGTTGAGATATTTGTGCTTCAAGTTCTTTTAGTCTAATTTTTGTTTGTTCAGTAATAATTCCTTGTTCTATTGCGGTTATTAAATTTTGAGAGGCTTTCAAGTATGATGCTCGTTGCATTTCAAGAGATTTTAAGTTTGACTCTGCTCTTGAAACTTTTTCGTGATAATTTAATATACTTTTTGCAATGGTTTTTAGACTGTTGTCATTTGATAAAACTTCCAAGTTATATCCATAACTTCTTTTTCAAGTTGTTCTTTTTTTATTATTTCAAGTTCGCATTTTTCTTTTTTGCGTCTTCTTTTAGTCAAGCAAGAGTAATATCTATATTTTATAACTTTATTGATTTCTTTACCAGATTCACCAATCATCTTATGTTTACAATATCCACAAATAAGTTTGCCAGATAAGATATAATTATATTTATCTTGCTTTCTACAATGCGCGTGTTTATATGCATTCCTAATATTTTGGACTTTTTGCCAAGTTTGTTCATCAATGATTGCTGGATAGATATTCGTGTAAACAGTTTCTCCATGTTTAACTTTTCCTACATATTTAGTGTTTTGTATTATCTTATAAATCGCTTTATCGGTAATATATTTCCCTTTCTTTGTTCTAATTCCACGAGTTTGTAGATTCTTCGCAATGTCAACGCCTGTATATCCTTGTGCAAATTTTGTGAATATCTCTCTAACAACTGATGCTTCATCATCATTTATAACATTCTTTTTATCCACAACATTATATCCATAAATTTGATGCCCACCAGTAAAGTTTCCTTTAATATAACTTTCGTTTAAGCCACGATGAACTTTTTGTGATAATTCAGCAGAATAATATTGATTCATACCTTCTAGCAAACTTTCAAGTATTATTCCTTCAGGAGTATCTGGTATATTTTCCATCGCTGATACAACTTTTACTCCATTATTACTTAAAGTATGTTTATGAATAGTTGTTTCATATTTGTTTCTACTAAATCTATCTAATTTATATACAATTACATAATCCCATTGTTTTTTATTGCTATCTTTAATCATTTGTTGAAAGTCTGGTCTATTATCATTTGTGCCTGTCATTGCTCTATCTATGTAAGTTTTTAAAATTAATATATCGTTGTTTTTAGCAAATTGTTCACAAACACGAAGTTGACCTTCAATAGATTGTTCTGTTTGATTATCGCTTGAATACCTTGCATATATTACTGCTGTTTTCATTTTACTTTACCTCCTTTTATATGTTTGGTTTTTGTCTTTCGACGCCAAGCGTAAAAACGAAAATGGTTAAATATATATTCATTTTTTGTGTTTTAAATTTTTAGTCAAGGGTTGCAAAAAAGCAATACACTTTACCCTTTACTAAAAAGAGTTTTCGTTTACGCTTACAAAAGGCGAAAGATAATTTAATTACTTTTTCTCATTTGTTCAATCACTTCTGAGCTAACTTCTCCAATTAAGCAACCCTTATCCCAACATTTGAAATTGTCAAAAAGCAATAGTTTTCTGTCTTCAACTCCTATGGCGCAAACGATATCTTCATCCATAATGTCTGAAATGAAATATGTTGGCAGGTTTTTAGAATACACAATTTTTTCGCTACTCTTTTCAATATATTTAGTTATATATCTAATTGAACTAGACAAGTTATGTGGAATTATTTCTTCAAAATCGTTTCTGCCGAACCTTTCTAAAAAGTAAGTGTTTTGATAAGTTATTTGCATTTGATGATTTATTGTTGAATAGTCTTTTTGTTCAAAAAGTTCACCAACCATTATTGGAGTGTAAAATATACCGTGGAAATGAAGTCTATTGTTTTTAGGACTGCGTTCCCAAACGCCAATATATTTCCAGCCTTTTCTATAACTTAACTTTTTAAAACACTCACTTAACTTTTTTCTAAACTCGTTTTCGTTTAGTTTTTTATCATCGTAAGTAAATGTGCAAAAGTAAGACCATTTTTGTAAATATGCTTTTCTATACAGTCTTTTTCTTTTCTCAATTAAATTTCTTTTCTTTCGTTCTAAATTTTCTTGAACAAACTGTTTTAAGTTTTCTTCATTTTTAAAATGTTCTTTAAGTTCTTTTTCAATATTTTCAACTTTTTCCTTTTTAGGTTTGTTTTTGTTCTCTGCATACACTTTTTCAAATGTTTGCTTTTGTTCTACTTCTTTAATTGATTTAGATTTAAAGTTTTTTCTTTTCTTCCAACTTTGAGTTGTTTTAGGTATTGCAATGTAATGACTTCCATCGCAATACACTTTTGTTTCGCCATAAGCCATATTAATTTCCTCCTTTTTGATTTTGCATTTTTAAACTCAAAATTCTCTGATAGATAGTTTTGTAAAATTCTATATCTAAAATTTCTAGGTTTATTAAGGTTACATTGTTTTGATTTTCTTTCATTGGTTATTCCTCCTTTCTTAAAAAATTTGGAATTAAAAAAGACATAGAAAAAGATATGTAATCTTTAACTACGCCAATAAAATGCAACCTCTGCCTTATACAAATCCTAAGGGGAACTTTGTGCTTTTAATTTCGCAACCATACTAACCAAATACTCGGCTTGTCATTTCCAGCGTTGTCTTAATTAATCACATTATTGTATTTCTCCATACATTGAAAAGTTAGCACATAACTAAAAAGAACACCATGAACTAACTTAGCATTTACCCGTACTATATCTGTACTTTATTTAAACAAAAGTTAATCGTACTTAAAATTACTTGTACGGAGTTAACACAAACAAAGTATCATAGAGGTTATGAACAACACCACCACATTATCAATCACATTTATATAGTTTATGTTTCAACTTTTTATCATTTATATATCCAGAATATATATTTTTCGTATATATTTTGTATCAAAAAATATCCATACCAAATTTCAGGTATGGATAGAAAAATATTAAGCAATATACATTTTGTATCTATCTTTAAATTTTCTTCTGCGTTTGTAAACTTTGTCAGTGCTAATTTGAAGGAATTCAGCAACTAGTTTTGGTGTTACACCATCAAAAAAGTATTGAAATATTTGTGCTTCAAGTTTGCTTTTAACTAATTGTTTTGCAATTTGTTTAACCTTTGAATAATCTTGTTTTTCTTTAAAAATTGGTTTTTCTATTGCAATTTCAAAATATTCTTCTTCATTAGCAGTATTGTTTTCATACTTCAATTCTTTTCTTAAATACACTTGTAATTTTCTTAAACAAGCAGTTTTGATTGTGTCAACAACTCCAAATCTTGATTTAGAAGTTATGCAAATATCTCCCAGTTTATTCCCAATGTAACTGCATAGAAACAAACTTGCCTCTTGCACTAAATCGTATGCGTTAGAATAGTTTTCAAGTGGTTTATGATAGCAAATATCATATTGAAGTTGTTTGTGTAGTTGTTCTACTTTTTGAATAAAGTAAAATGAATACTTTTTAAAGCCTTTTACTGCACTTAATGCTAAACATTTAGATAACTTTTCAATGTTATCCAATGTGATAACTGTGTTGTCACCTAATATTCTAATTTGTTTTTTTGTTTCTTTCATAACTTTTTCTCCTTTTCGCCTTTTGGCAAAGCGAAGAAAAGCATAGTCTAACTTTGAATTTTTAAACTAAAACTCTTAATGTAGGAGTAAAAGAAAAAGAAGAAAAATATTGTATGAAAATATTAAAAAAAGACTAGATTAAAAAAACCTAGTCTAAAAAGTAAAAGATTTAAGCAATATTTTACTTCCGTTTACTCCTACGAAAACAATGCTACAACTTCGCTACAAAAGCGAAAGGAGTAAAAAAGAAGCAAGAACTGACAACAAAGAAGAGAATGTCGCAACGGATAAGCCTTGCGCCTTGCGACATCTCTTTGTCAGTTCTTGCTATTTTGTTCCAGCGTGTTAAAAAAGTTATTTTTTAACAAACACTTTGTTATTAGTTCAACTTATTTCTTTTAGTTTAGTTCTATTTATATTCAATTTTACATTTTGTTTGTATTTAGGCGTGTGCTTGTCTGGTGGAGCGAAGCGACACCACTTGTATCAAGACAAGCACACGCCGTAGTGCCAAAATGATTTAAGAGTTAAAAATTGTTTCAACAGTTTTAAAGAGGGGTTTGAAATCGTTAAAAATAGACTTATCCGCACTTAATAAATCCTTCCAAAAGTCACATTTATGTTTGTCTTTTAGTTTATAAAATTGTAAAATAGGACTTCTTTGATTTGCTTTATTATTATTTTTTAAATATTCAGAATCTATCAATGTTTCTATTTCAATAAAACAATCCGAACTTGTAGATGTTGATACAAAATCTTTAAGTCTATCAAGAATAGGAATCATCATTGCATATCTATTACAATCGACATGTTTTAAGCATAAACCTGTATTAAGTTCATTATGCTGTTCTAAGTAAAGCTTTTGATTATTTTTCTTCAATGACATTAATTTTTCATATTTGGAATATCCTTCATTGTCAAAATCAAACAAGCATATTCTTTTACAATTTTCATCTAAAGTAGTATTTCCACAATTTAAATAATTATAAAGTCCACCTGAGGAAAATCCTCCGTTAATACTAAAAGTCGAAACTTTATTAAACAACTCTTCTAAATTATTTTCAGTAATACCTTTAATATCTTTAATTTTAAGATAAGCAATTTTATATATTTGACAATACTCATCTTCTACTAATAGTGCATTACCTTGTTGCCTTAATGTGTTCTCCAATTCTAGTATTCTATCTTTTTGATTCTGTAATTTACTATAAAATGACTTATTTGCTTCTTTTAACTCAGCATAATCAAATTGATTTACTTTGATTAATTTAGGTGAAGAATTTTCTTGGCTAAATATTTCATAAAATTGAGTATATTCTGGAGCTAAAGAAATTGTTGCGGGCGAATGGGTTGTTAAAATTATTTGGATCCCTTTTTGTATGTAAAATTCATCAATCACCTTATAAAAAGATTCTATAAGTGATGGATTTAAAGGAGCATCATATTCATCAAATAAAACTAGTTTTACATTTTTACTAATATCTTCATCCATGGAAACAAGTGCTAATTTTAAAATTGCTTTTTCACCATCACTTAAATCTGATAAATCTCTAATTTCTTCACTGATACGCAATTGTGGGTTTTCTTCCATATTAGGCATCTTAAAACCATAATCATCTTTAAATTTATACTTAAAGCCTAAACTATCAAAAAGTTTATTTAAAATTGTCCATGGAGCATTTTTAAGCCATTCTTCATTATTAAATATTTCAGTCTTAGATGAATATTCGATTTGTTTATCAGCTCTTTCGCAACAAACTTTATAAAACAAATTTCCTGTTTGTTCAATGATATCATTATCATTTCTCCAAATAAAATCTGAAGGAAGGATTTTTGTAAATTCATCTTTCGTCAACTTAAAAATATCATCTCCAACAAAATTCTTATTTAATAAATCAACAATTTGCTCAATTGATATCCAATCGGAACTTTTACTTTCATTTCTATATATAAAATCTTTTTTTCTAAATTTTTGTCTTATATCTTCATAATATTTAAATCCATAACCTGTTTTAAATTTAATATTGTCTTCATAAAATCGCCAAGCATGGTCAAGACTGCGTTGTTTAAAAGTTAAAGAGTATGATCCAAAATTATTTCCTAAATTAATATTATCTCTAAAAGACAACAATAATATATTTTCAATTATCAAAGTTCCATTTTTATCTTTTTGTTTTATTATTCTATTAATCTTTTTCCCACTATTATTTGCAATTATTTGCAATAATTGACTTTTTCCACTTCCATTAATTCCGGATATAATTATTAAATCACCCTCTATTTCATATTTTGTATTTTCAATAAATGATTTATACTTTTGATTAATAGATATTTCTATCCCTTTCATTTTAATCCCCTCATTTTTTAAATACAAACACATACTCATGTGCTAGTAGTAAAAAGTTATATTTTTGACTATTTGTTTTCCAAAAGCCTGTTGCTTTACAGTTGTGTTGTTCTTTAATTATTATTTCTTTTTGTTTAAAGCCTGCGTTTATAAACTTTTGCATAACTTCAAAGCCTAATGGTTGCACCATGCCGTTTTTACGAGTATCGCCCATAACAATAGCACAAAATTTATCCTTTTTTAAAACTCTATAACATTCGCTTGCAACCTGTTCCATTTTTACAAGAAAATCTTTATATTTTAATTGTGATAAATCTCCCTCAATTCCTTCACTATATTTTATAATATCTGCATAAGGTGGATGTGTGCAAATCAAATCCACACTTTCATCATTTAAGTCTAAACAGCAGGCATTTCCAAGTTTTACATTAATTTCAACATTGTTTTCACAATCAAAGTTCAATTTATTTTTTGTTATTTCAATAGCACTTGGATTAATGTCAATTCCAATAGCATTGCGGTTATTTAGTTTACATTCTATTAAAGTTGTTCCGCCACCAACAAATTGGTCTAATACAACATCTTTTTCTTGTGAATATCTTAAAATAATATTTTTTGCTACGAATGGTGAAAAATTTCCACGATATTTCGCATCATGGGTTGCCCATTTCCCACGATTAGGGAAACTCCACATAGTATTTGTTTCTAATTCAAATTTTTCTTCGTTCATTTACTTTAAAATTTCCTTTAACTTGCCTTCTGAAAGTTCCTTTATGTTATAGATATTTTCCATAACATCAAATGTTTCTTCAAGGTTGTTTTTTGTTCCAACCCAACCAAGACCATCTGTTACCCAAATAAAAGCAAACCCTTTAATATTTTTACTTTCTTCCGCAAGCATTTTATAACTTCTAGCAGTTTCATTTAATTTTGAGCCGGAACTAGAATAAAAATTTGTCTCAAAGGCATATATACAATTTTTTGTTTTAACAACATAATCAAATCTTTTTGCAACTTTTTCTAAATTTGATAGCGCAGATAAATCAATATTCCACTTGCTTTCAATGTCTTTTAAATACATTTCTTTAAAATATGTTTGATTTAAAACAAAATCTTCTTTTTCAATAAAACCTTGCAAAACATCTTCCATCAAATGACCACCACGATTTTTTCTGCCATTTGAACCAAGTCCAACTTCAACGCCAGTGGCGTAATCAACCAAGTTGTTTACTAAATGGTTTGAAATTAAATCAAATAAACCTGTTTTTCTCATAAAGCGTTTTAGTAATTCTATATCGTTTATGTTAGTGAAATTGTATTTTAATTTTTCACCCTCATCAATAACCTTAATTTCTTTTTCTCTTACAGCAATTAAAAGTGGTAAGCATTTTCTTATTTCTGGATATTTCTTAAACAGTGCATCAAAATCGTTTTCAATGTTTTTTGAACCAATTAATGAGTTTAAAATATTCAATTCAACTTTAATTTTATCAATGTTTCTATATACCACATTAAAATCAGTATAATATTCGTATGTAGCAATTGTATCTGTAAAATCTGCAAACCATTCTTTGAAATTTCTTTTCATTATTCATTTTCTCCTTTGATTTCAACATCTATCTTTTCTTTTGAATAATGCCAAATTACCTTTTTAGTAATAAACACATTATTTTCAATAATCAAACCTTCATTTTTATATAATTGAGCAATACCTGTTCCCAAATAAGTTCTATCAGCATTAATGTTTGATGTTAATTTTTTCCCATTTACACAGATTGTTAGTTGCCTTTGATCGTTTGGTATAAGTTTTTCAATCTCAGATGGAATTCGTAAAATTCGTGCACGAATATCGTTTAAACTAATTTTTTTGCTGATAGACATTTCATATTTGTTTATATCTTTATCAATCTCATTTATAGTTGGTTTTTTCAAAGTTAAATTTTCAAGTGTTTTAGCATCAAAAACCGGTTTTAAATTAAAACCTAAGCCAATAGATATACATTGTTGAATTAAAGTTTTACCATCAATTAAAATAATTTGTCTAGACTTATCTTCTTCTGCAAATTCTTTTGCTCCTGATGGAAATTTTGCAGTTGTTATAAAAATTCCTTTATAATTTAAAGGCATCACACCTCTTAATTCACGCAAATCTTTTATTGAAATAGTGGAAGATGGTTTAAAGCACTTTGCTTGAACATAATATTTTACTTCATCTAAATTTGATAAGCCATTTATCCCTAACTTTGTACATGTTAAATCAATTCCACCATCTCTCGACCTTTGAGTTACAACAACTTCTTCAAGACCAATTTTTTCTAAAAAGAATTTTAAAAATTCTTCAAATTCATAGCCACTGTCAAAAGAATTATATAGTTGTTCAACACTATCTTTCAACTCGCTATCTGACAATTCTATAATATTACTCATCAATTTTCATTCTCCTTTTGTAATTCATTACAACAATTTCTGTAATGTTTCCACGCTTGCTTGCTTGGCAATTTATCATTCTTTTTGCGTAAACTCTTTCAATATAAAATCCATTATATAGATTGTCGAAAAAATAATCTTCTTTATTTGTGTTTTTGGGATCTGAATTTGAAAGCATTAAAATAGATTTCTTTTCATTAAGCAATTTGTAATTCTTTGCTAGTTGAATTTGGTCATCATCGTTAAATCCTGATTTATCATAACTAGTAAATGAAGAATTTTCCACAAGTGGTCTATATGGTGGGTCAAAATAGATAAATGTTTTTTCATTTGCTTTATCAAGTACTTGCTCATAACTACCAAATGCAATTTCTACTTTTTGCAATAATTTAGAGCACAACATTAAATTGTTTTCATCACAAATTAACGGATTTTTATATTTCCCATGCGGAACATTAAACTTCCCTTCTTTGTTAACTCTATAAAGCCCATTAAAGCAAGTTTTGTTTAAAAATATAAAGTCAGCACATTTTTCATAATCTAAATGACCATTTAAATGAATTTCATTATATCTATTTCTTACTTTATAAAAATACTTTGTTCTATCTTCACTTTGCAAATAATCTTTTTCTAAAAATTTTAAATGGTTAATAACTTCAAAAACATTAGCTTTTAAGCAACGATAACAATTTATAAGTTCTTTATTGATATCATTTATATATGCCTTTTTAATATCATATTTTTGTAAGATATGAAAAAGCATTGCACCACCACCAACAAAAGGTTCAATATATGTGTCAATTTCTCCATTTTTTAATTCTTCTGGTAGCAATCCGTCAAAAGTATTTATTAATTGACTTTTACCACCAGCCCATTTTAAAAATGGTCTTGCAATATCTTTACACATTGTCATTCTCCTTGATAAGTTCCATTATCTCGGATATATCACAATTAAGTACCTTGCATATTCTTAAAAGAACATCTAAACTAACTTGTTCATTCTTGCCAAGTTTTGCTAGTGTTGAAGTTCCAATATCTACTTTAAGCCTTAATTCAGTTTTTGTCATATTTTTATCTATAAGTTGTTTCCATAGTTTATTATAAGAAATAGCCATTTTAAACACCTCAAAATTTAATACATCCATACTATTCCTTAAAAATACAAAAAATGCAACAAAATGTTTGACTTATGAAACAATTGTTGAATTTTAAATATTTTAATTAAATACTGTCGTTTTAAATTTTGTCGGCTCCGCCATGAACTTGTCCATCCATAGCATATGGTATGGGTGGATTTTTAAAATAAGATTTGTAACTTACTAAAATTATTACTAAAATAGAAAATTATAATAATGCTGTAATTTTCAACTTTGCTTTATGAATTTATACCAAGTTAAGGAAAGCATTTATGGAAAATAAACAATTTAATAGCGTTTTTGAAGGATTAGAAAAAGCAATACAAGAAATTAATGAACAAAAAGAAAATTTTATAAATTTAAATAATGAGTTAAAAAAGGAAATAAAAAAACTAAAAGATACAATGTATTTATGTTAATATTAGCTATTGGATCTTTTATTGCAACATTAATATTTGGCATGCGCCTTTAGGTATTAAAGAAAAAAGAGAAGTTTAAGAGAGATTGTAGCATTATGCTTTTTATTTCTTAAATTTATTTTATATTATGGATATGTATATTGCTATTTAATATTATTATATATTTTAACTATATTATTTTTAAATTTTTATTTTAAACTATAATAATATTGTCATTTATTGTAGTTATTAACTATTCACTTGACAAATAAACTCAATTAAGTATAATTTATTAAATATGAATATTTTTGAACAATTTTTAATTTTCTTGCAAGCAAAAACGCAGACACCTACAATATTTGGTCTATATCATATCATTTGTTTCGTAGTAATGATAATTATTTGTGCGGTTATTATCATATGTCGCAATAAAATAACTCAAAAGCAAGTAAGGTTAACTTTATTTATGCTGAGTATTACATTAATAGTGTTAGAAATATTAAAACAACTGATATATAGTTTTAATTATAATACCACAACTAATACTGCCACTTGGGACTATCAATGGTATGCTTTTCCGTTTCAATTTTGCTCAACACCAATGTACATTATGTTAATCGCAAGTTTGTGCAAAGATAATAAATTTAGAGATTGCCTTTATTCATATTTAGGAACATTTGCCCTATTCGCTGGATTAGCTGTTATGATATATCCTGGAGATGTATTCACTTCTACAATTTTTATAAATGTACAAACCATGATTTGGCATAGCTCTATGTTCATTGTAGCAGTATTACTATGGAGCAGTCATTCTATTCGCTTTGGACAAACAACCATACTTAAGGCAAGCCTTGTCTTTATTACAATGGTTGCAATAGCAGTAACTATGAACTATGTATGGAAGTTAAGCGGTGGATTAGAAACGGGTGAAACATTTAATATGTTCTATATTAGTCAATACTACAATTGTCATTTTCCAATACTATCCTTCATTCAATCAAACGCTCCATACATTATATTTTTATTAAGTTATATAATAGGTTTTATACTTTGTGCATATATAATATTAGTAATAGCAATTTTAATTCATAAAATAATTTTAAAAAGAAGTTCATTCTTACATACAAAATAAAAAAAATATGTAATATATAATATTTATTACATATATTAGTTATTTAGTAAAAGATAAAAAAAGGCGATTATATTATCATATAATATCTTGCCTTTTCTTTTAATTCAATTAACTATATTATTTACCTAAACAAAATTTTGAAAATATTGTATCTAATATATCTTCAATGTCGCCATAACCTAATAACTGCGATAAGTCGTTGTATGCTTCCATAATATCACTAGCGATGCAATCTAAAGTAACCAAGTCCATATTATCTAGTGCTCTTTGTAAACTTTCGCTTGCTTTTTTTAATAAATTATAATGGCGTTCATTTAAAACAATATTTGCATTATAATCAAGATGCTCATCCATAGTTTTGTTAAATATTTTGCTCTTTAATTGTTCGATTTGTGCACTATCTTTAGAAGAGATAATAACATAGTCTTCATTTTTTGCAGACTGCTTAATTTTATTTTCATCAAAGTCTAAATCACTTTTATTAAATACTAATAACCTTTTTGTGCCATTTGTCTTATGTAAAATTTCATCAACATTATCAAAGTTTGTTACATCAAAAATGCACAATACAATATCCGCTTTATCGATATTTCTTAATGTCCTTTCAATTCCTTTTTGTTCAATTAAGTTATCACTTTCCCGTAAGCCAGCAGTATCAATAATATTAAATCTCACATTATTGTATACATAACTTTCAGTCAAGGCATCAGTTGTGGTCCCTGCAATATCAGTAACTATAGCGACATCAGCATTAATCAAAGCATTTAATATAGAAGATTTACCAACATTTGGTGCCCCAACAAGACAAACATTGACTCCGTTTTTTATCATCTTACCACTATTATAGGTATTAGCAAGTGATATAATATCTTTATTCAATAACTCAATATCTTGTTTTATTTCTTGTGCAGTTCTATACTCATCATCGTGTTCAGGATAATCAAATGTAACATTGATTTGTGCTAAACAATCTTTGAGTTTATCCATAAAACTACCTATTTGACTAGAAAATGCACCGCTGATAGCATTTTGACTAGCGATAAGTTCAGCATTTGATTGCGCATTAATATAATCCATAAGGCTTTCAGCTTCATTCAAACTTACTTTATTATTTAAAAATGCCCTCTTTGTGAACTCTCCCCTTTCAGCAAGTACCGCTCCTAGAGAAATACATTTTCTCAAGACTTCATTTACAATTAATATACCACCATGGACTTGGAATTCAACGACATCTTCTCCGGTATAAGAATGTGGTGCCTTGAAATAAACGACAAAGCCCTTTTCATTCAAATTCTCGGTTGTAATATTACCTAAATACATATATCTAGGTTCTTTGATATCTTTGTCAAACATCGCTTTAGCGATATTAAGACTTTCGCTTCCACTTAATCTTACAATGCCTACTCCACCACTTCCAACAGGTGTAGCAATAGCAACAATAGTTCTTTCATTTTCCATACGCATATTATAACAAAAACAAGAATAAATTTCAAGTATATTAAAAATTAAAAAGTGTAGATAAATCATTTATCTACACTTTATTATAATTGTAAAATTACTTATTTTATAAATTAATCTATATTGTAAAAATTTATATAAATAGTCGTATTGAATACTATTATTTCTCAAGCAATTTTTTACATTCTTGTTTACTAACAAATTGACTATAAATTCTATCTTTATCTTTCTTAGGCAATATTTTAATTAGGTTGCTATAATTAATTGCAATTTTTAAATTATTGTCATCTGTTTTTATAAGATTAGCGATACATAGCGGCTTATCATCTTTTTTTATAAATATGTTCACTTGTTCATAAAGAGCCATTGAGTCAATCAAATTCTCCACTAAATCTTTTGTAAAATCACCAATTTCAGCACTTTCTTCACTAGCTTTTGAACTTACAATATATACTGGGTCTATGTAAATAAGCTTCTTGTCTTCATTTGCACTTGTGGTAAATAAATCAGGCTTTGTACAAAACAGTTGAGTATTAGTTTGCTTAACATAATTGTTAATTTCTTCTAATTCACTTTCTAATCTAGCATCATTTAAATTTAACCTTTGTACATTTCTAAAATTAAATTTATGACATTTATCTTCATAAATTATTTCTGTCAATTTATTTTTTAGTAATGATATACAGTTATCATTTGATGTATCATAATTTACTGCATTTGGTATAATGAACTGCTTATTTTTATAACTGAAATAAAATTTTTCATCATTAACACGAATGTATGGTTTATCACTAGGTTCCATACCAAATTTACTTCCGCCCAAACTAAATGAAAAATTATAACTATTATTATCAGTAAATTCAACAAATTCACTAAACTTGTGATTACAATTCATATAACCATAAATTTTGTTATCAGTAATTAAAATATAATTTTCAGAATCATCAACTTTAAATTTTTTTATAAAATTTATTTTAGAATTCGTTTTTAATTCGCATAACTTCTGTATATAAATAATATTAATCAAATCTTTAATTTCGTAAAAATGTTCATTATAGTTATTAATAAGGCATTTTGACTGAACAAATTTTTCAAGCACTTGAGTTAACCTAATACTAGACTCAACATTATCATTTTGTATATTTTGCAAACTCATATCAACAAACTTTAGAATATAATCATTTAATGAACTTCCTTCATTTATAATTAAGTCTAATTTCATATCAATTAAATAATTAAAAATAGGTTGCATATCTATTTGATTAACAAATGAAAGCTTTGTACATTGTTCTAGATAAGGTAAAATCTTATTAAAATTATATTTCTCAATAAATTCATTAAATTTCCCATTTAAAAATTGCTCAATATTAATTTTTTCAAAATTGCTATCTATAAAATGTGCGATACTTATTAAAGAAAAGTAAGTACTATATTCTTTTTGCGTAACTTGAATAGTTGTAAATTCCGTCATCATTTCATCAACCCAAGCAGGTAAACTAGGGTACTGATTATGTATGATAAAATGTATAAACTCATGTACAAGAATATGAGAACAAAATTCAGTACCTAAATATTCTTTTAATATTTCAATTCTATTTTCATTTGGTATAAATACTCCGGAAGCACTATCTGCTTGAGTTTTATCTACGGCTACAATTTTTAAATTATTATACAAAAACTTTTCAAAAAAATCGTTATAATTAGTTGTCAACTCATTTAAGTTATCAAAGTAAGTAGACATCTTTGTCATTGCTTGCTTAAATGCTGGCAAAAGTTCTTTATCAACATTAATTTCATCAATTCTTTCTATAATATTATCAAACGAATTCATTTACTTCCCTACTGCATTTATTTTTAAAATAATATTTAAATTTGTTATTAAATTAATTATAAATTCAAATTATATTTTAATATACTTTTGAAACAGAAAATAAAACATTATAAACTATTAAATAGTATTAGTATTTTTAGTCTAACAACAAAAATATTGTCTTATACTTATTAAGTATGTAAACTTGCTTTTTTTAATCCAACAATGAGTTAATCATTAAGATAAATTATTAGAGACACAATACTTAACATATTATCAATGTTTTTAAAAATATTTATAACTTAGTCCATTACATTTATTAAACATATTGCATATAAAAATAAAATATATTCATTGATATTTCCTAGTATACACAATTAATACTTATTATATTAAAATTCGATTAATTTGTCAAGTATTATAATAAAATTTGTAAAATGCAAACGTATGACTCTAGTTGTAATCATAATAAGCACAAATATTTATTGTTAAACTAAAATATAAAACTATATATCAACTATATATCACACAATTATATTCATTTGATAATATACAAAATGTAGTTAATCTATAAATAAAAAAACCTATGGATATCTTTCCATAGGCAAGCATACAAAATCGGGGGAGATTCTGTATGCAGTGGAAACACGGCAATGACTTATTTTTCCGGCTCGTCTCCAAGCAAGTATTTTCAGCGCTGAGATGCTTAAC
>CALVIT010000027.1 GCA_944331845.1 uncultured Clostridia bacterium
ACTTCAAATTGATATGTGTTATATCCATTTGTTTTGTCTTCTTCGTATTCTATTGATACTACTTCTTTGTCAAAGTATTTTGATAATGAGAATAATTTATCTCCTATAGTAAATTCGCCTACTAAACCTAATTCGCTATATGATAATTCACCCATTTCTTTATCATAACACTTCCAACCTAATTCAGTATACAATGGATGGTCATTTGTTAGTTTAATATTTGTTCCATCCTTAAAGTTAATAGTTATCAATTCTTCTCTATTCATTTGTATAATTTCAGTTATTGTGTCTATCTCTATCTCATTTGTCTCAAAGTTATAAGATTGTATCTTATCTCCTATCTCTATCTCATCCGCTCTTTTTGTACTGCCATCTGCAAGCATTATGAGTGAGTCTTCGTAGACACAACATGCTCCACCATAATGTCGCACATTATCTATATAGATTGTAATATTTTTATTTGGCATAACAAAATCAGTATAATAACCATTACAATCTCTTGATGAAGTTAAAACTATTTCTGATGAAATGAAATCTGCCCTAATCCCAAGTAAATAAATTTTAACATTACTGCCTTCTTTAATTTTTTCTCCATTATTTATAATTGTATTAGTTGACAAATTTGTAATAGTTATTATGTCAATCAAATCACTTTCTACAAATAAAACATACCCTAATTCACTAGCGGTAAAGTTTGCGTACACACTGCGGTTAGCGGTTACATTTGTTAAATTGTCAACTTCGCTACCACCTAATGTCGTTACCCAATTAGTGAATGTGTATTCATAAGTATCATCACTTGGTTTTATTGGTGTTATACCCGAAGCACTCGCCGTTTCGCCATAGTCTACTGTGCTTGTACCTAATTGTGTTCCATCATAATTATAGAATGTTACTGTATATTGATTTGTTGTTCTTGTGAAATTTGCTGTTAAACTTGTACTTGCTGTGATAGTTCCACTTGATGAACTCCATCCGCTAAAAGTATAACTATATTGTGCTGTATTTGTTTGTGGTACCGCCGTTATTGTACCTATGGTTACTCCAAATTGGTCAGTAAATGTCATTGTCGTACCATTTGAAGAATATGTTGTTCCGTTAGGTATCACAATTTTGTCATCTATAGTTTCAAAAATACCTAGTCCACTTATTGAACCATATTCTATATTATTTACTGAGAATGTTGTTTGCTCTTTCTCTATGACATTTGTATATGTTCCACTAAGTGTCGCTTTACCCGGTATTGTTTCGCTCACTTGTGATATTATCTCTATACTATAGTTTTGTGTAGTTACTTCTTGCTGAACATATATTCCACTCATTAACTTGTCTAATATTATGTAGTCTTCCGCTTGTACTATGCTATTAGAGTCAAATACTGCTACCCCATTAGAGTTAGAACTTAATGTAAACCCTACTCCATTATTAGTTGATAAACTAAAGTCACTAGGCACTACTACTATATTATTATCAAATGTTGCTTCGATTGTTACATTCGACTCTTGACTTATCTTCACACTTAATACATCGGTTGTTTCTTTTATTTCCGCTCCCGTTGCTTGCGTTGTTCCTAAATATGTTGTATGCTCTGTATTATTTACATAATAATTCATATTCATTGTCATTGTTGGACTTTCAGTTAAGGCAAAGGTTACTGTACCTACAGCACTCTTTGATGCTGTCAATGCTGACAACGACATACACAAAAACACCGCACATATTAGCATAAATCCTATGTGTAGTCCTATTAGCAATTTCATTGCCTTATTATTAAATTTTGTACCTATTTTATTATTTCGACTATTATTTTGTTGTGTAGATAAGTCTCTATCTACGCCCCCCCCCCCCTAGCATTTTCTTATTTTTTAACATAACTCTAGTACTCCTTATTTAATTAGTTAATTCTAGTATATCACATTATTTATTTTTTAGTCAAATAATTTTGCGACAAAATATGAAAGATTATACAATTTAATTTTTATCTCATTTATAAATGTCAAAATCATATTTGTGTGTTAAAAAAAATACGCCTATATTAAATATTATAGGCGTTTTGTAGATTAATTAATTTTACTAATTTATAACTATTATTTCTCTAAGATTTTTGCTTTATTTATGTTATTTATAAATAGTGTTGCTTTTATTTCTTCACTGTCTTCTTTTATTTTTTTTGAGAAACCCAATGAAGTGAAAAGTGTGTCATTATTAATCTCATTAATAATTAGATTATAACAATTATCTAATGTTTGTTCTTTTTGTCTTATAGCATAATCTTTCGCACACTCATTTATTCTATAAGATAAACTTTTTACCTGATTTATTGCTTTATAATAACTATACTGATAAAGCGGTAACTTATAATGACTTTCCCATATATAATATTTCTTTAAATAATTCTCGCCTAAAGTTGTCAAATTATATTCTCCATTCTTAGAATTAAATTGATACAACTTATCACTATCATCTTTATTATATAACACTAATGCTAACACTATTTTTTCTAAATTAGTTAAATTATTATGTGGATACATTGAATTCATACAAACCTCGCAAGATATTATAACATACATAATAGATATTTGCAAGATGTAAAATTATTTTAAAACTAAGTAATTAACTCATAAACAGCACACAAATTATAGTCAACTTATTAATGAAATTTTCTAAAAAATTTGTTTTAATAATCAAATGTACAATAATTTAACTATCACGCTTATTATAAAATTAACTTAAATTCTCATAATATAAATATTTGTGCTCATATTATTAAAATACTGATTTAATTTATATACTATTATTGCCATTTATATATATTCAAATCTATTTTATCTCCGTTTATGATAATGTTCTCTTGTTGTAATTTTGCCCTTTGCCCTTCAATTCCGCCAAAAGCAAAATTATACGATAATCTACCTTGACTATTCACTACTTTATAACAAGGTATTTCTTCCCCATTAGGATTATTATGTAGAATATTACCTACTACCCTACATAAATTTTTGTTGCCCAATTTCTCGGCAATTTGTGAATAAGTAGCGACTTTACCATAAGGTATTTCTTTAACAATTTGATATACACTCTCTTTAATATTTATCACGCTTATTTAACACCTACCCATTTTGTTACTTATAGTATACAACAGAAATTGCATTTAAAGCAATTAATAATATAAAAAATATAAAATAAAATAATATTACAAAATATTGCATCATAAAAAATATAAAAAGATTAACAATAAAATAAATTAATATTTTTTAAAATAATTTAATAACACAATTAATAATTTTATAACAATATTAATGTAGTATAACTATATTTCATTATATAATTATAAATATTTACAAAAATATTTTCATATTGATAATAATTTTATTTGTTTTAATACTTTATATAATGATTAAGATATTGAATATTTATTATAATTTGTTTAGTTTTAATTATAATTAATTTCCATTATGCTATCTTATTAATAATATAAAAAAACTTAATACCAATATTTAGGTATTAAGTTTTTTTGTTTTATTCTTGCACCATCTCATCATAAGTCTTTAGCATATAATCAGGTAAAGCAGTATTATAGGTATAGTTTGCATTTATTGAAGCACTATTACCATTTTTAGAATAACTATAACCTTCATAAGATGCTGGAACTGTAGAACCAAGTCTACCACCGTGGCAATGTTGCCTATCGTTATCACATCCAACAGGATGCACTAACCAATTGTGTCCATGTATAAAGTTTTTGCTATAACTCAACCAAGAAGACATCTCGTAATCAGTTGTAGCAGGTATAAAAATTTTCAAATCTTTATGTGCAGTGAATGCTGTACCATCAACAAATACTTCTTTACCATCCATATCTTCAAATGTAATTGAACTTAAATTGATGTTAGCGAAAGCGTAAGATTCAATTCTCATTACATCACTACAAATGACTACATTAGTGATATATTTGTTGTATTGTAAAGCGTAATCGAATATTTGTGTATAACCTGTTACAGTATATGTTCCATCCACAAAATTATCTTGTGGTTGTGAACTAGCAGGAATTAATCTCAAATATTTACTATTCTCATTCTTTGTTTGAACCAAAGCATTATTTACTACAGAGAACTCGCCTTGTCCGTAAGTTGTTATAGTCTCAAGATTTTTTAGCCCTTCCAAAGAATTTTCGTTCAAATTAGAATTTGCTGGTAAATTCTCTATAGACTTAATTTGAGAATTCATAAATGCTTGTTCGCCTATTGTAAAGAATGAATCATATTCTTTTTGTTCAAATGAGATTTTTGTTATATTGCTATTTTTGAAGGCATCATCTTGAATACCTACCACCTTCACGCCTTTATATTCAGTAGGAATAGTGATTTCAGCGACATCGCCTGTCGCCCCAGCAATTTGTGCACTATGATTAGACACATTGTAAATAACCCCTGCTTCTTCATAACTGCCATCTTTAAGTTCGCCACAAGCAGAGAATGCCACTGCGCATACAATTAGCGAAAATACTAGACATAGATTTAATAATACATTTTTTGACATACAAACACCTACCTTTTATTATTTAACTATTTTTGCCACAACAATTCTTATATTTTTTGCCACTTCCACAAGGGCAAGGGTCATTTCTTCCGCACACCTTGTCGCTCTTAGCCTGTCTTACAGGTTCAGGTGAGTTAGTGCGTTGCCCTTCTTGTTGTGCTTTGGTATTATAAGGATTAACTCTTTCTTTAACTTGAATAACTGGTTTTTGCATTTTGTATAAGCCCATAGCGATATTTCTATTGATTTTGTCAATCATATCGAAATACAACATATTTGCTTCTCTCTTATAAGGTATAATAGGGTCTTGGTTAGCGAAACTTTGTGTTAAAATTTCTCTTTTTAAATTAGTCATAGTGTCGATGTGTTCCATCCAAAAATGGTTAACAACTCTCAACATAATGATTCTCTCTAGATAGTCAAAAGGCATAAGTCCTAAGTCGTCGAATTCTTTCTTCTTATTCTCGAACCTAGTCATAACTTCTTTCTTAACCATCTCAATAAGTTCAGGCAATTCCATATCTTGAATCTTGTCTTCTGTAACAAAATTCTCGCCTTTCTCAAAGAAATTCTCTTCGAGTTCTTTGTTTATTTCTTCAAGGTCCCACTCTGACCAAACTTTGTTAGGGTCAACAACATCATTAAGTACATTCTCAACTTGTTCTTCAAGCATCTTGCATACTTGTTCGTGCATATCGATACCTGACAAAACTTTGTCTCTCTCTTCATAAATTAATTTGCGTTGTTGATTCAATACATCATCGTACTCAATGATATATCTTCTTTGAGCGTAATTATTACCTTCAATTCTCTTCTGTGCTGACTCTATTTGTCTAGACAACATTTTTAATTGTAAAGGCTCATCTTCTTGAAGTTTGAAGAAGTTTGCAACGCTCTTCAATTTGTCGCCACCGAATATTCTTGCTAAGTCATCTTCAAGTGAAATGTAGAATACACTTCTACCCGGGTCACCTTGACGACCAGCACGACCTCTCAACTGATTGTCAATACGACGGCTCTCGTGGCGTTCAGTACCTATTATCAATAACCCGCCTAATTTGACAACTTCTTCCTTCTCTTTGTCAGTTTGCTCTTTGAATTGATTGTAATATTTGTTGTATTCTTCCCTTGCTCTCTTAATCTCATCATTATCAACGACTTGATAAGCGGTAGCAAGTTCTATTTGAGCATCATTGAAACCTAATTCTTTTAATTTTTGTTTTGCCAAAAATTCAGGGTTACCACCCAACAAAATATCGGTACCACGACCAGCCATATTAGTAGCAATAGTTACTGCGCCTAATTTACCTGCTTGTGCGACAATCATAGACTCTTGTTCGTGATTCTTAGCATTCAATACGACATGTTTAATTTTTGCTTTCTTGAGTTCTTCGCTGAGTTCTTCTGATTTAGCGACTGATACAGTACCAACAAGCACTGGTTGCTTTCTCTCGTACGCTTCTTTGATTCTCTCAACGACTGCCCTATTCTTGCCTTTGATAGTAGTGTACACAATGTCAGGCTCATCAATTCTCAAAACAGGTCTATTAGTAGGAATTGTTACAACATCAAGTCCATAAATTTTTCTAAATTCAGTCTCTTCAGTCTTAGCAGTACCTGTCATACCTGCTAACTTCTTGTACATTCTAAAGTAGTTTTGGAAAGTAATTGTCGCTAATGTAGCGCTCTCATCTTTGATTGTAACATTCTCTTTCGCTTCGATTGCTTGGTGTAGTCCTTCACTTAAACGACGACCAGGCATCAAACGGCCCGTAAATTCATCGACCAAAATAACTTCATCATCTTTGACAATATAATGAGTATCACGGAATTTTCTAGTATTAGCGGTAAGAGCATTATTTATGAATTGGTTTAATTCCATATTATCTACATCATATAGGCTCTCAACCTTATAGAATTTCTCCGCCTTAGTGATACCGCTCTCAGTCAATCTAACACGGTCTTTCTCTTCATCAATCTCGTAGTCTTCAGGCTTCAAAGACTTAATGAATCTATCCGCCGTCTTATAGTCATCACTAGACTTAAATCCACGACCTGAAATAATCAAAGGTGTTCTCGCTTCATCAATCAAGATACTATCGACTTCATCGACAATAGCGTATTCGTGTCCCCTTTGAACTTTTTGACTCAAGTCGCTGACCATATTATCACGAAGGTAGTCGAAGCCAAATTCATTATTTGTACCATAGGTAATGTCGCAAGCATACGCTGCCTTCTTATCTTGTGGACTCATTCCTGACAAAGTTACACCCACAGTAAGTCCCAAGAACTTGTGAACCTTACCCATCCATTGAGCGTCTCTCTCAGCCAAATACTCATTGACAGTAACAACATGTACACCTTTGCCCGCCAAAGCATTCAAGTACGCAGGAAGAGTAGACACCAAAGTTTTACCTTCACCTGTCTTCATCTCGGCAATACGACCTTGATGCAAAACTACACCACCTATCAATTGACAATGATATGGTTTCATATTTAATACTCTTTTTGCAGCCTCTCTAACAGTCGCAAAAGCATCTGGCAATATATCATCAAGGGTCTCGCCATTTTGTAACCTATCTTTAAGGACTTGAGTATTGTTTGTCAACTCCTCATCAGTCATAGCAGTGTATTTCTCATCTAGTGCTTCAATTTTTGCAATAGTTTTCTCAATCTTATCTAATGCTCTCGCATTATCTGAACTAAATATTTTCTTAATAAAATTCATTATAAACCTCTAATATGAAATTTGCATTAATTATATCAAATTTTTGACAAATTAACAAGTATTTAAGCAACAAAATACAAATGATTTTGTCTTATAAATATATTTCATTTATTATTTTGTACTTTTTTCAATTTACCTAAAAATTATTATAACTAAATTTCAATAAAAAAGTTTTTACAAAAATATAACTATAAAACATTGTATCAACAAATGTAATATAATGTGTGTTATTTATTAACTGAGATTACATATTCTAATTAAGTATCATAAAAAATTTATTTGTAGCAACAAATAATTTTTTATTTTTCATTTACAACCTAAAAACTATCTATCCAAAGTATTTTCATTAGTTAATTTAGATTTATTCAATATGTTTTTTACTCTAGCTCGTTTGACACTTTGTCCAATACATGTACTAACCAATTCATCTAGTCCAATAAGAGATATCTCGCCGATGCAAACTAAATTTTTTACTTTATCTACAGCATCTCCACGCTCAATATATTCTCTATATAGTTCAGTTTGTTGTGGAGACATTTTTTCAACCTTTAAAGATATGCCTTTTGGTGGTTGGTCGTAAAACACGCATTTATTCCCTATCAAATCTATAAAAAATCTGCCGTGCACTAAAGAATTTCTAATCTTTTTAATGTACAAATCAACATTACTATCTGTCTTAACATTTGCACCCTCAGTGTTAGATTTAATTTTACTTATAATAATATTTGTGTAGTGTTCACTTGTTTTGTTAGTTAATAAATAACGCAATAATGCTAAATCAATTAGAGTTCTCATACGCTCAATAGGTGATTCACAATCTAATAATGTATTTGTGGTCGCTATGTTATCAATAAATGTTAAGAAGATTGATTTATCACTCTCATCATAAAAAGTTCCCGTTAATTTCATAATTGTATAAATCTCATAGGCATATAACCCAGGGTCTTCCTTGCTTGGATAATGTAGCATCCTTATAGGCATACGCATCTTTTTATAAACAAGTGCTAACCTATTTAGATAAGACTGTTGATGTCTGTCAGTTACATCAATTGTTTTATCATTATATATGAATCCCCAATAAGGCTTATACCTATCATCAGTAATCTTATATACCCAAGTACCACCACCATTATTATCCATCATTGAAATATATAAGGACAAAAGGTCATCTAATTCATTTATAGTGATGTTAACCTTAATTTTTTTATTATTAATAGTTAACCTTAAATCTATTTCGCCACCGCCCCAATTGCGCATATTATATAAATTATCATCTTCATCATTATGACAAATACTATTTCTCAGTGCTTTAAAAATTGCTAAATCATTGATGCTATTAGCACTACCCAATTGTTCAATTATTCTTTGTTTTATATTATTATAATTTTGAGTTAATTTATTTTGCATATCTATTGTCATCATATTAAAAAATTCTCTATCTTTTTTTAACTGAGAAATATTTTTTGATTTAAGGGACACCTTAATTTCTTCATAAGCTAAGTCTAGTCCATAGGTTAATAAAACAAATTGCGAAGCAGCGGTGATTTGTTTCAACCAATATTTTTTAAATTTATCTAACTCCTCATCATCTACATTAGATGTAGATTTAGCGTTAAAGCATGAGAAAGCACTATCTATAATAGACTTATTCTCTTTGCTACTTATGCCGTAACTATAATTAAGAAGCATTGTAAATATAGCTAAATCTTCACGAGTAAAATATTCGTTATTTTGCGCTCTATGCAAATATTCCATTAAATTAAATTCCATAATTATTCCTTATTAAATATTTTAACATATATATTTATTAATTGTCAATATCGTAATACTATATAAGTACAATTTAACCTACTAAATTAAATATAAAAAAGAGCCAGTCAACGACCGGTCCTTAATTAAATATATGTTGCTTCAATATAATATGTTTGGTTCCCTTCGACATTAAATACATCGCCATCTATAACTTCACCATTATATGTGTATTGATAGTCTGCTGTATTCAATGCTACTGCACCCGTATTAGTACACAAAATACTATTATTGTCTCCATAAATTATGACCAAAGCATACCCTTCTTGTGGAGTCGCCTTAATGTAGATATTTTGTTTATAAGACTTTACTTTGTCAGTTGAACCTACTTTTAGTGTGTACTCCTTATCATAATAATATTCAAAATTAACGCCTACATATTCAACGATAAACTTTTTATTTAATTCATATAATAAATTCGCATCAAAATTATTATTCCCTTTCATTACTATCTTGTCATTAATAATTAGTTTATTTTCTACTGTATAATCGTCTATTATTTCTACATTTTCAAATTCATTTTGTGGAAAACTTGCAAATTGTGTCTCATCAAAAGAATATTCAAGTTTACTAACATGATTGTCTCGGGACACAACCTCATTCTCAACAGTTATTTGACTTTTTTGTTCAGCATCTAACCATCGCTCATCATTAAAACTTATATTGAATTCAAAATCCACTTTTGTTTCTTTATTATAATAATCATTATAATTGGCGGTAAGTGTCAAAACAAATTTGTGTAATTTATCATTTGTTGAGAACTTACTTTCAATCTTAGGTTCAACATTACTAGGCATTTTATACATAACATTAGAAAGAATGATTTCTTTGAATTTCTCAAATCCATTGTTAGACTCAAAAACATTTTCATCCCAAATGTCCCCGTTATATAATCTAATATGGTCATCACTAACTTGAATAGCACTATAATCTATTTCATCAGTTCCTGAAGCATTAGATGCCAATTTAGTATATTCAACAAATATGCCATTGTTTTCTAATAACCAAAGTTCATCACATTCATTGATGATTGAATTGTCAATTTTTGATTTTCTTGTATAATCATTTTTTGAATATAATTTATTCTCTTTAGTATTATATACTTGCACTTCATTATAATTTGTTTCAATCAGTTGATCAAAAAATTCATTTTCTGATGTCATAGTATAATTTTCTTCTGGTATACAACTTACAGCATTCATTAAAAGATTTTGATATTCTTCTTCGCTATATGTCTTTTGTTTGTTTCCGCAACCCACGAAACTCAATACCGCTACACTTACAATACATACAATACTTAATACTTGTAAAAATTTATTCATAATTCACTCCATTTTTTATTTAACATATTGTATCATATCTTTATACTAATTTCAATACTTACTCAAAAATTTTTAAAAATAAAATTACAAAGCCACCACAAATTATAATATAAGGAAATTTTAGAAAGTGGTAACCCTGCAATTTTACAAAAATCAAATGCTAACAATTCCGCTTGATTGTATTCACGCTTCAACAACTTATTTATATGTATAGGCACATAGACAACATCTACTTCAAAAACGCTTTTGATAATTCCTTTGCAAACACCTAGCAAATGTCCTTGCAAGGTATGACACATTTTTATACTTAAACCTTCTTATCAAAGTTTAACGAGTCCCGTATATAGAAATGGTGCGGTTGCCTTGTCAAAGCACCTTAATACATTTTTATAGTTAAAACAATTTACACTATATCATAAATAACAATTTAACTAATTAACATTGACAATATCAAAAAGAGCCAGTCAACGACCAGCCCTTAATTAAATATAAGTTGCTTCAATATAATATGTTTGATTTTCTTCGACACTAAATACATCGACATCTATAACTTCGCCATTATATGTGTATTGATAGCCTGCTGTATTCAACGCTACTGCACCTGTATTAGTACACAAAATACTATTATTGTCTCCATAAATTATGACCAAAGCATACCCTTCTTGTGGAGTCGCTTTAATGTAGATATTTTGTTCATAAGATTTTACTTTGTCTGTAGAACCTACTTGAAGTGTGTACTCCTTATCATAATAATATTCAAAATTAACGCCTGTATATGCTCCTGCAAAATTTCTATTCAATTGATATAATAAATCATCATTAAATATAGAATATCCCACCAATGTAGCCTTATTATTTATAACATAATCGTTCCAAATTGAATAATTAGTCTCAATTTCAGTATTAGCAAATTCTGTTTGTGGGAATTCTTTTAATAGAGAAGCATCACAACTATAATCAATATCCCCATTAATGTATATTGATTGTACAACTTCTTTGTCGATTGTCATCTCCATATTCAATTCAACGCCTCTAATTTCTGTGTCAGTAAAGTTTATTATTAATTCAACTTTAGTAGATGCAATTTGCCCTTGTGCTTCAGCATTAGTAGAAATCTCCAATGACAGTGCGTGTACCTTTTTCTTTGTACTAAATTTACTTTCAAACTTTGGTTTAACGCCTTCTGGAACATTTCCTAACAACTCATTAATAATGTAATCTTCAAATTCTTCATAAGTTGCAGGGAATTCTGTAGAATCTAACATTGTAACATCTGCACCACTGTTTAAGTAAGATTTTGCGTGGTCTTCACTTACTGCTTTAGCGGTATACTCTTCCATACTATTTTCGCCTGTGGTAGTTGCTTTCTTTTTGTATTCGCCAAAAACGCTTCCATTTTGTAATACCCAAGTCTCATCAGTATCATTAGACAAAACATCCCCACTCTCGTTAAGGTGTGAATAAGAGTCTTTTGAATAGTATTTATTGTCTTTTGCATTATACACTTGTATTATTTTTGAAATATTTTTATTTCCACTTAAATAAGTCTCAGTTGTAGAAATAATAGTATAATCTTCTTGTGGAACATTGTTGACAGCAGTCAATAATTTAGCGTAATAATCTTCATCACTTGTACCACATCCTACAAAGCCAAATGCGATAACTAAAGTTAAAGCAATGACTCCAAAAATTTGTAGTAATTTGTTCATAACTCATCCTCCTAATATGTTATTTGATTCATTATAACATATACGCTATTGATTTGCAACTTTTTACAATACACATTTATAATGACAAAATAAAATTAATTAAATATGAATTTAATCAGATAACAATAATATAATTTAATTATATATATATTCACCTATACATAAATCGTAATATATCATTTTTTAATTTATAAATCTAAGAGTAATGAACCTATTCTACACATAATTAAAGCATATAAAATAACAAACTATTTAGCGAAAGCATTATAAAACAACTTTTTTTGCAAATTTTTTGCCTACTAATACCTTAGGAGTAGTCGCCTGTCTTATTCTAGATTTTGAGTGTGCGATTGCTAACCCATACACTTTTGAAGCCCCTAATGCTTCAGCGCAAGCATCCATAGTTGAGCCTGTAGTGATGACATCATCAATCAACAGAATTTTCTTTCCACGAAAATAGTCTTTGTGAGTCAAAGAATAAATATTCTCTAGATGCTCTCTTTCATCCCTACTCTTATGAGTTTGAGTGTCAGTATCAAAGTTTTTGATAAGGAAATTTTTAGCAAGCGGTAACCCCACTATTTTACAGAATTCAAATGCCAACAATTCCGCTTGATTGTACCCACGCTTTGACAACTTATCTTTATGCATCGGCACATAGACAACAACATCCACATCAAAATCACTTTTAATATATTCTTGTGCAAGCCACCTAGCAAAAGTTCTTGCAAGGTATGGCGCATTCTTATACTTAAACCTTCTAATTAATGTTTTAACAAGTCCCGTATATAGAAACGGTGCGGTAGCCTTGTCAAAATGCCTTAAAGTATTTTTGCAGTTAAAACAATAATTTGACTGACCAAAAACATTCTTACCGCATCTTGCGCACCTTCTACCATTGTTAAATTCTAAATCTTTCTTACACTTATCACAAACATCATAAATATTCAACTTGCTAATATCTTTACCACACCCCAAACATTTGATGTGTTCAGGGTACATTGAGTCGCCTATGACTTTGGCAACCTTATTATAAATATACTTTAATTTACTCATAACCTTATTTTAGCATATTTAAGATATAAAATAAACTCATTTTGTACAAATACATATCAACATTAAGATTTAAAATAATGATTTTGTACATAATATTTTTATTATTTTAGTTATTACACAAAAACTCTATCAATTGTGATAGAGTTTTATTTTGTAATCATATATTTTAATTATTCATATATATTTAATTATTCTATATCTTTAGGTAATTCGTACCCCTTAAGCACAACAGGTATCTTAAATTTATTAAAACATATCATAAGTAAGTCATACCACCAGTTGAAGACGCATACAAAACCAAACGCCCCCGCTACGACTCCGCTCACATAAGCGTGTAGTACCCAAGTCTCAGGAATGCATACGAATAAGATTGACAATATCATACACACAAGCAAGGTAAAACCTTTTGTCATTCTCCCAACATAGAAGCAATGCGCCCCAGTCCAGCCCAAAAAGATTGACAATAACAATAACTTAGTCTTATTGACATCGTACGGCATAAAACTACTCAATAGGACTCTATCCTTTTGCTTATATTTAAGTGCTCTCTTCGCTTCAGCATTCGATGCGGTCATTATTGATTCAACTTTTGTATTACAATACAAACAAACGGTAGAATCTTTAGGAATTTTGTTTCCACATTTAGGACAAATCATTTTAACTCCTTCTGTATTTAATCTTCAATCTGTGTTTTATTTGATCGGTAATATTATTATTTAGATTATATAATTAATATTTTGTAATTTTGTACTAAAAATCTTTCTTTCTAAATCTATTGATACCCAACGCAATCAATACGCCCGCAATTACTACATAAATAATGTAAGGTATGAAATTCACATTAAATGGTTTATCTATGCTCATATCATATAGCGGTGTGAAAGGTGTTAAGTATTGCAAAAATTTTGCAACTTCATTTTGTGATACTGAGAGTGCAATAATTGACAAAAAGTATAATAATAGTGGCACAGCGATTGCTATCCCTAATCCGCTCTTATTCTTAAATAAATATATAGCAAAAATCAAAGTAACAAGTAATAAATGTAGAATCAAACAATACAAAGTCATAGCAAGTAATGGCGAAACAACAATACCCTTGTAGTCAACAATGCACATAGCGATTAATTCTACAATAAGCATAACAACATTATATATAGCGGTCATAGTAACGACATTAGCATATTTTGTCATAATAATGTCAGTTCTGCTTAGCGAATTAGAGTACAAAAATTCACTTTGTTTATTTCTAAAATCTCGTGTAAGGCAACTAGCGACAAAACAGCACAAAAACAACGCCCCGCCTAATGCCAATACTTCCACGCCCTGCAATATGAAATAATCTGTAACACTATCAAAACTAAAATTGAGCCCAGCATCAGTCATATCATTATAGACATCATCAGGAATAGCCCCAATCATCATATTCATAAGTGGATACAAAGCAATCTCAATAATGAGCAATGCACCTATTACAATAAACCACCAAATGATAGACTTCTTTTGCAAATTAAATTCTAGAGCATAAAGAGAATTTATCGCTCTTCTTTTCATAACTTTATTCATCATACACCCCTAATACCATCTTAAGAACTCATCGTTAAGGTCAACATCAGTGATTGATAGGTTGACTAAATCAAGTGAAGACAATAAATTAATTAAATAACTCATATTTCCGTTGAAATTAAATTCATAACGACAACCATCGACTTTTAAGTCTTCAATACCATCTAAGTGTATAGCGAGCAAATTAGACCTTGTCTCGAAAACGATATGTTTAAGAAGTTTTGACTTAAATTCGCCAATTTCTTTGATAGCGACTAACACACCATTTTTTATTATGCCAACCCTATCACAGCATCTTTGAATCTCATTGAGATTATGACTAGATAATAGTATTGCAGTACCCTTCTTCTTCTCTTGTTCTAGCATACTAAAAAACTTCTGTTGAATAATAGGGTCAAGTCCTGTGGTCGCTTCATCCATAATGAGAACTTTAGGACTACAAGCCAAAGCACATACAATCGCTAATTTCTTTTTGTTACCAAGCGACAACTCGCCCGTTTTGCGATTTTGATTTAATTCAAAATAAGTACACAATTCATCTATTCTCTCAAAATTGCGCCCCTTCTGCTTAAGAATAAATTCTATATACTTTCTAACAGTCATAGAATTGTAGAAACTCAATTCACTAGGAACATACCCGACATTCTCTCTAGCCTTGTCCCCATCCTTAAAACAGTCAAAGCCTTCAATATTAATTAGCCCACTGTCTACTTTAACTAAACCCATTAATGCACGAATAGTAGTAGACTTACCAGCACCATTTGGGCCAATAAACCCGAATATCTCTCCATAGTTAATATTGAATGATACTTTCTCAACCCCGACAATGCTTTTGTCATAAATCTTTTTGATATCAGCAACTTCTATAGCAAACATTACTTTTAACTCCTTTGCTTATTATAACATAAAATGTTAATTTTTCAATTAATTATATGTATAATTATTAACTAAATAACAGTATTTTTTATAACTTAACATTTTATATATTTACACAACAAAAATGTTTTGTACATTAATACTAAATAAATAACTAATACGAAACTATAATAAATAGTTATGTAACTACACATTTTTACAATTATATAACAAATTTTAAAGAATTAAATTTATGAATATCTATCGTTTTAAGTAATTTTGTAATTTATAAAAATTCATTGTAAATTTATTTTAAAAAATTTATTAACTTTAATGCTTATTACATCATAATAATTATCTACAATGTTTAGTATCCTATTATTATTTTTTATTGTTTGTTATAAATAATTAATATCTTTAATGCCTATTATCTTACCTTAATTTACTTTAATTATTATTTTATAAAATGATATCTAATGTATATAAAAATACTAGATTATATAATGTTATAAATGAAAATACTAATTTAATAATGTGAATACAAAATTATTTATATTATTATATTAGCAAATGTGAATATATATAAATGTAAATATGTATAATTGTAAATACCTATAAATGTAAATATGAACATATTATCAAATATGCCTGTATAAATAGTTCTATATCATTCCTAGTTTAATAATTTTATATATAATTATCTTATTATAAATATTAAATACTAAAAAACTGTAGATTAATTCTCTACAGTTTTATGTATTTTATTATAGATTAACAAATGTTGTCGCTTCACACTTTATGTTAAGTTTGAATTCATCGCCTGTGCTTACTGAATTTACGCCACTTATCAAAAATTGTATGTCGCTTATTATGTCACCTACTACTATCTCTTTATTTAACTTTGTATAGCCTTCGGTGTTTGCAGTTGTATCTGTTGGTTCAAAATATTTGAGTCCGCTATTGACTGTATCTATATAGTACATCTCATATACTTTGCTAACTGTATTGCCTTCTTTGGTTATCAATGGATAACTTATCATTAACCCATCTGTAGCGTTGTAGTATGAGTACTCTTCATTCACTCCGTCCCCTATCATTGTAGGTTTTAACTCGTATGATTCACTTCCAAACTTTGGATAAACTTGCCATTCTTGCGCTGTCGCTGGGGCATTGTCTGCACTTGTGTATTGTAATGTCAAAGTCATCTTTATGTACGCATTTGTCACCCCGTCTGATATTACTCTAAATTTTAAGGCATTGCCACCCTCTGTGTTATCTTCCCACTTCAGTGATACAACTTTACCTTCTTTGTCTTCTAGGTATATATTACCACTCTCGTTCGCTTCCTTTAGCGTTGTATAATCAGGTATCAAGTCTAACTCCAAACTCGAACCATTCACTGTCCCGCTTGTATTGCCGTGGTCTAACACAACCGCTAGATTACCTGTAAATACTATTGTTCCTGTAGCACTCTTAGAGTCTTTCAACGCTCCTAGCGTTATTCCTAATACTAACACTAGCACTAACATTATACTTAACCCTATTATGCTTAATTGCTTTCTACTCATTGTATTCTTTTGCATATACTATCTCCCTATCCTAATGTTAGTACTATGTTATTAGTATCTCCTAAACTTATTGTGTAGGTATTATTACTTATTGTTTGTAAAGCATCATTCAATGTCAATGCACTCATACCATTGTATCCTATTATAGCAACTTTACATTCTGTACCTACTACATTAAATGTAAATGTCCCGCTATAAGTAAATGCACACGCACTATCTCCATATTCTACTACTATTAAGAATTTAGCACTCGTATTATTTGTGATTGTAAATTCAATTGTATTAACTTCAACAGGTGGTGGATTATCTATGAAATATGGTAAACCATCATTAGTATCATCTATCGCCCATACTGTATCAAAGTCCCATGTGCAATTAATAGTTACAGGCCCTCCAGTCATTGGATCAGTTACTTCTATTTCACCTACTGTCCAAGAATACTGATAACCATCACCAGTTTTGTCTCCAAATCCTTCATTGTAATTATCTGAATTATATTCATTTCCATTTATATTCAAATATGAAGATAAGTTATCAACTTTAGTACCATAATTGTTTTCTTGTCCGTAATTAAAATAACAATTTAAAACATTTACTTCCCCCATTGCCATTGAAAATATGCCAACAAATGCTGGTTCCTGTGATTCAGAACTTATATCTATCAAACTAAAACAATTTAATATGGTACCTGCCCCCATTCCAGCAATACCACCTATGCCGATTTGTGCTTGTTCAACACCTGTGCCTGTGACATTAATCTCACTTGTGTTGTAGCAGTTATATATTGTCCCCCTAATTAAACCAGCAATACCACCAACTGCGACCATTTGTGCTTGCCCAGTGACATTAATCGCACACGCGTTGTAGCAGTTATATATTTCACCTAATAGATATCCAACAATACCACCGATTCCGATCATTTGTACTTGTCCAGTGGCATTAATTGCACCAGTATTGTAACAATTATAAATCGTTCCGTTTTGTACCATTCCAGCAATACCACCTATCAGTGCTTGTTTAGCACCTATGACATTAATCTCACCTGTGTTATAGCAGTTGTAAATTCTACCCTCAGTCATAGCTCCAACGATGCCCCCACCATAGATTATATCATCATTACAAGATAATACAAGTCCAGTGTAATATTCTTCTCCTACAGTTATTTCATCCTTTCCCGCCCATTTGACTCCTAAATTTTTGATTGTAGCGCTTCCAACATATCCAAATAGTCCGCCATAAACATCATCTGAAGTACTTGTGATATGTATAGTTTGAGTAAATTTAATTGTGTGTCCATTACCATCAAATGTCCCCATAAATGGGAAATCATAATTACCTATAGGTATATATTGCGAATCTTCATAAAGTAATTCATCCGAATCAATTTCTAATTTATAGTGACTACTTTTTGCAATCCCAGCATTAATAGACTCACTCATTAATTTTAAATCATCTTGCGTCTTAATTAAATATGGTAATATCTCTGTACCTTCTCCATCAAAGTTAGGTTGTCTAATATTTATTTTTAATGGTTGAGTATCTTTATCAGCACCAGTATTTACTATCCAAACTACATTAAAGCTCCAAGGATAATAATCATCCCATTTATACTCTTCGTTACCAACAGTAAACCCTGTAGTATAGTTGTTAATTATTGTTTCTTCATCGCTTGAACTTGAATATACTAGATAACTTGTAAGAGAATCTACATAAGTACCTTTACCTTTAACATTTATCAATGACAAATAATTATGATAACAGTTTTTTAAAGTTTCATAAGCTCTATATAATTCCCCAACTATACCACCTACATGTGATCCCCCACTTACATTAGGTGCAGTATCAATATTATCAGTAGGGTTAGGATCTATACTAAAGCAGTTGATGATAGTTGATGAATCGGCATACCCCGCGATCCCTCCGGCATAGGCATTAGAAGAAACAGAAGATGTTGTCGCACTCACTGCACCCGTGTTGTAACAGTTGATGATAGGTTCAAAAGCATTATCCCCCGCGATCCCTCCGGCTTTGGCACTAGAAGAAGAACCTGTTGCAGTTGCGCTCACTGCTCCCGTGTTGTAGCAGTTGCTGATGGTTGAAGAAGTATCCCCCGCGATCCCCCCTGCATAGCCCCAGGAAGATGTAGAAGTCGCAGTCACTGCTCCTGTGTTGTAGCAGTTGATGATAGTTGATGAATCGGCATAACCAACAATTCCGCCTGCATAGGCATTAGAAGAAACAGAAGATGTTGTCGCACTCACTGCACCCGTGTTGTAGCAGTTGATGATAGTTGATGAATCGGCATAACCAACAATTCCGCCTGCATAGGCATTAAAAGTTGAATAAGAAGTAGATGTAACTAACCCTAATTCCCAGTTCACTCCTAAATTCTTGATTGTAGCACCACTAGCATATCCAAACAACCCGCCATAAACAGTCCCTGAAGAACTTGTGATATGTATAGTTTGAGTAAAGGTAATACTATAATTATTACCATCAAATGTTCCAGTAAATCTTTGTGTT
>CALVIT010000028.1 GCA_944331845.1 uncultured Clostridia bacterium
TGTAGATTTGTCCTTAGTATCAATAGGCGTACCTGTGAACCCAATAAATGTTGCATTCGGTAGACTATTTCTCACTTTGCGCGCATAACCAATATTGACCTTCCCTGTGTGTTGGTCAACCTTCTCAGTTAACCCATATTGACTCCTATGTGCCTCATCCGCCATAACAACAATGTTCTTTCTGTCACTCAAAGGCTCATCACTTTCTTCGAACTTCTGCATTGTCGAGAAGATAATACCGCCCGCAATTCTGCCCTTCAATAAATTCTTCAAATCTTCTCTAGATTCTGCCTGAATAGGAGTTTGTCTCAAAAAATCTTTACACTTAGAAAAAGTCTCGTACAGTTGTCCATCCAAATCATTTCTATCAGTCAAAACAACCAAAGTAGGATTGTCAGCGTATTTGTCTAACAAATGCGCATAGAATACCATTGAGAAACTCTTACCGCTTCCTTGTGTATGCCATACAACCCCCGCCTTACCATTAGTATTGATTGCTTGAATAGTCCTATCAATTGCCTTCTTAACAGCGAAATATTGATGATAAGCGGATACAATTTTTGACTTATCCTGCCCATCTCCATTCTTAAACATTATAAAATTCTGTATAATATCTAAAAATCTATGCTTATCAAACACCCCTTCAAATAATGTTGTGAAATTCGCATATTTAGTCTCGTCATAATCTCCACTCTTGCTCTTCCACTCCATATAGCGGTCTTCATCCGCCGTAATTGAACCAATCTTAGAATAAGACATATCAGATATAACACAAAAACAATTATAAACAAATAGATTTGAAATGTCGTGAATGTAATTTTTTATTTGTCTATAAGCGTGAGAACTGTCAATCTCTTCTCTACTGCAACTCTTAAGTTCTACACAAACTAAAGGAAGTCCATTGATAAATACTATCAAATCAGGTCTCTTCACAATGTCATTTTGTTTAACTGTGAATTGATTAACAATCAAAAAATCATTATTCTCAATAGGATTAACGGAGTAATCAATAAGTCTTATAATATCACTTTTTATCTTGCCATTATCGCTATAACTTACATCAACCCCATTTTGTAAATAATTCATAAAAATTTCGTTATCAATTAACAAATTATTACTAGGTAGCACTTTAAGTTTTCTTATTGCTTCTTCAACTGCCAACTTAGACGCATTAGGATTAATCTTCAACAAACAATCAAATAATTTATCTGTTAGCAAAACTTGCGAATAATCTCGCACTAAATCATATCCGCAAATATATTTATACCCTAAATTATTTTGAAATAACTCAATAATAGCCTTCTCAAAACTATCTTCATCAAATGTAATGCTCATTATTTTAAATTCCCTTTTTATTCATTTCATAGTTACAACTTAAAAGTCTTAATGTTCCAATTTCTGCATCTGAAAACTTTTTTACTAATTTTAATTTATTGTTTTCTAATACAAATAAATTATCGCTATTAAAAATAAATATCTTATCATAATTTATTTTATCTTTATTTAACTTATCAATACAATTTTCAATTTCATAATGCGACAACTTACAAAATACAAACAAATAATTATTTTTATAAATATGCCAATCAATTTCATTTAATTTTGATACCTTTTCATTTATTTTTGAAATAAATGCACTTATTTTTAATTCGCTTTCATTATCTGTATTAAGAAAAGCGGTTCCTTTTTTTATTTTTAGGTTTTTATCAATGCCTATTTTTTTTGCTTTATTATTAATTTTATCTACTTCATTTTGTATTGTATAGACTTGTTCAAAAAGTCTTGTATTCTTGCCTTCAATTTCACTAATTGCCCTAGTAACTTCTACACCTACTGACTCATCAAAACTAATTAAATCTGGCCTATCCTCTCCGTATCTATCTTCCCTTGAAATTAAATCTAGATTATACAAATCATTTAATATCAATTTCGCAGTGTTTTCAAAATATTCTTTACCAAATAATGATATTGGTTGAGTTAAATATTCCACTCTAATTTTACCGCTCATAAGTTTTGGCAATAAATAATCTCTCATTTCAGCGAGTTTTTCATTCTCTTGTTCTAGATTCAAAATTTTGTCCACTATGTTATTAAATAGGTCAACAATTTCACTATTTTGTAAATTTTTAGGTATTTCAATTTTAAAACTTTCAATATTGCCTTTGGTAATAAATTTTATTACAGACCCCCTAAAACCTGCTGTTATACTATCTAAACTATTCTTTACAATATAATACAAAACACCTAATAATTTTTTATTGTATGGTATTAAAACATAAGTTCTTTGGTAAGCATCAAACTTTCCTTTGTAAAATTTAACATTAAAATCGCCATTACCTGCAACCAAAATTGCAGAATCATCAAATGAATAATCATTTGTTTTTAATGCATCTTGTGAGCAACTGAAAAATGGATATATACCATTCTCACACGCACTATTTGCATTTTTTTTGCCTGTGATTACAGGAAAAAAATTGCCAAGCATTGTTTCTTCTTTTTCTCCAACATAATCTATAAACCAATGTTTATACAATGTTTGTGCTTGTTCTTCAAGATTTTTAATTATCTTGTTATTTAGTTCAATTTTATCGTCAAATGCACTTAATACCCCTGCAATCGCTTTTTGCTCTTCAAGTAGTGGAAGATTAATTTCTATGTTAAGTAAATCACTTATTTTTATGCTAGGTTGTGCTGCTCCCCTATCTAAAAGTTTAATATTTTTATTTTTTAATCTTAACACATAATATAAAAAATTATAATCGTTAAATTCATTGACCCTTAACCCAATTGTATTTTGAACTATTACACAGTTTTCATTATTTATGACTGCTATGTTTCCATATCCATTCCCAACTAAAGTAATAATTAAATCACCAACTTTCAATTTATTTCTTATAAAATTTTCGAAAAGATAATTATCAATAAATCTTTTAGCATTATCAATTTCAATATTTTTTTTTGCACTAATCAAAAAATTATCAATACAAGGTATTCCTTTTTCTGTAAAATATGGCGGATTTTTCCCCCTATTATCTATAATTTTCGAAATAACATCGCATAACTTCACTCTTTGCCAATTATTCATTATTGACCTCTAGTAATTTATCAAGTTGTTTTTTTATTTCTTCTTCTAATTTTTTGCTTTCTTCAAACATTGTAAATAATTCTTCTTTTAATCTCGGCATTTTTATTGAATATGGTTCTGTGTCTTCTTCTTTATCTTCTATGCCTACATATCTTCCTGGTGTTAACACATAATCGTTTTGCTCTATCTCGTATATGTCTGCAGATTTGCAATACCCTTTAATATCTTGATAGTTAGTACCCTTTTGCCAATTATCTACTGTTGTTGCAATCTTTGTAATATCTTCATCGGTTAATATGCGGAGTTTTCTTGTTTCCATTGTGCCCATTTCTCTTGCATCAATAAATAGTGTTTGTCCTATATTGCTTTTATTTCTATTTAAGAACCACAATGTAACCGGTATACCTGTTGTATAGAATAGTTGCGGTGGTAAGGCAATGATTGCTTCGACTAAATCGTCCTTGATAATATTTTTTCTTATTTCACCTTCTCCGCTAGTTGTTGAAGACAGGGCACCATTAGCGAGTACAAGGCCTATCTTACCATTTGGCGATAAATGGTGTATCATATGTTGCATCCAAGCGAAGTTTGCATTACCTGCAGGTGGCACACCATAGACCCATCTTTTGTCATTTGTTAATTTATCTCCACCCCAATTAGATAGATTAAATGGTGGATTCGCCAAAATATAATCTGCCTTCAATTGTGGGTGTTGGTCATCAAAGAAAGTGTCGGCATAGTGCTTCCCAAGATTTGCCTCTATCCCCCTTATAGCAAGGTTCATTATACAGAGTTTCCAAGTAGTAGGATTACTATCTTGTCCATATATTGATATGTCATTTATTTTTCCCCTATGATTCTCAACAAACTTTGCACTTTGGACAAACATTCCACCGCTTCCGCAAGCAGGGTCATACACTCTACCTTGATATGGTTTTAGCACTTCGACTAGGAGTTTTACTATACAAGTTGGGGTATAAAATTCCCCTGCGAGTTTTCCTTCTTGTTCAGCAAATTTTGAAAGGCAATACTCGTAAACTCTGCCGAGAATATCTTTCTCTTTCTCAACCATAGCAATATTTGTAAATAAGTCTACTACTTCGCCAAGTCTTCTTTTGTCAAGTTCAGGTCTAGCGAAGTTTTGTGGTAGTACGCCCTTTAATCTTTGATTTTCACTCTCAATCAAATTCATTGCTTCATCTATAACTTTACCTATCTCGTTTGTATGAGCAAACTTTGATATATAGTTCCATCTTGCTTCTTCTGGTACATAAAAAATACCTTTACGGGTATACTCGTCCTTATCTTCTTCAAAGCCTTCGCCCTCATCAACAAGTTCTTTGTGTCTTTGCTCAAAACTATCACTTAGATATTTTAGAAATATGAGTCCTAATACTACATGTTTATATTCGCTAGCATCTATATTCCCACGCAAAGTACAAGCGGCATCCCAAATCTTTTTCTCAAAACCAATTCCTGTTTCTGCCATATAATTCTCCTTTACTTTATAAAATATATTATATCATATAATTTTACAAATAAAGTAGATATTTGACAACATTTTATACAAAATACTATTATAGCAATTGAAATTCATATTTTTCACTTCAAAAATTATATTTTAAACTCTAAAAATTATATTTTAAACTCTAAAAATTATATTTTACGCTTTAAATATAATACTATTTACATTCTAAATGTAATACTATTTTACACTCTAAATATAATAAAATTATGTTATTAACTAACATAATTTTATTTATCGTATATAAAATGGAGCTAGTGGCGGGAATCGAACCCGCGACCTATTGATTACGAATCAATTGCTCTACCGACTGAGCCACACTAGCATAGTTTATATTTTATTAAGTTACTCTATATAATATTATCATTTAATTAAATAAAATATTGATTAAAAGATAATTTATATTATAAAAAATTATATACCTAAGTATAACATAATTATAGTTATTTTGCAATTATTTTGATATAAAATATTTTTATAAATAATTGATGGATTATAATAGTAAATGCGACACCTAACAAAATTTTTTATAAATGTTGCATTTAAGTTGACAATTTCCTATTATAAACAATTAATTACCACATAATCAAAAAAACAATTTCACATAAATATTTGGTATAACTATTGTAATTTATTATATCTATAATATAATACAAAAAATTAAAGTTAAAAAATCTTAAATAATTTTTTATATGTGGTTCATTTGCGTTGACTATTTTTTAGTTGTTTTTAATAAAATAATTTAAGTTAATTTCACAAATACAATATGTACTGCTATTAATTATTGTTAACATATAAGCAAATTAAAATTCGCTTTAAAATATACACAGTCTTAGACAAAAGTAAAACACTAATTAGATAACTACCTTAGTAAATTTTATATTTAGTGAATTGATTGAAATTTTATATGTATTTATACAAAAAAGCAAACTAATTTAATAGTTCGCTTTTTATTTAATTAGAAAGCATTGTATACTATTTGATAATTCAATACAACTTGTGGAATATAGTCGTAAACTATATACATTATCTCATCATACACTTGTTTGTCTTCATAAGCAAGGTTACATATATATGTTTGTTCTGTTTCTACACTTTCTCTCATTGCTTTGAAGTCAAATTGTTCTAGTGCTTTGTCTAATATACTCAATTCAATGTTATAGAAGACATCATTATTATTTATATTCTTATATGCTAATTTTTTTGTAGCATCAGTTAAGTTATTTGTAGCCTTTGGTGTTAGATTGACTATTTTATTTAATTCATCACACAATTTAGTAGAATTTACATTCCCAACTGTTGAACTAAACTCTGCTTTATTGATATCATAATATTCGACAAATTCTAATTCATAAGATACTTGTGATATTGTGAATGCTTTGTATGACAAAGCGACTTCCAAACTAAAGGCATCGACAGTATCTGTGCCGTTGTAATTATTAAATTCAGGTGCAAAATTTCTAAAATATGCTGAAGCATAAATGTTAGTAAATTTTTGTACTGATTCAATAAATTTGCCATATTCTTTTATGAAATTTGTTAGATTACTTTGTTGAATATTTGTTATCGCTCCGCTACTATACCCTTCCATAGCATCTTCAAATCTTTGTTTAGCATTATTAAAATCGCTAAAACTTTTTTTGACATTATTTAATTCATTATATATATCTATTCTATCTTCTTCTGCCCAATCATCATCACTAATTTTTGACTTAGTTAGATTATAGAAGTCATAACTTGATTTTAAAACAGGTGCTAAATAATTTGTTAATACCTTTGCATTATCATTATTTGTGATTAATTTTTGGACACTATCGCTGTATTTTATGTCAAAGTCTCCGTCGGTATTATAATAATCTTTGTAGTCTTGTTGAATAACATTTGTCAACGCTTGTATGTCAGCGGTTGACCTAGCCTTCTCACTACAACCAACAAATGATATTGCCAAACAAACTGCAACTACGGCGACCATTAAAGATTGAACTATTTTATTCATATTTTAGCCTCCAAATAATTTAATACTTTTGTTAAGTTAAGTTTGACATCCTCATTTGTTTGTGTATTGATATACTGTGTGCGGTCGACAGCAGTCAACATATTTAGTATAGTTTCTCTATCTAGAGCGTTATAACTACTTATAAATGTATTTAAACTATCATTAATTAGGGTATTAAATCCTTTCTCTTCCCCTATTGCGACTAATGATTCTAATTTAGCAAGCGTTGACTCATATTCGCCAATATTAAGGTGCAACTCATCTTTGTTGCTAGAATTCTTGTTTTGGTAAGAAGCGGTAGCACAAGCGACTAATGCAGTAGCATCGTACATAACAGATTTCACATCATTAGGTTTTACGCCATCATAGATATAAGTAACCACATAATTGTTCAAACTTCCTATGACTGTATTCCCTGCTAATTCCATCTCGTGTATAGCATTCAATAACTTATCAAATAACGAATTAATATTTATTACATCGTAGTTCCCGCTGACATAATATTCGTACAAATATCTTGCTTGATAAGCCACGCCATCTTGTCCGTATGCCTTAGTGTTGTATTCTTCTAAATCACTCAACACTTTCTCTTGTGCTGTTTTGTCGCCCTTGTCTGCGTAATTTAACAATAATAGGTTTTGTTCAATTTGTGCTTTAATCGCTTGAGTTAATCTATAATGGTTATTTAGATTAGAATTTAGACTAATTAATGAAACTTTAGCGCCTGACTCTAGCGTAAATTCTTTAGTAAGGTATTCATAATTCTTATAACCATCTTCTTGTGTCAAAGCAATATAGTTGTCGTATAATTTCTTATTGTCATCTGGTCGGTTAACAACAAAATACACAACAGTTGTAACTACTGCTATTAAAACCACAACAACTATTAATCTCAATAAATCTTTTGACATTATTTGTCTCCTTTAGATAATTTTATCACATATCAATGACCTTTGTCAAGGTCAATAAGTATAAATATAATTTAATTATAAATTATTACTGATTATGTATTCTTATGTTTATCTTTATAAAATCTACAAACATTTTGCAATTTACATTCAGCACAATTTGGCTTCACTGCCTTACATTGATATCGCCCAAATAGAACCAACAAGAAGTGGTCAATATTCATTTGTCTACCTTGTAATTGTTTGACCAAATCTTGCTCAACTTCATAAGGAGTCTTGCCTTGACTCAAATCTAATCTATGACTTACCCTAAATACATGAGTATCAACGCCTATATTATTAGCACCAAATACTTCCGCTGTTACAACATTAGCCGTCTTGCGTCCAACTCCGCTTAATTTCTGCAGTTTGTCAACATCATTTGGTACTTGCCCATCATAAAGTTCGACAAGTTGTTTAGCACAATTAATTATTGATTTTGATTTATTCCTAAAAAAGCCTAGCGGTCTAATTATGTTCTCGACATCTTCTATTCTTGCTTGCGAAAGTTCATAAGGTGTAGGATATTTTTTGAATAACAATGGTGTAATCTCATTTACCCTTTTGTCCGTGCATTGAGCCGACAATATAACAGCAATGAGCATTTCAAATGGCGAATTATATTTAAGTTCACATTTTGGATTAGGAAATAACTCATTGAGATATTCAAATATAAAATTAATGTTTTCTCTTGTTTGCATAATAACACCTAATTAATTATACAATAATTCTTATATAATTACAATAATTAAGTATAATTTAACAAAAAAACAACAATCAAATTGAATAAAAGTTCAAAATTAACTGTTGTTTATAATAAATAATTATAATTAAAATCTATTAAACATATTTAAGATTATTCATAAACTTTTTGTATATAAAATAATTATCAATAATTTGTTTTAATACTTTGTCATAATCAAATATTGATATTAACATCAATAGAAAGACACATTTTTATTTATTTTCTATGAAATGCTAAACCTAGTGTACCAACACCACAGTGCGTGCCTATTGTTGGGCCAACAGGTTGTATCTCAACAATATTTTCTTGTCCCAAATAATCTTCAATAAGGTCCTTCAATTCTTTAGCATATTGTTCTTGTGATGCATGAGTAATATATATTGGGTAATCTTTAGCGTTATGTTCTTCTTTAGTGAATATGTCAAATAATGACTTTACGACCCCTTTCATACCCTTCGCTGTTAGATACTTAACTATTGCACCTTCGTTATCTATTTGTAATATAGGTTTAATTCCAAGCAAAGTGCCAATTACTGCAGTTGCTCCACTTACTCGACCGCCTCGCTTAAGATGTAGTAAACTTTCGACTCCAAAATATGTACCAACCTGTGAGCGGAATTGCTCCACAAACTCAACAATTTGTTCAGCACTCGCTCCTTCTTTGTATAATTTGTACGCTTCTTCTACTATAAGTGCTTCGCCTACTGAAATTCTCTTAGTATCTACTGCAGTTATAGTTCTGTCTGGATACTTAGCCTTAAGTTCTTCAATCGCTTGATTCATATATTCAAATGTATTAGATAACTTGTGAGAGAATGTTACATATATAATATCATCCCCCGCAGACAAAACAGGTTCAAAGTATTCAATATAATTATCTTTATTAAGTCCACAAGTCGTAGGAGTAACTCCATTCTTAACTTGCTCAAAAAATTTCTTGTAGTCTTCATTTCTACCTAGGTCAGCATCCAATAACTCACCATCAAGACAATAAGGCATATTAATAACGCCTACTTGCATTTGGTCAACTTTAGTGTACCATAACTCACTATTTGTATCAATAAAAAATTTTAACATTATAACTCCATTTCATTTATTAAAGCAATTATGCTTAGTTAATTGTACCAACTTTGTAAAATATTGTCAAACATATTATATATATTTTTTTAACTAAATATTAACAGAACAAAACAAATGTGATAATAGTAAAGCATGGGAGATGAGTATATGACAAATATGAATGTATACAAAATCGAAGAGCAAGTAGAAACAAAGCTTGATTATGACAGCGATTATAAGTTACGCCGTTCACAACAAATAATTTCAGCGAAATTAAAGGCAAACAAGCAAAAAAGAAGAGCACAAAGGCAACAAAAAAGAGAAGAAGAAAAAATGCAACAAGAAAAAGATAAAATATCTATAGAATTAATCAAAGATTACCTTAAGAAAGACATAGAAATGGAAATGTAGACAAATATACACTCACATTATGATAATTAAATATATTAAAATAAGACTATAACATATAATAATTATATTCTAAGTAGTATCAATTAATATGTTATGTGTCTTTTTTTATATCTTTTAACATAATTAATAATTACCTATATATTTTTATCATTCTATCATAACTTGATTTAAATTTTTTATTAAGTGTTGCATTTGCTATTAAAATCCATCTTTTGTTAGTTTCTTTAGGTACATAATTTATTACAAAATATTAAATAATAACTCAAATAATATAATTAATATTAAGAAATTGTATAAAATTTTTATCGCTTAAATAAAACAAGTTCAATTGTGCATATTAATTAAGTCATATAAATAATAATTAATTGATAGAAATATTATAACAAAAAGTAAGTTAACGCACAACCTACCTTTTGTTTTTTATTTTTTAAAATTTATACTATTATACCATTACCAAAAGCGTACCCCTTGATAGTCATTGTAATGGTATTACCACTATCACTTATAATTAATGATAACTCTCTACCTTGTTGTGTAGCACCGCTTGCACTTACAATACTTGTTGTGTAGTTAGCACTCATCTTTATTGTATATGTTTTACCTTTTAATAATTGTGTGTTTACTATCTGTGTATTGTCTCCTTTAGCGACATATATTTGTTGTACAAAGTTATTATTACTATCATACACATTGAATATAACCCCTACATTCGTTGTGATATTGAATGTTACTCCTACATAGTTTGACTCCCATACCGCATATAGTGTTGTGTTACTGTTAAGAGGATATTTTTCACCCGCAGAAATTCCACTTGTTGCACCTGAACTAGTAGCCCAACCTACAAAAGAATAATCTTGCTTTGTAAATGGATTAGCAATTAAAGTTGCATTCGCATTGTATGAATTTGGCGTTACTGTCTTATTCGCTGACTGTGTTACCGCTAAAGCTTCAGTTACAACATCACTTCCAATACCACCATTTGCCTTATAAGTAATTGTTACATTATATTTTACCACAGCATACAAATCTACACTATCTGATAATGTTATATCACTTGTTGCATAATTAATTGCTTCACTTCCCGCTGTTGTAGTCCAACCCGTTTGAGTAACAGTACCATTAATACCATTTGTTGTTACTGATGGTGCAGTAAAAGTATAATTTTCTGTTTTATTATAAATTGTTTGAGTTTGTGAAGTAGGTGTTGTAACTCCTAATTGATAGAAATTCACAATAATTGTCTTACTAAATATAGCGTATAGTGTTACATCCCCTGTAGGTGTGTAACTAGTTAATGCAGTTTGAGCATTAGCAACAGTATTCCATCCTACAAATGTCCACCCATCTTCTTTAATTGCAGTAGCGGTCAAATCTGCCTGACTACCCATATCAATTGTTGCACTTTCTAAACTTGCACTATTTCCTCCATTAGTTAAATAATCATAAGTAACTGTATATTTCTTAATGAATGCCCTTAAATATGGATATCCATCATTTGAACCATCAATAATCCAAGTATTAGTGAAATTCCAATCGTAAGTATCAGTGCCATCATCGTACCAAATTAAACCACCACCTGTAAAAGTACTTTCTTGTAATACTAAGTCTGCTAAATTTTTATTATAGATAATTGCAGTTCCAGTAGTTGCTGTACTAATTGATGAATAATTATGATAACAATAATTTACAGTACCGCCATTTCCTACTATAGCACCTAAAGTTGTACCACTAGGTGCTGTACCTATACTAAAGCAGTTGCTGATTGTTCCATACTGCCCCGTGATCCCCCCTGCATAGGCAGAACTTGAAGCAGTTGCACTTATTAAACCAATGTTGTAACAGTTATTTATTATTGAAGAATCCGCATAACCGGAAATTCCGCCTGCACGCGTAGAAGAACGGTTAGTATCTGTGGCAACACTTACTGACCCTGTATTATAGCAGTTTCTAATTATTGAAGAATTAACATACCCCGCTATACCCCCTGCATAGGCATTAGAACTAGCACTCACTGCACCAGTGTTATAACAATTGCTTATCGTTGTATAAGAATCAGCATATCCCACTAGTCCCCCTGCATAGGCAGTATAAGAATATATTACTAGTCCTGTATAACCATCGATTTGGTCAGTACCTGCCCAGTTGACTCCTAAGTCCCAAATTTCAACATATATATCATTTGTGCCCTTCACATATCCAAATACGCCAGCGTAGCCAATGCTCGGATCACTCGTTATACATATAGTTTTAGTAAAAGTGATACTATGTCCATTGCCATCAAATGTTCCAGTAAATGCACTACTAGAAGATGTTCCTATAGGAGTCCAACTTGAAGTAGTGTATTCTATGTCCGCTGTTAATATAAAACTTGAACTCAAATAACTTGATTGATTTTGTGATAGATACCTTAACTGCATAGGTGTTGATATCTCATATGGAGAGTTAGCATCAGGTCTTGTAAATGCTTCAGTTCCACCTGTATCAGGTGTACTTTCTACTGCTATGACGCCATTATTCATATTAAATACATTATTAGTATTTGTAAAGTACACTATCATTGTACTTAAGACAAATGCTAGTAACCACAATACTAATTGTATTGTAGAGCGCATAAGGGTATTTGTGTGTTGTGCACCTATGCTCGCACTTTGCCCTAATCTTGGGCGTATGTATCCTGCTCGCTTGTGTAATGCTTGCACTCTAGATAATACTTTCTCTTCTTTCTTTGTGTATTTGCTTACATTTGTATTCACAAAAAGACCACTATTGTTGTCTATACTAGTCTCCGTTCTTATTTCACTTATTTCGTTGTATCTATCTTCTTTGCGCATTTCATTACCTCCATTGTTTGCTTGCATACTATACTCTGCACTGTCTCTAGCAAATTCAATCTCGGTAATATTGTGTGAATTATTTATTTTATTATTTATTTTGTTATTTGTATCTAATGTATTTAGAGTTATAACTTTATTATAAGTATTCTTCGTATCAACTTCATTGACACTAATACTTTGTGGTGCGTGATTCTCATCATCTATGTTAGTTGTAAGAGAATTCCTCTCACAACTTATATTATTAGTGTCATTGATTATATCGTTTCTTTGATTAATATTTAACTTATTATAAGTTAAGTCATTATGTATGTATATTTCACTTTTTTGCCCTATTTCTTGGGTCTTAGAACGCCCCCCCCCCCCCTAGCGTTTTTCATCTCTTGTAACATAATTTCTCTCTCCCTATTTTTATTTTATAAATTTAGTATATCACAATATTTATTTTTTAGTCAAATAGTTTTACAACTATTTTCATAAAATTTATGCACGAACTATGTACTAATCTACAAAATGCTTTTTATAAAAACATTAAATAAAATAAAAAAACCTAAAGTTAACAACTATGTGTTAACCTTAGGTAAAAACCTATAATCCAATAACTATATACATAAAAGGAGGCAAGTTTATTTTACAAAAGCAATTGTAATATTAACTATATTCATTTAACAATTTAAAAAACAATACTTTAACTTAAAATTTTACAAGAATTATAGATTTTTTAGTTTGTCGACATACTTTTTGTACTTATCGTACTGTGCTTGGTCGACTGACGCGTCGAGGGTTTTTACCGCTTCTTTTGTTTTCCTATCCAGATTTTTAGGGAATTCTACTTTAACAGTAACGAGCAAGTCGCCCCTTGTAGATTTCCTTAGCACTGGAATACCTTTCCCTTTTAACTTAAAGGTTGTACCTGTTTGAGTTAATTCAGGAATTGTAAGCTCTAGTTTTCCTTCTAGGGATGGAATGACAATCTTACCACCTAAGATGCTAGTTGTAAATGGGATAGGCACTTCCAACTTAACATCATAGCCATCACGCTCTAACATTGGGTGTTTATCAACTTTAACTTTAAGCATCAAGTCGCCATCGTACCCGCCATTGATTCCGCTATTTCCTTCGCCACGCAAAGTGAGAATTTGACCTTCATCAATGCCCGCTGGTACAGTAACTTTGATTGTCCTTGATAACTTATTGATACCTTTACCATTGCAATAAGAGCATTTCTCTTTGATTATCTTTCCTTTACCATTACAAGTTTTGCAAACGCCTATAGAAGTCATTTGTCCAAAAATTGTATTTTGTTTGTATTGAACTCTACCGCTTCCGCCACATTCAGTACAAGTCTTGTACTCGGTACCATTTTTAGCACCTGTGCCTTTACAATGTTCACAAGTTTCTTCACGATTAACTTTGATTTCCTTAACACAGCCAAAACACGCTTCATTGAATGTCAAATTAATTGTACTATTGATGTCGCTTCCATCAACTGCTTGACTATAACTGCCTGCTTTAGCACTTGCACCGCCGAAACCGCCAAATAAATCACTAAATATGTCGCTAAAGCCACCGAATCCACCAAATCCGCCTTGTGAACCCTGCTTGAAGCCACCAAAACCACCGCCACCAAAGCCTGTTGGTCCATCTGCAGAACCATAGGTATCGTAATTTTTTCTTTTGGTTTCATCAGATAACACGCTATATGCTTCGTTTACTTCTTTGAATTTCTCCGCTGCACCTTGTGGGTCATCTTTATTTAAGTCTGGATGATATTGTTTTGCTTTCTTTCTATATGCGGACTTAATCTCATCTTGAGTCGCATTCTTTGACACACCTAGCACATCATAATAATCTGCCATTTTTTAGTTCCTTTTATTTATTGTCGTTTTCGCCGTTCTCTTCTTTATAATCTTTCTCATCAACAATGATTTCGTCGTCGTCTTTCTTGTCTTGTTGTGCTTGTTGTGAATCAGTGTTTGCGCTTGCATTTGCTGTTTGATACAACTTTGATACGACATCGCCACTCTCTTTTGAAAGTTCATCTATTGCCTTGCGGACATCGTCAACATTGTCAGCGTTCATACCTTCTTTAGCCTTCTTGATAGCTTCTTCGAGTTTTTTCTTATCTTCTTCGCTGATTTTGTCGCCGTTCTCTCTTAACAATTTCTCAATCGCCAAAATCATACCATCGCATTGGTTTTTAACATCAATAAGTTCCTTACGCTTCTTGTCTTGTTCTGCGTATTCTTCTGCTTCTTTGACTGCCTTATTGATATCTTCTTCTTTAAGGTTAGAAGAAGCGGTAATAGTAATATTTTGTTCTTTGTTTGTGCCTAAGTCTTTAGCAGAAACGTGTACAATACCATTAGCATCGATATCGAATGTTACTTCGATTTGTGGTACTCCACGAGGTGCAGGTGGTATGTCATTAAGACTAAATCTTCCTAATGTCTTATTGTCTGCTGCGAACTCTCTCTCACCTTGCAATACATGAATATCAACACCTGGTTGATTATCAACTGCAGTTGAGAAGATTTGTGATTTCTTTGTTGGGATAGTAGTATTTCTCTCAATAAGTTTTGTAAATACTCCGCCCAATGTCTCAATACCAAGTGATAATGGTGTAACATCAAGCAAAAGTACATCCTTAACTTCTCCGCCTAATACACCGCCTTGAATTGCAGCACCCATTGCGACACATTCATCTGGGTTGATGCCTTTGAATGGGTCTTTACCAATCAAGTTCTTGACTGCTTCAACGACTGCTGGTACACGAGTAGAACCACCGACCAAAATAACTTTGTCGACTTGCCCTATTGTAAGTCCTGCATCCTTGATAGCGTCCTTAGTTAATTGAATTGTTTCTTTGATATAATCGCTGATTAGGTCTTCAAATTTTGCTTTAGTCAATTCATATTCAAGGTGTTTTGGACCTGTAGCATCTGCTGTAATATATGGTAGACTAATGCTTGTTTTGTTAGCACCAGACAAATCAATTTTTGCTTTCTCTGCTGCTTCCTTAAGTCTTTGAAGCGCTGTTCTGTCTTTTGACAAATCAATACCGTTCTTGTCTTTAAAGTCTTGAACTAATAGGTTAATAATCTTGTTATCGAAGTCATCGCCACCAAGTCTGTTATTACCTTTAGTAGCCAATACTTCAAATACGCCATCGCCTATTTCCATAATAGATACATCGAATGTACCACCACCCAAGTCATAAACACAAATCTTTTGATTCTTGTTCTCTGCCTTGTCAAGTCCATAAGCAAGCGCTGCTGCTGTAGGTTCGTTGATGATTCTCAAAACATTCAAACCTGCGATTTTGCCCGCATCTTTAGTTGCTTGTCTTTGAGCGTCTGTAAAGTACGCTGGAACAGTGATGACTGCTTCAGTAACTTTTTGTCCCAAATAACTTTCAGCATCTTGTTTCAATTTTGACAAAATCATTGCGCTAATCTCTTGTGGAGAATATGTCTTGTCATCGACTTTAACTTTGTGGTCAGTTCCCATTTCCCTTTTGATTGATGAAATAGTGTGTTCAGGGTTAGCGACCGCTTGCCTTTTAGCCATTTGACCGACCAATCTCTCGCCATCTTTAGTAAATGCTACTACTGATGGAGTAGTTCTTCCGCCTTCAGCATTAGGAATAACTACTGCTTCTCCGCCTTCCATAACTGATACACAAGAATTTGTTGTACCCAAATCAATACCTATAATTTTAGCCATAATATTTTCCTCCCATAATTAAAATTATATGTTAATAAATTTGTTAATAATTGTCTAATTTTGTGATACCTAATGAGTTAGATATCATATATGCCACTAACATATTGAATGTATGTTAGATTATTGTTAATTTATTTTGAAATCTTAACAACACTATGTCTAATTACCTTTCCATCCATAGTATAACCTGTCTCAATTTCTTCAATGATTGTTCCACTAGGTTGATTGCTCTCTTCAGCGACAACTACATCGTGGAAGTTTGGGTCGTAGTGTGCACCCAAGCACATAATAGGTTCTACCTTGAAGTCGTTAAATGCTTTCTCAAATACTTTCTTGATTAACATCACGCCTTCTCGGCTTTGTTCATCGGCCATAAAATCAATAGCACGGTCTACCGCATCTAGTGCAGGTAGAAATTCTAATATTGCTTCTTTGACCCCTTCGCCTCTTGCTTGCTTAACTGCATCAACATTTCTTCTACGGTAATTGTCAAAATCCGCTTGAATTTGTCTTGCTAAATTCAAATATTCGTTTGCAAGATTTTTTTCGCTCTCACAATCGCACTTGTGTTCGTGTCCTTCACAAGAATGATTGTCATTGTGATGATGACATTGTCCGTTGTGATGATGATGTCCGTTGTGGTGCTCACAACCACAATGACATTGTTCATTGTGATTGTCTTGTTTATTGTTTATTGTTTCATTTTGTTTTTTTTGGTCATTATCCTTGTCATCGCCATCATCTCCGCCACTAGCAAATGCTGTGTGCTCTTCACAATGCTTGCAATGACATTGATTGTTGTTGTTTGTCGCCCCTTGAGTATTATCATTGCAACCGCAGTCGCAGTCTTTGTCGCATAATTTTACGCCACTTGCACAACCGCAGTCGCAGTCTTCGCTACAAGCTTTTATCTCGCTTGCAGGGTCTTTGCAACCGCAATCGCAGTCTTTGTCGCATAATTCTACGCCACTTGCACAACCGCAGTCGCAGTCTTCGCTACAAGCCTTTATCTCGCTTGCAGGGTCTTTGCAACCGCAATCGCAGTCTTTATCACATAATGTTAATTTGTCGAGCAAACTTTTTGCAATCACAAGGTTAATTACCAAATTTTGCTCATTTAATTCAACCATTTTTGTCTCCTTTTTTATTATCACCGTTTAACTCCAACAAATCTGTTTTGTTAAATTCATCGACTATAAATTTCAAAGCCCCCGAAATTTTAGCATAGTCCATTCGTTTAGGCCCTATGATTCCAACGGAAGCGATACTTTCTCCATTAATTTTGCAATGCGCCTTAGCAATGGTACACTCGCTCAACCTATCATCATTGAGTTCATCACCTATGCTAAATGCTATGTCGCCATCGCTATCTTCTTCAATGAGTGTCTTCAATTCTTCTTTATCTTCTAACAATCTTAAGACATCTTTCGCTTGTTCAACATTTTGATATTCTGGGTTCTTCAATAACTTTGTCGCACCCTTGCTGTACACACCATCTTTAGCGTATTGTTTAGTTAATGACACTAACGCCTGTAAAACATACTCAAAGAAACCTGCATATTCATTTAATTCAGTCAAAATCTCTTGATGTTTTGTCTCGATGCTGTCAATCATTTGACCTATAGTCATTGACTTAAATTTGTTTGTCAATACTCTACCCGCATCAATACAAGATTGTTCATCAAAATTTTGTTGTAATTCTAAAGTATTATTTAATAACCCCCGTGGTGTCTCAATAAGCATTAACGCCTGATACGTCATCAGCGGAATAATCTTGATACTCAGTATCTCTAACTTATCTATTCCACCCAAAGATACAACTGTTGGATAATCAGTAACTTCGCTAATCTTGTCAGCAACAACCTTGATTAGTTCGGTTAGATTGATTGTCCTTGTCTCAAAAACATTTTTTATCTTCATTAACCCCTCAAGGTCAGCCTTGCAATTGTCCTTAATAGTATTAACGAAGAATCTGTAACCCTTTGTCGTTGGCACCCTTCCAGAAGAAGTATGCAGTTGTTTGAGATATCCCATTTGTTCAAGCGTATTCAACTCATTTCTCAAAGTAGCACTCGATAAAGTAGTCTCGCTCTTACTGACCATCGCCCCACTTGTAATAGGGTTAGCGTTCTCTATGTAATCTTCGACCGCTTGAAATAGTATTTGCTTCTTACGCTCGCTTAAGTCAATGTCACTCACACTTTAACCCCCTTAACAGATTTGTTTTAGCAACCGTCATTTTCGATTGTTAGCACTCTCATTCTTTGAGTGCTAGCAGTATTATACACCTATTATATGCCATTGTCAACTAAAAATTACAAATTTTTTAAAATTTTTTTAAAAATTTTTATTTTTTATATTTTATTCCTTTTTCTTATATATAATATATTCTCTTTAACTAAAAAAGCGGCCTATTTCTAAACCGCTTACTATATATGAATTGTAATATAAATTAATAAACATAATTATTATATCTAGTATAATCTTAATGTATTCAACTATTATTAATAAGTTAATTAAGAATAAACCCTTATTGTCAACAAAACATATTGATTATGTAGTATAATCTATATATAGACTAGAAATATTACAAAATTAATTATAAACTATATTAAGCATACATTCATATAACCCCATTATAACCCCAAGAGAATGTACGCCTATATGTCTATATTTATATTGTGAGCATTATTTTTTACAAAAACTATTAAAACAAAGAATAACATAAGATTTCATATCTTTATAAAATGAATATTAACCTATACCCAATAAATATATACACATTAAGTTACTATAGTTGACTTTATTATTTGAACATTAAAATAATGAAAATATTACTTTCGTTAACAACATTTTAATTAAATAATGTGTCTATAAACTTATAAAATATTAAATTAACTAAATCAAAGGCATAATATATCATACAATAATACCATTACCACCGCTAAAACCTGTTACCTTTATAGTAACCGTATTACCACTATCACTTATAGTTAATGATAACTCTCTACCTTGTTGTGTAGCACCACTTACACTTACAATATTTGTCGTGTAGTTAGCACTCATTCTAATTGTATATGTTGCCCCCTTCAATAATTGAGTGGTTATTGTTTGCTGTCCGCTACCTTTAGCAACATATATTTGTTGTACGAAATTACCTAAATTATCATACACATTGAATATAACCCCTACATTCGTTGTGATATTGAATGTTACAGTAGCATAGTTGCTTACCCATTTAGCAGTTAATTCTAATGCTCCTGTTACAGTATAAGAAGTATTGACTAA
>CALVIT010000029.1 GCA_944331845.1 uncultured Clostridia bacterium
ATCTGTTGTGATTACTAAATCAAAATTAGTAGGTTTATTATATGATATTAAACTGTCTACATCAAAATATTTGTATTCATCCAAAACTGGTGCAGGCATATAAACAGTAGCATTCTTACCAATGCTTCTTAAATAAGTCGCCACAGCACAAGATGAACCAACAGCATCGCCATCAGGTAATAAGTGCGTAAATATAGCAATATTATTTGCCTTATCAATCATTTCTATTAATTTATCATATTCAAACTTAGGTTTATCCATTTTCTTCCCTTTATCAAAAAGACTTATAATGAGATAACTCTCAAGATAAGTCCTAACTTTCATATTTTTTTAAATAAGTCATTCATTTTATCAACATAATCAAGAGTTTCATCTAAATAAAAGTGTAATTCAGGCATAACCCTAATATCTACCATACCTGCAAGTTTTTTTCTTATGAAACTTGCACTATCTTTAATAGTTTTAAAACACTCATTTTTGTTTTTAGAATTATAAATACTTATATAAATATTACAATGTGATAAATCATTTGTTATTTTTGCTTCACTAACAGTAATCATACCATCTATTCTAGGGTCTTTAATTTCTTCTCTAAAAATTTGTGATAATGCCTTAACAAATTCTTCATCTAATTTATTTAATCTATTATTCATTTACCTTTCTACCTGCTCCATAATATATGCTTCAAATATGTCGAGTTCTTTTATGTCATTAAATCCATCTAGTTTGATACCGCATTCGTAACCCTGCATAACTTCCTTAACTTCTTGTTTCTCTTTTTGGAAAGTAGTTATAGTAGTATCGACAACGCATTCTCCATTTCTCATAACTCTAATATGTGAATTCTTAGTAATCTTACCATCTAAGACATAACAACCAGCTACTGTACCAATTCGACTTATCTTAAATAATACACGAACTTCACAATGCCCTATAACCTTCTCAACAAAGATAGGCTTCAACATAGACTTAATTTTAGCATTTGCATCTTCCAAAACTTGGTATATTATTTTATATTTCTTAATCTCAATGTTGTGTTGCTCAGCCAACTCTTGTGCGTTATGCTCTACCTTAACATTGAATGCAATAATAGTTGCATTTGACGCAATCGCTATCTCAACATCATTTTCAGTTACAGCACCTACACCACCATGTATGCAATGTACGCGAACTTCTTCATTCTCAACAGCGGATAACATTTGTTGCAATGCTTCAAATGACCCTTGCACATCAGTCTTCACAATAAGATTGTATGGAGTTTTATCATCCATATTTTTTAAGAATTCTTCAGCAGAGATACTTGTCGCACTATTTTGTTTAGCAAGTTGTACTTTATTTTTCCTGTCAATAATAACTTGCTTAGCAGTCTTCTCATCAACCGCAATCAAAGTATCACCAGCATTTGGCACTCTATCCAATCCTAAAACTGAAACAGGTGTTGATGGTGTAGCAGATTCGATTCTTTGACCTTTGTCATTTGTCATCGCTCTAACACGACCTACTGCAAGTCCAGACACTATAGTATCTCCCACATGCAATGTACCATTTGTAATCAATACATTAGCAACAGGACCTCTACCCTTATCAAGCTTTGCTTCAAGAATACTACCAACTGCGCTTCTATCAGGATTTGCTCTTAAGTCACTTACTTCACTGACAAGTAAAACTACTTCGAGCAATTTATCAATATTGATATTATTTCGAGCGGATATTTCAACCATCATTGTATCCCCGCCCCATTCTTCAGGTAGAATATTTAATTCAGCTAATTGTTGCTTAATTCTATCTACATTCGCTTCTGGTTTATCAATCTTATTAATGGCAACGACCATAGGAACGCCGGCCTTCTTAATATGCTCAATCGCTTCTTTTGTTTGAGGCATAACACCATCATCAGCAGCGACAACCAAAATCGCAACATCAGTAACACTAGCCCCCCTAGCTCTCATAGCAGTAAATGCTTCGTGTCCTGGAGTATCAATAAATGTAATTTTGTTACCATTATAATCGATAGTATATGCACCAATATGTTGAGTAATACCGCCAGCTTCTGTAGATGTTACATTTGATTTTCTAATAGTATCAAGTAATGATGTTTTCCCGTGGTCTACATGCCCCATTACTGTAACTACAGGTGGACGATTAATTGTTGAACTAATATCATCTGCCTCGTGAATCTTCTCTAATAATTGTTCATCTGCGCTTTTTTCGAGTTGTAATTCAAGTTTGACTCCAAATTCATCAGCGATTAATGCTGCAGTATCAAAATCAATGCTTGTATTTATGTTAGCCATTATACCTAAAATTATCAATTTCTTAATAATATCAGCAGCTGTTTGTCCTATTTTCTCAGACAATGTCTTGACCGTAACTTCGTGGGTAGTAATTATTGCGTGGTCAATTTTAATATAATTAGGATTGTCTACTGTCTTACCTTTTTTCTTCTTTTTGTTAAAGAATTCTTGGTCATTTAAAGTTGAATCATACTTAGTTACACGACCTTTTTTAGTCTCAAATTGCTTATGAGCATCATTCTTCTTCTTGTTCGCTTGGCTATTTTGAAATTTATTCTTGCCTTTCTCAATTACAACATCAACAAATGTAACTTTTTTCTCAACTCTAGGTTTGTTTTTATTATTATTTTGTGTACGATTGTTGTTATCTTTCTTATTTTTATCAAAACTACCTGCATTAGTTTTCTTATTTTGTTGTCTTGCATCACTCTTCTCAACAGGCTTATCAAATACTCTTTTTTGAATATTATTTGTGCTGTTCTTTTTGACTTCAGTCTTATTAGGGGCTTCAACATTCTCAACCTGCTTAGTTTCTTCGATCTTCTCATCTACTTTGTTGACTTTGTCATCTAATAACAACTTTTCGTTAGCCTTAGTTCTCTTCAAGATATTTTCTAGGTCTTGTTTCGCCTTCTTTAGGCTATTAGACAAGTTATGAATATCTCCATTAGTTTGATGCATCTTAGCAATTAATTTTAAATTATCAAATACAAGCGTATTTTTATTAGTTTTTTTATCAGCTTCCAATATTACTACCTCTTTCTAAACATTTTATCACATTAAATAAATTTTGTCAATTCTTCATAGGTTTCTTGCGGTATTTCTCTTCTAAATGCTCGATTTAGACTTCGTTTTTTGATGGCTAATTCTAGGCATTCTTTGTTCTTACAAATATATGCACTTCTTCCAAAATACTTCTGCTTACCTTCATTAATCTTCAAATTACCTTGAGATAAAGTAATTCTTATAAGTTGAGTCCTAGGATGCTTTTGTCTACATACACAACACATTCTTTGCGTTTCTCTCAAGATATCACCTTTATTTGTTGTCTTCATCCTGACCAAAATCTATCTCAAAATCATCAGCGTTTAATTCATCAATATTATTGTCTGTATTTGTATCTTCCGCATTCTCAGTAGAATTTTCATTATTTATATCAAAATCTTCATCTTCAGCGATTTCAAAATCATTTTCATTAAGGTTGTCAGCGATACCTGAATTATACATATTGTCTTTGGCATCTTCTTCCTCAGTCTTAACATCTATTTTGTACCCTGTTAATTTCGCCGCTAACCTTACATTATGACCATTAGAACCAATCGCTAATGATAATTTGTCTTTATCTACAATTACCTTTGCAGTATGATTCAATTCATCTATTTCAACACTTTTAGCAGTTGCAGGAGATAATGCTCTTGCAATATACACAAATGGGTCATCACTATATTCAATAATGTCTAATTTCTCCCCATTTAATTCCGCACTTAAAGTATTAATTCTAGTGCCTTTATTACCAATACAAGCACCCACAGGGTCAAGAACGCCATTAGTAGCAGCGACAGCAATCTTTGTCCTAAGCCCCGCCTCTCTAGCGATACTTTTTATTTCAATTTCCCCGTTCTCAATTTCAGGAACTTCAATTTCTAACAAACGGCGAACATAACCAGGAGCTCTTCTAGACAAACAAATTTGCGGACCAAATGGTGTATCCTTAATTTGTTTCACAAAAACCTTTATCTTGTCCCCGATATTATACTTCTCTTTAGGAATTTGGTCATAATTGCTTAGGACTCCGTAAGTACTAGAATTACCAATCTCGACATAAACATTCTTCTCATCTTTTCTGTTAATAATTCCGGTTATTATTTCGTTCTCTTTACCATTCATTTCTTGAATTAATTTTTCTTTCTCAGTTTCGTGAATTTTTTGCATAATAATATGCTTTGCAGTTTGTGCAGCGATTCTCCCAAAATCTTCTTTAGGTGTTACTTCTTCTGTTATCAAATCGCCAACCTTATACTTATTACGCCCAGCATTAGCGTTAGCTTCTTCAAGACTGATTTGTTTCTCAGGGTCTTCAACTTCGTCTACCACAACCTTGTAAGCATACAATTTAATAGTATTTTTCTCAGGGATTAATTTAACAAATGCAGACCTTGCCTCACCAAAGTTCTTTTTGTATGCAGATGTTAACGCTGTTTCAAGAATTTGAATAAATTCTTCCTTATTTATATGTTTTTGTTCTTCCAAATCATTTAATGCACTAAAAAAATCTTTACTAATCATTTTCTTCTCCTAAAAATCCAAATTTAATTTAGCACTTGCAATATCTTTCATTTGTAAGTGTAAATTCTCATTATCAACTAATAATACTATACTGTCATCTTTGACATCCACAAGTTTACCTACCAAAATTTTCTTACCATTAATAGGTTTAAATAACTTTATTTCCAATTCTTCATTAAGTCTATACATAAACTCTTTTTTGTTTCTTAATTGTCTTGTAAGTCCAAATGATGAAACGCTTAAATTATATGGTTCACCATTTGATATATCAGCATTATCAGCGACCAAATCAATAGCATTATGCACTCTCTCACAATCATCTATGGATACTCCGCCTTCTTTGCTAATAAATACGGTTAGCATCTTCTCATCGCCTTCTTTTGAATAATCGACTTCAATCAAATCACAACCGCATTTCTTTACAATAGGCTCAATTTGTTGTTCAAATTCTTCTATTTTACTCAATATTTTACTCCCTTATAAAATTGAGAGTGGCACCGCCACTCTCATTGTTACACGATAAGTATATCATAATTATATGATATAGTCAAGTATTTTATTCATTATTTTCGTTATCTTCATCAAGTAATTTGTAATAAGCATCAAAAACAGCGTCTATGATAGCATCATCTTCAACTACTGACAAAACTTCATCAGATTCTTCATCAGCATCTAATAAGAATACTATAGCTTCATCATCAGCTACGCCTTCCATTTTTTCAACCGGCTTTAAAATTGCATACACTTCATTTTCGTAAGGAATAATAGCAATTTGTTCAAATTCTACTTCTTTGTCATTCTCATCAAAAAGAACAATTGTTCCAAGGTCATTCTCATCTAATAATCTTTCAATAGCGTTTTTTTCCATAATAAACTCCTATACACTTTTTTTATCTAAATAACTTTGTAAGATAAAAGTGGCTGCAACTTTATCTATCACTTCTTTCCTATCTCTTCTTGAGACATTAGCATCGATTAAAACTTTCTCAGCACTCACTGTAGTTAACCTTTCATCAATGAATACGATTTTTTGATTACAATATTTTTTTAACTCATTCGCAAAATCGTAAGTCTCCTGACACTTCTCGCCCTGCGTCCCATCCATATTCAATGGTAAACCAAAAACTATTACATCGACATCATTTTTATTAGCAATGTCAGCGATATGTTTAAGGTCTTGTTCAAGATTTTTTCTATAATAGGTCTCTAGTGCAGATGCGAAAATATTTAAAGCATCCGATAAAGCCAAACCTATGCGAACTTGTCCTAAATCGACACCTAATTTTCTCATAATAAGCCTGCCACTAATCTTATTGTAGCATATTTAATCCAAAAATCAAAGCAATTAATGTTATATTTTATAATTTTCTATATTTTTGAATTACAATATAATGTGTGCAAAATAATAAACTATATACTATTCACAAGTAACTTCTTTAATAATATCATCAACAATCTTATTTAAAGTCTCAGGTAGAGAATCAGCAAATTGATATTCTATATTATATTTATTTAATAACTCTAAAGTGGTTTGCCCTACTTCATCTGCTTGTTTCTCTGATTGATGTCTACCATTAGTATCGTACTCTACTACACGATTAAGGTAATAATTTCTATTTTTGAAAGAATTATTTACGCTTGCAATAAATGTATTAAATTCTTCTTTAGCGCATTCTAAGTTATTATAATAAATGCTAATTAAAGCAGGAGCATCAGTTATAACAACATCGACTTTATCCATTAACCTTGCTATGCGATAGAATTGATTTCCAAAAATATATACTTGATTCTCAAATGCGGTATAATTTTCTTCAAAAAATAGTTCTTTAGCAAATTCAGGTGCCATCTCGCAATTTATGCCTCTCATTTTTAAAGCAGCGAAAATATAAGCCATAGCGGTAGATTTACCTGAACCAGGCGCTCCAAATAAATTAACAACAATATTTTTCATTTTAAGTCCTTTTATTAATAAAATTATAAAAATTGCAAATACTACATTGAAACCATTATAGGTTTCTCATAGGAGGCAATAATGAAAGAAAGTTTAGTGCTTGGTATGATGGTAGGTATAGTTGTAGGTGCTTTTTTAGCCAACACTAGCGAACCAGTAAAAAAAGCAGTCGAGAAAGGTAAAGCCGAACTCAAAAAACAAGTAGAGAAATTGTAAAAAATACTAACAATTCAAATACTTAATCAAAAAGGGTCTTAAATAAGACTCTTTTTTATTTTTTATCCAATAACTTATTCAAAACATAATTATCTAAATAATCCTGCAAAAAAGGATACTTATTCACTGGGTTTTTGTCATTGTATGCTAAATCAAATCTCAACAAATACCTATCAAAATCGCCATTAAAACCGCTTTCAAATAGGTTTAATAATTTCTCTTTATCGTTCTCTGCTTCTACAATGTGTAATAGAATTACATCTCCACGCTTAACGTGCTCTAGAAATGCTAACATAGCATTGTTATTGTTTAACCAATCTTTTTGTTTAAATATTATGTCAGTTAAATCTTTAGAAAATATGTCCTTCTTTGCTATACAAATTATGTTCGCATCGGTATTGATTAATTGCAATCCAAAAACACCCTTTTGTCTCTTTTTGTAGGTAAATGCAATTGCTAAAATTTCCCATTCATAATTTGTATTTTTTGACATTAATGATGATACATCGTTGGCGAATTTTTGTATATCAATAAACCCACCTAATAACAAATCATCTTGATATTGTATCATAACATCATTAATATTTTTTATTTCATTATTAATGTTATCATAGTACTCTTTGTATTTTGATTTTGTTAACTCACTAAACTTCTTTATCTCTTCATACTCTTGTTGTTGCAATTCTTTTTTCTCTTTAAGTTTGGCAAACAAATCTTTTCGTTCTTTTGATATAATATCAAAAACTTCGTTATAGTCTTTCATTGTTTACCTCCTAAAATTAATATTCAAGTTCAATGTGTCCAAAATCATTGTCATGACGACGATATACGACATTAACTTTGCCTGTTTCAGCGTTAAGGAAAACATAGAAATCGTGGTCTGTCATCTCAAGACTAGCGATAGCATCCTCGACATCTGTAGGGTCAAGTTCGAATTTCTTTGTTCTAGTTACTTTATTATGAACAACTTTAGGTTCATCAGCCAAAAATTCAAGTTCTGGCAAATCAAATGAGTTCTTTTTGAATCTATCTTTGAATTTGTCCTTGTTTTTGTAAACTTGTCTTTCAATTTTTGATAATGCAGTGTCAATATTAACATACATATTGTCGCTAGCGACTTCACTTCTAAAGAATGAGAATCTATCTTTGATAGTTATCTCCATTTTGTATAGACCATTCTCATATTTACAATAAACTTGAGCCTTAGCTTCTTCATTGAAATATCTATCTAATCTATCAATTTTTTTTGTAATGATATCTTTTAGTTTCTCACTAACATTATAATTTTTTGATAAAATTTCTATTTGCATAATTCACCTCTTATTAACATTTGTTATTTTAACAAACTTTATTATTTTTAGCAAGCAAAATGCACTACAAAATAATTAAACTTGAATTTCGCTCTCAAATTTTAGCCTTTTTATAGCATTTTTGCACTCAAAAACTATTTTTTCGACATCAATATGGTCGGCAAAAACCCCGTTCTCATAAAGAATCTCTCCGTTAACCATTGTCATTTTAATATTTTCAGGTTTACCTGAATAGACAACATTAGAATAATAATCATTAATAGGCAACATATTTATGTCTTTGATTGATATTCTAATTATATCAGCCTTATACCCTGCTTCAATTTTACCTATCTTATTATCTATGCACAATGCTTTAGCCCCATTCAAAGTACTTAAGCGCATCATTGTTTTAGCACTCATAATATTTGTTTCACAAAGATTAACTTTTTGTAGCATAGAAGCTAAATACATTTCTCTAAACATATCAATACTGTTATTGCTTGCTGGGCCATCAGTTCCTAGACAAATATTTATATTTGACTCTAGCATAGAGTGTATAGGTGCTATACCACTTCCTAACTTCATATTGCTAGCGGGACAATGTGCTATAGATACATCGTGTTGATTTAATATTAGGTAATCATCTTTATCAATATGAACACCGTGTGCTAACAAACATTTATGTTCAAAGAAGCCTATATCTTCTAATAATTGAACAGGTGTCTTATTGAATTTTTGTACACAATCTCCAACTTCTTTCAATGTTTCAGCCAAATGAATATGCATAGGTAACTTATATTCATTCGCAAATATCACAGTATCTTCTAACCCTTTTGTATCAATTGTATATATTGAATGTGCATAAGCCATAAATGATACTAAATCATTTGCATCCTTTAAGGATAAATATTCTTGAGTCAAACCTTCTAAACGATTGTCGTACATAGTAGCACCTAATGCACATACTAGCCTAGTCTTCAAATCTATATTAGCATCTATGATAGACTTAGGATAAAAATACGCATCAAGATTAGTAGTTATACCACTTTTTATACCTTCCAAAAGCCCTAATTGAGTGCCATAGTAGATATCTTTCGGTTGTAAAAACTTCTCAATAACAAACATATTGTCAAATAACCATTGTTCGAGTGGAACATCATCTTTGAGCCCTCTAAATAAGGCCATAGCATTATGAGAATGACAATTTATAAACCCTGCGCACAAAATGTCTCCCTCAAAATCTATAACTTTGTCCGCATTAAATGCTTGAGCGAAAAGATTATCATTTTCTCCAACGAAAGATATTAAACTTCCATCAATACAAACAGTATAATTTTCTAATACGCAAGAATTAGCGACATCCAATAATGTGGCATTAATTAATTTAATTTTCATAATTTCCCTAATTATTAAAATCTTTTAAAATTTTATCAGCAATATACATACCGTGTGCGGCAGCGTGACTTAAACTTCTTGTAAATCCGCCACCATCCCCTATTGCATAAATTTTATTGCAACCATTAATTTCAAAATCATTTGTTTCAGGTCTAGTAGCATAGTATTTACATTCTATTCCATACAATAATGTATCAGTATTAGCGGTTCCTGGAGCGATTTTATCCAAGGCAAAGATTGTCTCAACAATATTGTCTAACTGTCTTTTTGGCATACATAGCGCTAAATCGCCGGGCACTGCTTCAAGTGTAGGTCTTGTTGTAGATTGTGCTAATCTCTCAGGGGTAGTTCTTCTTCCTTTAATTAAATCTCCAAATCTTTGTACAAGAACGCTTCCACCACTAATTTTGTTTGCAAGTGAAGCTACATAACGAGCATACTCAATAGGTTCCTTGAATGGTTGAGTAAATGTGCTAGTAGACAAAAGAGCAAAGTTACTATTCTTAGTCTTTTTGTCTTCTTGTGCATAACTATGCCCGTTTATTGTCAAAACACTGTCAGTATTCTCCATAACAACATGACCACGCTCATTGAAACAAAACATTCTAACAACATCGCCATATCCTTTGGTTCTATACCAAACTTTAGGCTCATAAATTTGTTTACTAAAGTTTTCCCATATAATAGAAGGTAACTCCACGCGCACTCCAAGGTCGACTTGATTATTATTACATTCAACGCCGTTTTTGTCGCACCAAGTCCTAAAGTCTTGACTCCCAGCACGCCCAACAGCGAACACAATGTGCTTCCCATGAGTAGAAACTTCAGTATTTTGATAGGTAAAAATTACAGTATTTGTATTTTTATCTACATCAATAACCTTAGCACGAGTTAAAATGGTTATTTTAGTTTTTAGATAATCAATCAATTTTAACATTGTATTATAATTATCATCAGTACCTAAGTGCTTTAAATCGGTTTGTTTTAAATGCAAATCATACTTTAAGCACTCTTTCTTTAATTCATCATTAGGATGAAAGACTTTAGTAGTCGCACCAAATTTTACTAATACATCGTCGGCCTGTTTTATATAAGAATATACTACTTCTTGTGGCAAATAATCAGTCAACCAACCGCCATATTCTGTACCTATGATATATTTTCCATCACTAAAAGCACCAGCACCAGCCATACCGCTCATAATAGCACAATTAGCGCACTTTAAACATCCCCCCTTACCGTGATTATTTACAATCAACGGACATTTTCTTTCTGATAAATCATTACCCTTCTCAATTAATATAATTTTCAAGTTCTCATTCGATTGAATTAACTTATATGCAGTCATAATACCGCCAATTCCGCCACCTATTATAACGACATCGTATTTATTTAAAATTTCATTCATATTAACTACTCCACTTATCTTATGTCTTTATTTTATTCACTAACATATTTGTATATTGCTGATATTCTATTGCCAACCTTGTTAGAAGACAAACTCTTACCCTTACCCTGCTTTTTGTCAGGGAAGAATTCTTTTGCTGACTTTTTGATATAATTTTCAGTACCTGCAAACTTAATAACATAATCGGCATCTTTTTGTTCAATATCGACAAAAATTATTTCATCATTAGCGCCCAAATCAAATACTTTAGCGCCCTTCCTAGCTCTTTGAGATAATTCTATGTTGCCAACATTAAATCTTTTGCCCATTCCTTTCTTAGTTGCCAAAATCAATTCGCCTGATAGTCCCATCAATCCTGCATATATTAAATGGTCTCCATTATTTAAGTTCATACCCTTGACGCCCTGACTTATTCTACCGCTAGTAGGAATAGAATCTATCTCACAGTTTAAAGCCATACCTAACTTAGTTATCATTAACAATGTCTTGTTATTTTGAGACTTAAAGACACTTATGACTTCATCTCCATCTTTAAGTTTCATAGCAGTATATTTTTGTTTAGAAACATCGTATTCACTGAGCGCAGTTCTCTTAAGCATACCAGACTTTGTAACAAACACTATTTCGCTATTATCTTTCTTTGCGATTTCAAATAATGCAAGAATTTTCTCATCGACATCCAATTCTTTACAAATACTTCTAAATGTTACGCCTTTATCTCGCCACTTAGTCTCTTTAATATCTTGAACAGCGATTCTACAAGCATTGCCTTTATTTGTAATGCCGACTAATGTTTTATCAGTTGTTGTCTTAAGAATAAAATAATGTAATTCATTCTCACTTAATTGAGAATTATATTCTTTTATAGTCGTATCAAAGTGTTTTGGTTGCATTCGTTTAATTGTTCCACTTTGAGTTAGAGCGACAACAGTATCTTCAACTACTTTGTTTGCTTCTAAAATGCTATCTATGTCTATTTCGCCAAAACTTTTTACAATTTTTGTTAATCTAGGCATACTATATTTTCTTTTAATCTCAAGCAATTCTTCTTTGATGACTTCAAGTTGAAGTCTCTTAGAATTTAGAATAGCAGTTAATTTCTCAATTAATATCTTTAATTCCGCTATCTCTTGTTCAATCTTATATACTTCCAAACTTGTTAGTCTTGCTAATCTCATATCAAGTATTGCTTGTGCTTGCTTCTCGGATAATAAAAATCTTTGTCTTAATCTTGTCTTTGCCTCAGTTGTATTTGGGCTTGTCTTAATTATTGCTACAACTTCATCAATATTGACAATAGCGATATGCAAACCTTCTAAGATATGCATTCTTTCCTTAGCATTATTCAAATCAAATCTTGTTCTTCTAACAATTATATCTATTTGATAATTTAAGTAATATTTTAGAATTTCCATCAATCCAAGTTGTTTTGGTTTACCGTCTGCGATAGCAACCATATTGATACCAAATGTAGACTGTAAATCACTATACTTAAATAATAAATTAAGTATGTCATTAGCGTTATAACCCGCCTTAACTGTTATAACTGCCCTAGTACCTGTCCTGTCAGATTCATCTTTGATATCTTGTATACCTAACAAAGCGCCCTTCTTATCTTCTCTAATATCAGCTATTTTAGATAATAGACTTGACTTATTTTTTTGATAAGGTATCTCAGTTATAACTATGTTAGTCTTGCCATTGCCAGCGTCTTCAAAATGTGTTTTGGCACGAATAGTAATTTTGCCACGACCAGTCTCGTATGCTAGATACAATTCATCTGTAGATATAATCGCTCCCGTTGGAAAGTCTGGGCCCTTAATAATTTTCATCATTTCTTTTAATGAAATTGAAGGGTGTTCAATTAACGCAACCACACCTTCAATAACTTCATTTAAGTTATGAGGCGGTATGTTAGTTGCTAGCCCTACCGCAATACCAACTGCACCATTTACAAGAAGGTTAGGAAATCTTCCCGGCAATGTATCTGGTTCTTTAAGAGTATCATCGAAGTTAAAACTCCACTTGACAGTGTCTTTATCCAAATCTCTCAATAATTCCATCGCAAGCGGTGCTAATTTTGCTTCAGTATATCTCATCGCTGCAGCACTATCGCCATCAACTGAACCAAAGTTTCCGTGTCCCTGCACAAGTATACCACGCATATTAAATGGTTGAGCCATTCTAACCATAGCGTCATAAACAGAAGTATCGCCGTGTGGATGATACTTACCTAGACAATCACCAACGATTCTAGCACACTTCCTATATGCTTTGTCGGGTGTCATACCCAATTCAAGCATTGTATACAAAATTCTTCGTTGTACAGGTTTGAGTCCATCCTCTATTCTTGGTAATGCACGGTCAAGTAAAACAAACTCGCTATATGGTATCATTGAATTGTGTAGTACTTCATCGATTGACTGAATCAATAGACCGCCGTCCATATTCCCGCCGCCTTTATTGCTTTTGCTATTTTTAGGCTCAGTATCATTAGCCATCTTTGTTACCTCTTTTTTTGTTTTGTGTGAAATAGTATTTAAAGTACTTTTTGTATTAATATGAATTTTATCATTGTTATTATCTAACAATTTATCTTGAGTATTTAATGTCCCATTATACTCATTTTGTTGTTCATTATCTATTAATGTATCATCTTTATCTTTATATAATGTGTCTTTAGAATCTAAATTATTATCATAACTATCATCATTAACTACTTGATTATTCTCTTTTATCTCATTGTCATAATCTTCATAGGTATCTTTAATATTATCATTATAGTTATCATTGAATTCTTCATCATTATTATTGTAATTTGTAAATTCACCACTTAATTGATTAGTCATACTATGATAGACTTCATTTTGTATTTTATCATTATTATCATAATTATCACTATAATCATTCTCAATAGTGTTATTATCATTGCCTAAGTCTAATGATTCTTTAGTATCGACCAACGCATTATCTTCATTATAATCACTATCAACTGAATATGTCTTACTATCGTCTTTATCTAAAACGCTATTATTTTGTTTATTAGATTGAATTAAATTTTGGTTTTGTATGTTATTATTTAATTTGTTATAATAAGTAAATAAATCTAATTGTCCTTCTACAGGCTGATTAGTAAATATTTCTTCATCTTCTTCATTCGAACAATTTAATTGCCACTCGAAGATTGACATTTGCCCTTCTATGGGTTCATTAGTGAATTCATCTTCATCATTATTGTCATCAAAATAAGACACACTACACTCCTAATAATAAATAACATACAAAACAAATAGTGATTATTTAACTTTCTTTAATTTATCAAACTCATCAGGTTCTTTATTAAAATTAGCATACTCAGAGATATAAAGTTTTCTAGATTCAATATCATCGCCCATAAGCGTTGTTATAAGTTTCTCTGCTTCAGCGGCATCATCAATAGTTACTCTTATCATAGTTCTATGTTTTGGGTCCATAGTAGTTTCCCAAAGTTGTTCAGGGTTCATCTCGCCCAACCCTTTGTATCTTTGGATATCGTATCCTTTGCCCAATTCATCAGCATATTGTCTTAACTGCTCATCTGAATAAGCGTACCTTATATCGTTCTTTTTTGAAATCTTATATAATGGTGGTACACCTATATACACATGACCATCAATTATAAGTTGCTTCATATACCTATAGAAGAATGTTAACAATATCGCTCTAATGTGAGCACCATCTTGGTCGGCATCAGCAAGAATTATGACCTTATCAAATTTTAAATCATCCACATCGAAGTCTTCGCCAATACCCGCACCTAAAGCAGTGATGATAGAACGAAATTCATCGTTTTGTAAAACTTGCTCAAGTCTCTTCTTCTCTACATTCAAAGGTTTACCACGCAAAGGTAATATTGCTTGAAATGACCTATCTCTGCCCATCTTAGCACTACCACCCGCACTATCTCCCTCAACAATATACAATTCGTTCTTTTTGGTGTCTCTACCGCTACAAGATGCAAGTTTACCAATTAAAGCGGTTACTTCCATACTGTTCTTAGCTCTAGTTAACTCTTTTGCTTTCTTAGAAGCGAGTCTAGCATTAGCTGCTAATTTCCCTTTGTTGATAATAGATTCCAAAATCTTCTTGTTATCGGACTTCTCCATAATAGCGAGCAAATGGTTATATACTAGATTATCTACTTCATTTTTTGCTTCAGGATTACCTAGTTTAGTTTTTGTTTGTCCTTCAAATTGTACATTCTTCATTTTGATAGACAAAACAGCAGTAATGCCTTCTCGGTAGTCTTCGCCCATAAGATTAGTATCTTTGTCCTTCAAAAATCCCGCTTCTCTACCTGCTTCATTCAAAACCTTAGTGAGTGCAGTTCTAAATCCTGCCTCGTGAGTTCCGCCTTCGGAAGTAGAAATATTATTAACATAACTAAAAATATTCTCTACATAAGCATCGGTATACTGTATGGCACATTCTAATTTGAGTATGTCAGATTGTGCTTCAAAATATATAGGGTTAGGAAATAAAACATTTTTGCCTTCATTAATATAAGATACGAAATCTTTAATACCGCCATTAAATTTGTAAATCTTCTTTAGACAAGAACCATCTTCATTTATAACATTCTCATCGATTAATTCAATAGTAGCACCTTTATTTAAGAAAGCATACTCTTTTAATCTCTTTGCTATAACTTCGCCACTAAAATTGATTGTTTCAAATATTCTAGCATCAGGTTTGAAGTGTACAAATGTCCCTTTGTCATTGGTAGGGCCTAGACAACGAAGCGGACTTTTTACCGTACCGCCAAGTATCTTGCCTTTAGAATTAGGAACTGAATGAAATTGAATTTTATACTTCTTGCCATTTCTATTAGTAATAACATCCAACCATTCACTCAATGCGTTTGTAACAGAAGCACCTACACCGTGCAAACCACCAGAGAAATTATAGTTATCGTTGTTAAATTTACCGCCTGCGTGTAATTGCGTGAAAACAACTTCGACACCAGAAATGCCAAGTTGTGGATGCTTATCTACAGGAATACCACGACCGTTGTCTTCAACAGACACTGTCCCATCTTTGTATAATGTAACAATTATTTTATCGCCAAATCCATTTGCTATCTCATCTATGGAGTTATCTACTATCTCCCATAACAAATGATGAAGTCCTTTTGCACTCGTTGTACCAATGTACATACCGGGTCTTAATCTAACCGCTTCAAGTCCTTCAAGAACAACTATATCTTTAGAATTATACTCTTTCAAAGTCTAACCTCCAAATTACATAACAAAGTGATTATACCATATTTTCGCCAGTTTTCAAAAAGATTTGACACACAAATTTTGTTTATTTCTCAAATTTTATACAGTGTAAATATATTATATTTAATAGAATTATGAATTTTAAATTATATTATTAAACTAATTTTTCAATAAATTAGAATTATTAATTTTGACTTATGTTTGCATTATCTATAATAAAAATTTAATCCTATGTAATACATACAAAGTTAATGTTACAACTAATAAATTGCACAAAAGCTTAAATATTTTTATTTAATTTTGTTTACCACAAAAAAGACTGCAATATACTTGCAATCTTCATAATAATAATGTAACTAAAATTTTAAAAAAATATTAATATCAACCTTCGCACTTAAAATATATTTAATCATCTAATAGCGTCCTATTGTATTTTTTGTAAGTTTTTATTGCTTTTATAATCTTTGGTAATAATTTTTGAACACTCATCTCTACATCATCTAGCACATCTTCAGCCTTACCATTTTTGCCAAATGTGCTTAGGTTATACACTTCATCATATTCCCTTAAATACTTACAATAGATATCATCATTAGATAACTCTATGAATATTCTTAATCCATCTCCTAGAACTTGCCTTTGATATTTTTTTGATTGACTATAGAATAAACTTTCGCACGGCATAGAAATGACTCTAGCAATATATCCTTTTTGAAATAATAATTCACGAAGTTTCATACAAGTTTGTACTTCACTTCCGCTAGCGATTAAAGACACATCATATTTGTTATAGGCTGTTTCTTCCATAATGTATCCGCCTAAAATAGCCTTCTCTAAATCACTATTCTGCATTTTCAGTTCTTGTCTAGACAAAATGAGAGCAGTAGGTCCGTTAGTATTTTGGAGATAACAAACATAGCCTGCGACAGTTTCCCTTGTATCACAAGGTCTAAAAACTAATACATTAGGTATTGACCTAATATTCGCCAACTGCTCTATTGGTTGATGCGTCGCACCATCTTCCCCTACCATAATACTATCGTGTGTCAACAAATATAATACATTCAAGCCCATTATCGCCGACATTCTCAAACTTGGTTTTAAATAATCATAAAATACAAAGAATGTAGAAATAAATGTCCTATATACCCCATAAAGTTGAATACCATTAGCAATGCCCGTCATAGCGTGTTCTCTTATTCCAAAATGAATATTACGCCCTTGTATGTTATCATTACTAAAATAATATTCATTATCAAAATACGACTTCGTAGATGGTGCTAAATCAGCACTACCCCCTATAAGATTAGGTATCATATCTTTGATAAAATTTAATATCTTACCGCTACTAGCACGAGTTGATAAATCATAGAACCAATTTTGATTAAATAAACTTTCTTTAACCATATCAACATTAAGCGGTTGAAATAATTTATCTTTAGTGAAGTCTCTTAATTTGTTTTGATAACTCATATAATAATCTTTTTTTGTTTTTAGACTATTTTTGACAAGTGCTAGAGTTGACTTAGAGAATTTCCAATTCGACATATCTACACCGAGTTTTTGTCGTAAATACTCTATACCTTTATCATCTAACGCCTTACCGTGCACTTGTGGAGTATCTTGTAGTTCACTTCCGTACCCTATTTTTGTCTTACATATTATCAATGAAGGTTTTGTACCTTGACTCTTTGCTTCAGTTATAGCATTAGATATCGCGACACTGTCATTGCCATCTTCAACAATTTGCACAAAAAAACCTTGTGATTCAAACCTTTTGACTAAATCTTCGTTAAATGCTAACTCAGCCTT
>CALVIT010000030.1 GCA_944331845.1 uncultured Clostridia bacterium
ATCAAAAGATAGTAACGCATATAAGTTGTGTAAAGACAAATTTGCTCAATACTTAAATGACCTTGAATCAGAAAAAAGCTAATCAATATAAATATTCCAGCATTAAAGATTAGTAAAAAATAATATTAGTTTCTAATTAATTATATAAATTTTCGTATATAGATTTTTTGATAAAAATATATTACAATTAATTACCCTAAAGAAAGTTGCACTAATTAAACTAAATAATAATTAAATTGTATGCTAACAACAAAAAACTCACATTAAATTAATGTGAGTTTTTTTGTTTAGTAACCTATTTACTTCATAATATACAATAAAATATTTTACCATAGTTACAAATTATAATAAGCATATTTAGACATTAAATAAATAGCGTGCGTATCATCTTCAAATTCAAAACAATTATCTTTAAAATTAAACTTCGAATCAAAAATTATGTTATAATTTTTATCATCAAAATTCAATTTAAAATTCAAAACATTTTTGAAGATAAGTTCAATATCATTGTCCACCCATTGAGAATTAAATTTTAAAATCAATGTTTTATTTTGTGTATCGAATATTGATTCAACTAAATATGCGTCGTGCAAATTTTTTATACGATTCATAAAATTTGGCAAATCATTTTCCTTAAGTTCTACCATTAGTTATGAACCACCTTAATATCTACTTTCGGTTGTATTTTTTTAGACGCTTTAGGTTTCTCAATTTTTGGCACGCTATCATCTCTAGTAATCTCAGCATCTCCATTCTTAGCGAGATAATCTTTGGTTATTACTATTTTTTTGATTGATTTATCAGAAGGTATCTTGTACATTAATTCAAGCATACTTTCTTCCATTATAGTTCTTAGTCCCCTTGCACCCGTTCCAAGTTTTATTGCCCTTTGTGCGACAAATTGAATCGCTTCATCAGTAAACTCAAGTTCTACACCATCTAATCTAAACATTTCTTTGTACTGTTTTATTATGCTGTTTTTTGGTTTTGTTATAATATTTATCAATGATTGCTCATCAAGTGGTTGTAAACCTGTAACTACAGGAAGTCTTCCTACAAATTCAGGTATCAAACCAAATTTGACTAAATCTTGTGGTTGCATATCTTTAACAAACTTATAATCTTTTTGTTCTTCATCATTATTAGATTGTGCGACAAAGCCGACAGTTCTCTTCTCATTTTTTCTTTCTTCAACTATCTTATCTAGTCCAACAAATGCCCCACCACAAATGAACAAAATATTTGTAGTATCTATAGGTATTGTCTCTTGTTGTGGATGCTTTCTTCCACCTTGTGGCGGAACATTAGCGACAGTACTCTCAAGAATCTTAAGCAATGCTTGTTGCACGCCTTCGCCTGATACATCACGACTAATAGACCTATTCTCTGATTTTTTGGCAATCTTATCTATCTCATCAATGTATACAATACCTCTTTCTGCTTTCTTGATGTCGAATTTTGCATCAATGATTAATTTTAACAAAATGTTTTCGACATCATCGCCAACATACCCTGCTTCAGTTAGTGTTGTAGCATCAGCACTTGCGAAAGGCACATCAAGAATCTTTGCTAATGTCTTAGCAAGCAAAGTTTTACCGCTTCCTGTAGGTCCAATCAAAAGAATATTGCTTTTGTCTAATTCTACGCCATCCTTACCTTTATCAATAAGGTAATTAATTCTCTTATAATGATTATACACTGCTACGGACAAAATTCTCTTCGCGTTATCTTGCCCAATAATGTACTCATCCAAAAATCGCTTTATCTCTTCTGGTGGTAATAAATTAACTTTATCATTAGCACTATAACTACGCTCATCAGCATTGAGAATCTCTCTACACACTTTGACACAAGTATCACATATACAGATATCCCCTTCAGCGTTAGAAACAAGTCTCCCTGCTTCGCTTTTTGTTCTTCCGCAGAATGAGCATTTAAGTTCTTTATTATTAGCCATACAATCTCCTAAAATTATTTTACTGGTCTTTTTAACATAATCTCATCAACAATACCGTATTTCTTTGCTTCTGCAGCGGTCATATAAAAATCACGGTCTATGTCTTTCGCTACTACCTCTTTTGACTTACCTGTAGTATTGACGATTAAGTCTATACTTTCTTCTTTTAATTTTTGTGCTTCATTAGCCTGAATAAGAATATCAGTTACTTGACCTTCAGCGTATGAATGTGGTTGATGAATCATTATTCTACTATGTGGAAGTGCAAATCTCTTGCCCTTAGCCCCACTAGTCAATATTAGCGCACCCATTGACGCTGCTAATCCTACACAAAATGTTGACACATCACAAGAGACAAAATTCATTGTGTCAATTATAGACATACCGCTATATACTTCACCACCTGGGCTATTAATATATAGGAAAATATCTTTTTTTGAATCTTTACTCTCAAGATAGAGCATTTGAGAGATAACAGAGTTAGCAATCTCCGCATTAATTGGTTGTGGCGGAAGGAAAATTATTCTATCCTCAAGCAAACGAGAGTAAATATCATAGTTAAATACTCCATTTGGATTTTTTTCAATAACTGATGGAATTAACATACACGCTCCTATTTTTATTAATTAATCTACAAATTTATTTTCTTTAGCGAGGAAATCATATAATTTATTGACAATAATATCATTAATTATATAGTCTAATTGTTGTTTTGGTAAAGATTTTTTGAATTCATCAACAGTTTTATGACTATTCTCTGCCAATTCTCTCAATCTTACTTCAATGTCATCTTCGCTAATCTTCAAGTCTTCTTTCTCAATGATTTCTTCTAATACTAAACGAGTACGAACAGCCTTCTCAGCATCGCTTTTCTTGTCTTGTCTTAATTTGTCTACTGTTGTTTGCATCATTTCAGCGTACTTATCTAATGTTAAACCTTGATACATTAATCTATAACTTAAGTCATTCATAATAGCATCGAGTTGAGCTTCTACCATATCATTAGGTACTTTAACCTTAGAATTCTCAACAATGATATCAACAAGCGCATTCTCCGTCTCGTGTTGAGAACGAGTCTCTGCTTGCTTTGTAAGTGCTGACTTAATAAATGCCTTCAAAGCATTCACATCTTCAAATTCGCCCATAGTCTTAGCGAACTCATCAGTCAACTCAGGAATTTGTTTTTGTTTAATTTCTTTAATAGTTACATAGAATACAGCGTCTTTGCCTGCCAAATTCTTAGCACCATAATCTTCAGGGAATTTAACTTTAACATCTTTAGTGTCGCCCTTCTTTAATCCAACTAACTGGTCTTCGAATGTGTCAATAAAACTGTGTGAACCTATCTCAAGTGGATAATCTTCAGCCATACCGCCTTCGAATCTCTCGCCATCTATAGTACCGTCAAAATCTATAACTGCGATGTCTCCATTCTCTACTAATTTATCTACATCGCACTCAATCTCTTTTGCTTGTGAAGCAAGCATATTGTCAATCTCTCTCTTGACATCTTCATCAGTAACGGTGTGTTTAATTTTTTTAACTTCAATATTTTTGTAGTTTCCTAACTCAACTTTTGGAGTCAATGCAATAGTCATAGTAACTTTGTACCCGTCTTTACCAATTTCATCAATATTGAAGTCTGGATAACTCTTTAACGGTTTAATATCCTTGTTGTCTTGTAGATAGTTAATGTAAAAATCTGTAATAGTCTTATTGAAGGCATCTTCATAAAAAATATTTTCGCCGTAGAAATTCTCAATAACCTTTCTTGGAGCCTTGCCCTTTCTAAATCCTTCAATATTAAATTTCCCTTTAGTTCTTTCGTATGCTTCTTGTAACGCTTTCTCCCATTCATCTGCGTTCATTTCAGCAGAAAGAACAATTTTCTCTTCATCTTTGTTTATAATTTTATTTTCCATAATTTTTCTCCTAATTCGATAAAAATGAGCGAACTATCGCCCAAAGTAAACTATAATAGTGTAATAAACATATACAAACTTATTATAGTTGCAATAACACTAAACAACACAAAAAATGTTTTATCATTATGTTGTTTATTTTTGTTCCTATAATCAATGATTTCATCATCATTAAGGTTGCCATTATTAGAATTCATAATGAATTCTACTTCAGCATTTTTTAGTCTTCTACTTGTGTCTATATACTCTTTTATGACATATATAGTCAATAATATTAGACTGAGACTCAAAAAGCCAAACCCAACAACCAACAATAATGCTTCAACCTTAGATAAACATATTAGTATAATTGATATTATAAACAAAACAATCTCAACTATACTATAAATCATTTTTTTTGTCATATTGTACTATGCTCCAACATTTAGGCCGACTAAGAACATAAATACGAACATTACAATCAATGCTATAATAAATACTACCGTAACCCAAACATTCTTCTTGCTTCTAACATAGTAAAACGCAGCGATAGCGGTTATTAAATATGCGATAAAGTTAGCAACCAAAGTTAATGCTTGAACTAATGAGCCACCACTAGAACCGAACCAATTTGCTAATTGAGCAATTAACAATGCTACTGCAACCATAATAATACCTATGAATGCAAGCAAATTGAGAAATTTACCAAAATCACCCTTCATAATATTCTCCTTTAAAATAATAAATATAAAATATTATATCAAATATATTATAATTTGTCTACAATTTTTATAACTTAATTTACATTTTTTGGTATAATCTTGTCGAAATATAACAATAAATATACAATTTAATACTAAGTTTTGTTATTCATTTAACAAAAAAAATATTTTATCTATTTATTTCCTTAGATGTTTCAAAATATCGCTAAAATACTGCGGTAAATCGCAAGTGAATTCTTTAATAATATTTGTCTTTGGTTCTCTTAGTATTAGTTTGTAAGCGTGTAATAATTGCCCATTAGTTTTGATAGATTGTTTCTTATATCCATAAGTTCTATCCCCAACAATAGGATGATGAATATATTGACAATGAACTCTTATTTGATGCGTTCGCCCTGTCTTAAGTTCACATTCAAGCAAAGTATAATCTTTAAAATTCTCTACAACCTTATAAATAGTGATTGCCTTCTTGCCTACATTATCTGCACACACAGCGTACTTTTTTCTATCATTTGGACTTCTTGCTAGGTTAGTCTCTATAATACCGCCGTCATTTATAACGCCCTCTACTAACGCCAAATAATACCTTTTGCATTCTTTGGTCTCAATCTCTTTAGCAAGTTCTCTATGTGCCTTATCATTTTTAGCAATAACTAACAAACCAGAAGTATCTTTGTCTAATCTATGCACTATACCCGGTCTATATTCTCCATTGATACCGCTCAAGTTTTTTATTCTATAGAGTAGTGCATTTACCAAAGTACCCTCATAATTACCAGCCGCTGGATGAACAACCATTCCTTGCGGTTTATTTATTATAGCATAATCTTCATTCTCATAAATAATGTCAAGTGGTATGTCTTGCGGAGTCAAATCAAATTGTGGTACAGATAATTCCTTGACTATAATCACATCGCCATTCTGTAAGTTATAACCTGCTTTGACTGCTTTATCATTTACCAAAATGTCTTCATTATCAATATGTTTTTTTAGTTGTGAACGAGACAAATCAGTAAAATATTGTGTTAGAAAGACATCTAACCTTACTTCATCGACTCCATCATAATTAATTATTTGCATTCTTTCTTACCCTCTTTAGGTTGTATAAATAGAAGCCATATAGCAAGCAAAATCACACCTATAGTTAAAGCACAATCGGCAATATTAAATATAGGGAAATCCATAAACTCTAGTTTGATAAAATCTCTAACATAACTAAATGCTATCCTATCTACAAGATTCCCTAATGTACCACCTACCATTAACGCAGTAGCGACATAATATGTGTATCCACGCTTATTGTCCATAGTTAAATATTCAAAGAATAGATATGCGACTAGACACAATATAGACAATATTATAAGGAAAAGTGTAGAATTAGAAAATATAGAGAATGCCGCACCTGTGTTATGTGCGAAACCATCTATGCTTATAAACCCATCTATAAATCTATAAGTCTTATAGTCAAAAATGCTTTTTAGCACTAAATCTAGTACTAATACTGCTACAATTATACACAAAAATGTTAAATATTTAGTCCAATTATTTTTGAAACCTATTCGACAATACTTCATACTAAATCTATATTTGAAATATTCTTTGCTAAAAACTTTAGTTTTAGTGTCATTCATTTGACTTTGTTCAATGTTTTTATCATCGTTATTTAAGTTATTTTGACTCATAATAATATTGTACTTATAAAATAGGATAATGTCAACCTATTATTTCACTTAATTTGAAGTTATCTTATATAAATCAAATCAAAAAAAGTTATCTAATTAATAGATAACTCATTTAATATGAATGAATTTATATACAGAGTCAAAATGCGTAATTAAAGATATTTCGTATTTATGATTAAGTTATTTTATTTTTGCCACAAACTAAGGTATATAATAGTAAATAAATTATAAATAAATATGTAACTTTATTACAATATTAAAGTTGCCTATAGATATTAACTAGATTTCTGTCATCAAATGAGTACTCCGCTAAATCTCTTTCTTCGCCCTTAACATAAGGAATTTTTGTATTGTATTTACCTATGTTATTAAATTTAAGCATACACTTAATATTCCCATTAATGCAATTATTAATAAATGCTTTAGCTGAATAATCTTTGTATTGCATAAACTCGCTTAACTTGCCTTCCCAGACCTTATCTAGTTTATCAAACTTAATTAACATAATTTGACATAAATTACTAAACTTTTGCATTTGTTCGTAACATTCTTTGTAAGAATTAATATCTATAGCGCTAATTGCTAACTTATTTAATTCGCCCAATCTCTTAAGATACTTCCTAAATTCTAATGTGTTACGCTTTAGTTCGCTTCTTTGCTCTCGAGATATGTCATCATACATTTTGTAGAAACAATCTCCATTATTGACACTTGTCAGTAAATCCTTATTTAATATTTGCGGTGAACATCTAAATAAATCAAGACAAGTAATAATATTATCGCAAATATCATTGTAACTTTTAAGGCCCACTATATAATCTGTCATATCGCCGACAAGGGCTCTAAGTTCAATATATTTTTCTTCATTAGTCATACATATAGAACAAGTACTATAATCAATTATATTTTGTAATCTATCATTCATTGTTTTCAAATCATTTGTAATATCACGAACTGATAAATTAGACTCCATAATATCTCTATTAGCAAGTTGTAATAACCTAAAAATCTCTGCAGTAAATCTTTTTATATTAACTAACCCATCAGCGACTATGTCCATATCACAATAGAACTTTGGGTCTTTAATAGAACGCCCTTCCAATCTCGCTGTTTTAGGTTTGTTAAAAGATTTTTTTAGTAACATAATAACCTCACTATAAAGCAAAACACTTTATATTCTTAAGTATATCACAAAACCTACTAATAGACAATGTATTTGTATTTTTTTGTATATAATGCACAATTATTTTAATTTCATCAAAAGCACTTTTAGTTCATCTACAAAATGCTGTTTTGAGCGTTCATCAAAACCATTTAAAGACAAATTGTGTTTTATAACAATTCTTTTGATTAGTTCATAATTATCTAAGTATTCGCCATCTACATAAAAATATGTAACAAAAATATCATTATGTCTAACAAAGCATCTACCATCTTCAATAAATATTTCTTCGCCGTTTTCGTTCTCGAAAGGTATCAAATCTGCTAAATCGACAATTCGTGTTTTGCCAAATGGGTCATCCAATAATCTTATTAAGATTTTGCGAAAATTCCCATCAATTAAATAGTTTTTATCCATTTTTCCTCCCTAGTAAATCATCTCTTGTATATAATGGATTAATTATTAGTAAAAAGTAGTGTAAAAATAAATGTAAGGTCTCACATATTATACATTATATAATTAAATTGACCATATATAATGTATAATTTTATCAGACTATAATAAATTTTATTTTTTAAAAAATTAAGATAACCTACTTAAACTACAAAATTAAAGAAGATAAATCTAGCAATATTCAAATCTTCTTTAGATAGTTTTTATAAGTTATCTTTGTAATTATTCGCCAAAAAATCTTTTTATCTCTGCCTCTGCAGTCTCTTCAGAATCTGAACCGTGTATTAAGTTTTGAGTAGTGCTACAAGCGAAGTCGCCTCTAATTGTTCCAGCATCCGCTTCCAACCATTTTGTAGCGCCCATAATTTTTCTCATACCTAATATGACATCATCGCCTTCAACAATCATACCAAGTACAGGTCCACTTGTCATATACTCTACAATGTCCTTAAAAAATGGTTTGTCTTTAAGATGAGCGTAATGTTCTTCTAATTGTGCAACTGTCAAAGTGAACATTTTAGCATTAACAATTTTAAATCCTTTATCTTCGATTCTACCGATAATTCTACCCATTAAGCCACGCTTAACGGCATCAGGTTTTAACATAATATAAGTTTTTTGCATATTTTCTCTCCTTCTCAAAAAAAAGAATACTAAAAATTTAGTATCCATTATTATATTTAATATAACAATATAATTATATCATAAATATTTAAAATTACAAAATAAATTTACAAATATTGTAGAATTTTATTGTAAATTGTTATTTGATAAGTACTTTAGAATGTTACTTATTACATATTTATTTTGTTTGAATATCACAGGTAGTCTATCTAAAGATAACGGGTGAGAATATATGTCTTTACCCACTTCAATCGTATAAGAAGGTATTTTTAATTTTTGTATACAATAATCTTTGTACCCGCCTGCACTGCTTGACTCAACATTCTTTAGAGTGTATTTTGTAGTCTTCTGTATGATTTTTGCTATCTCTTCATCACGCTTCAAACGCATTTTGTCTTGATAGAATTGATAATATATTTCTTCCCCTTTGCTGTGATAACTCAATGTTATATCTGGTTTTATATTTTGAGTGAGTTTAATTAAGTTCTGTGTCTCTATCTCGCTATTAGGAAATGCGCCTATATAATTTTCATAATTTTTATGCTTTATATTGCTTTTACCTTGACCCCATCTAGCATCGAAATTGACATTCAAATCAACTCCATTGATATTTGCTTTATACAAAGAGAAATCATAATTGCCTTGATTAATCTTCACTAATTGTTTTTGTAACTTTGCATCCTTAATAAAATCAAGCCCAGTTGTGCATAGTCTAAATCCATCAACATTAGTGTTCACTGCAAAATATATCTCATAATTAAGGTTTAGATAGTTATTTTTCCTTTCTCTATTGAGCATTGACAATTCACGAAATATTCTAACATTATAATATTCTATTAGAGAGAATAATAAAAAAGTCGTGATGTACTCACGGGCGTGAATGCCTGCCTGCACCAAGACTCTTATAGGTTTTTTGGTGTAATCAATTCTTTTAGACAACTTATATACTAACATCGGTTGTCCCAAAGTTGTTTCACCATATTTGATAGGTTCTAGACCTAATATTTTAAGTTCATTGATTTTTTGTAGATATAAATTATATTCATTCATAAAAATATTATATTTATTTTTCTACAGAGTGTGCCATTAATTTGTCATTAATTTTTTGTATTATTTCTTTATTGATAGTTTCTATTTCTTTAATCTTTCCACTTGCATCCAAACAATCTATAATATCAAAATTTTGTTCTTTAGCGATTTGCAAACCTTTATTATAAACGCTATTCATATAAGCGGTATCTTTCTCATATATATCATCCTTAAGACCATTCTTAAGTTCTCTATTGTGAACTAATTCTAACGACACCTTAGGTGGCATATTTAGATAAATAATCATTGAAGGCTTTGGTAATTTTAAGATATTATATTCAAAATCTAATAACCATTTGACATATTTCTCATATTCTTGTCTATTACTCATCCTTGTTGCTTGATACAATAGATTTGATTCAACATATCTATCAAATATAATGATATAACCTTGTTCAATTTTTTGTTGTAAAGTTGACTTATAAGTATATAATCTATCTACAGCAAAAAGCACGCTACTTTGATATGCGTCGAGTGCATCAAATGTTTGACCAAATTCACCTGATAATAAACTTTCTACAGGTTTCGCACCCGCCGTCCCGTAGTTTGGGAAAGATTGTCTACAAACTTTATAACCCTTCTCAATAAGTTTCTTCTCAAGCAATTTTGACTGAGTCTCCTTACCGCATCCATCAGTTCCTTCTATAACTATTATTTTATTATTCATTTTTAACCTTCTGTAATTTATTTATGATATGGCGTGTTGTTCAAAATATTGTATGCCCTATATATCTGTTCTAGCAATACGACCCTAAATAATTGATGTGGAAATGTCATTTTTGAGAAAGATAACAAAAAGTTGCTTTTGTGCTTAATCCTATCATCAATACCAAATGACCCACCTATTACAAATGTGATTGTCGAATTACCAACAACTCCAATCTTTTTTATTTTGTCAGCGAATGCCTCACTTGTCATCTCTTGCCCTTCTATAGCGAGCGAGATAACATAACCTTCTAAGTGTGGAATTATTTGGTCATATTCTTCACTTTTAGAATTCTCATTATCACTTTTGCCTTGTTTAAGTTCTATTAGTTCTAATTTACAAAATTTTTGCAATCTCTTAGAGTATTCACTTATTGCCTGTCTATAAAATTCTTCTTTAATTGTCCCTATACAAACTATTTTTATCTTCATTAGAATAAACCCCAAATAAATGTCATAATTGTAACAACTGAACCTAAGAAAATTGAACAGTACAAGAAGAAATTCTCTTTGAAAGTAGGTTTGTACTTATCATATTCGCTCTTTGGCAAAATTAAATCCATAACTTGTGTCAAAGTAACTTTACGAACATTAACATTTGAATTTGAATGATTTGGTTCTTGAACTACATTGCTATCTTTCTTAATGACAACTTGTGGAACATTGCTTTCTATAACTTTAGAACTGTCTACATTATCCCCTTCTTTATCTATCATTTGATTGTCACTTTGTTTTTTTGTATTCAAGTTCATTAAATCAAAGTCTATACTCTTTCCTTCAGAAAGGTAGATTTTAAGCAATTCATTCATATTGTCAACATCAACTAATTGATTAGGGTCTTTAATTCCTGCAAACTCTTTAGCAAACTTATAGAATTGTTCTTTTTTAGTCAAAGTGAACATCTTAATTAATAACCAAACGCAACAATAGACTACAATAAATATTACAAAAATATACAACAAGAATCGCAATAGTATATTTATGTCGCCCATACTAATGACTTCGTTAAAGTTCCCACCAAATAAATTATTAGTCGAAGCATAATCTAAGTAAGTATTGAGCCCATTATTTATGAAGTGAATAATAACACTTGGCCAAATGCTTCTAGTGATTAACGCAACAGTCGCTAAGAGCATACCTATGACAAATGCATAGAAGAATTGATTGATATTTAAGTGCATTAGTCCAAATAATAATCCAGACAACACTATCGCCCTTATAGACCCGACTTTGTTAAATCCAGATAATAACATACCACGATGTGAGAACTCTTCAAATAGTGCTGGCATAACTGCAACTGTTAACATACTAAGCAAGAATGACCATATCGACACTTGAGAACTCTCGCCATACGCTAGGTATGGTTTGTACCCTAACATTTGTATAAAAATAGAAAAAAAGGTTGACACAAATATTATTATAAAAAATGCTACAAACCCCATTCCTATACTGCACATTGCTACTTTAAAACTTATTTTCCTATACCCAAAGGCTTTAAAAATTTGTGATGGTTTTTGTTTAAAAACTACAGTGTACATAAATAGCGGTACAGCAAATAAAATTAGTATTTGTGTAAAAAAAGTAAATAAAGCATCAGTGTAATCGCCTGCGAAATTTAACCACCCTGCACTGCTAATTATTCTCAATATGACAAAAAGCGTGAGTATTATAAAGTAACATAAATTGCACCAAAATAAACGATTATTATTTTTTAGTAAATCTTCCATTTTTCTCCTTTTGTATTAAATATATGCTAAAAAATTAAATTTCATTATAAAATTTTAGAATTTATTAACTACATTAACATACTAGCGGAATTTATAATTATAAATATTATAGCGACAAAAATACCAATTAAACCATCTCGTCGCATTGTTCTATCTTTAATAAATTCACTATACCCTTGTTTAAAGGTTAGATTTTTATTATAATTTTGTACGCCTTCTTTTGAGTCTACAGCATCCACAATTTGACAAGTATTCTTCTCTTGTTTTTTGTAAACTTTTTTAATTAAGTATACCCCTAACCAAATCAACCCGCACAAAATGATTGTATAAATTATTGTTTGCAATATAAAAGCAGTGTCGATTACAACTTCGCTTCCCGTTTGTCCTTGAATCTCATATATGCTTTGTAATATAATAACAAAGACATTATTCAACCCGTGCATAGCAATAGAAGTCCAAATCGACCCAGTTTTGACCACTAACCAACCTGCCAATATACCGAAAGCAAATTGATAAATTGTCTGTTGTATGTTAGCGTGAATCAACATAAAAAGAAGTGCTGAACCTATAATTGCGAACCAATCTCCGTATTTTCTTAACCCTTGCAATATTGCCCCGCGGAATATGAATTCTTCAATGAAAGCAGGAACAATACCCAATGCAATGATAGCAAAAATTATGTTACCCGCATTATTAAGACTAAAACCTAAGTCAGATTCTATGTTAAAACCTAAAGCGATTAAACCTTGTTCAAAAAGTGTAACAAGTGGCGAACTAAACCACATAAAAGCAAATCCCATACATAAAGCGATTGCAATCGCCCAAGCATTTGGTTTTTTGTCTAACTTAGTTGCCTTTACAAAATTTATGCCCCTTTTGTAATTAAAAACAAAGTAAATAACTATTAAACATAGTTGCATAAAGAATGCGTTTATCATAACAACGGGTAAATAACTCATAAATGTTTGAGTATCTACATTCATAGATGTACCAATTATCATATATACACCCATCAACAATAAGACCGCCACATAAGGTATCAATAACACATACAAAAACAACCTAACCGCATCATAACTATCATAGTAATTCTTATTAAATTTTGACATAATTCTCCTATAATAAATCCATCATATTGTCAATAACTCTATCCCTAACTCTCTCTAATTCTCGTAGATTCTCATCGGAATATTCCAAAGGAATAGCGGGCGATTTACTCATTGATTTAATATTGACATCACTAACACTTGTTATCATTTCAGATAGTGCACTAGCAAAAAAATCCTCTATATTATCTTGAGTTAAATGATATGTCTCAATCACTTGGTCGAGTTTTGGATGCTCAGCAATAATAGAGAATGCCGGCTCAAAGAAGAACTTTAACCTTCCGCTAGATAGTTTACTACCGTTAGCACTAGCGATTATACCCCATTTGTACGCTGTCAACAGATTTGCTTCAAAAAGACCTGTTCTTCCCTTCTTATATATATAAGTTAAGAAATCTTGAGCGACAACATCACCATTGCAAGCAATGATAATTGTCTCTTCTAGATATTCTTTAAAATATTGATTCGCAGTAGATAAATTATATTTACTTAACCTATCAAATTGACTTTTGAATTCACGATACAATTTTGCTTGTTCATCAAATGTCATATTGTTGAATTGTTTAGCAATTTGTTTGTTCCATACTTGTTTTATAGGCATAATATCTCCTTGTCGTATTATAACATTTGTGCTTTAAATTTGTCAAGAAATGTTAATTTGTTTTACAATTTTATTCAATAATTTAGCGATTATCACAATAGTGGTGTAAACATTCTACAAAGTCCCATTTGAAACCTTTTGAATAATGATAATTTTTTGAAAGCGTCAAAATCATATTCATCACTATTAATTCTATCATTGTTGAAGGCATCAAGTACTTCTTGTGTAAATTCCTTATTATATATAATAGAATTAATCTCAAAATTTAACTTAAATGACCTAATATCACTATTACAAGTGCCTACAGTACAAATTTCATCATCTATTATCATAGTTTTACTATGCAAAAAACCCCTATAAGCATATGCTTTAACTCCCAATTTAACTAAATCCCTTAAATAACTAAGGCTCGCATAATATACAAAATGCTTGTCAGGAATCTGTGGAATCATAATTTGCACATCAACCCCACTTGCTTTAGCAAGTTTGAGACTGTCTAAATACACTTCATCAGGCACAAAATATGGTGTTTGAATTTTGATACTTTTTGTAGCACTATTTATCATTTTTATCAATGCGTTTTTTATCTCGCATTTATCATTATTTGGGCCACTTGCTATTATTTGAATAGGACAATTCCCTTTGGAATCAATAGGCGGGAAATAGTCTTCAACAAGATATTTAATAGGATATTTGTAGTCATTTGTTGAGAAACGCCAATCTGACAAAAAAGTAGATTGTAATCCGTATACACCTAGCCCTTCTATTCTTATGTGTGCATCTCTCCAAGGTTTCAATCTTCTATCATAACCCATATGGTCAAGTCTCAAATTCATACCGCCAACATATCCAATCTTACCATCAATGACTGCGATTTTCCTATGGTTCCTGTAGTTCATCTTTAGGTTAAATAATTTAAATGGTATGATGGGCGGGAAAAATTCTTTAAATTCTCCGCCAGCCTTTATAAACTTTCTAAAATGTCTCTTTTTTGTATTCAAAGAACCGACACTATCAATCAATATCTTAACTTTGACGCCTTGTTTAAGCTTATCAATACATAAGTTTATTATTTCAATACCTATTGAGTCATTTGCGAAAATATAATAATCTAATTGTATGTGTTTTTTTGCATTAATAATATCTTTTTTAAGTGCATTAAATTTATCAATCCCGTTATTAAAAAATTGAATTGAGTTTTTGTCTGTCAAAATGCTATCGCCCCAAGTATAATTGAATTGAATTAATTTCCTATATTTTAATAGCAATTCTCCTGTATTATCATCAAAATTATAATTATGAGACTTTATCATTTCATCTAAATCTTTTTTGTTGATGACATTCGCCATATTAGTCTTCTTGAGCATCAATCGAGTTCTTAACCCAAGTCCACTGCCTAATAATATGTAAAAAATAAATCCTACAATAGGCAAGAACACCATAACAGACAACCAAGCAATAATCGTTGAAGTTTGTTTCTTCTCAACAAAAATCATAACTAATGCAAGTAATATATTCAAACTATACACTACTATTAATGTAATACTTGTAGCAGTCATTTTACCTCTCTATATTCTATATATTAAATACTTATAGTTTACATAAGAACTTATAACTATTGTTTGTAATTAATATAATTATATAACAATCATTATAACATAATATTATGTAAAATCAAAATAATATTAATAAATACGATAGCTTTAATAAATTATATACTAAAATTTCAAATAAAAAATTATTTTTAAAATTCACTCTTAAATTTAATAAAACAACTATATTTAATCAACTTTGCCATTTGACTTACAATTAACACAAAATAAATGCATAAAGATAATTAAATTTAATTATAAAATTATTTTAACACTATATAAAATAAAAAACATATTAAAGAAATACTCTAATATGTTTTAATTTGTTTTTTTATCTTAATATTTTAAAGCACCAAAATTAACATTAAATAATACATTTGTAATTCATAATTTTTGTTAATTTTGCTAAATTTAAGAAATTAAATTTGACTATTATTAATTATTATTAAATAGAAGGGAATGTACTTGCTTGACAATCTATGTGCAATTCAAATGTATCCCCTGTACTGATTGTACTCTCTCCACTTACAATGAATTGTATATCACTTATGATATCACTAAAATTAATCTCTTTATTTAAGTATGTATACCCACTTAATGAACTATCTTCCGTATTTGGTGCAAATGCTTGTAACGCATCAAATGTATCAACAACGTAATACATATCAAATGTCTTTGTTACATATGTACTTGTCTTCTCAAATTTTGGATATGACACAACCAACCTATCACTTGGTGCATAGAATGAGTATTCTTCATTGTCCCCTTCATTAATTTGAGTATATGTCATCTCATAATTGCTTGAACCAAATTTTGGAAATATTTGCCATTCTTGTGCTGTATTTGGTAGCTTGCTTGCATTGCTTGGAGTGTACTTTAATTGTACTGTCATCTTAATGTATGCATTTGTATTACCATCTGAGAACACTTTAAATACTATATCATTGCCACCACTTGCATTATCTTGCCATTTTAGTGATGCTACTTGCCCTACTTTATCTACAAAGTAAACATTACCTGTCTCAGTAGTATCTAACAAATTGTTATAATCAGGTATTAAATCAAGCGTTAATGTGTCTTCACTCACATACCCACTATTACCATGTTGCATAGCTAACGCTAGATTACCGGTAAAGATAATTGTACCTGTCGCTTGTTTAGAGTCTTGTAACGCTGAAAATGTTATACCCAATACAAAAACTAAACACAATAATAAACTTAAAGCTATTATACCCAACTTTTGTGTACTTAATACTCTTCTTTTGTTCATTATTACTCTTCTCCTATCGTTAATCAACTATTTAATCTATTGCTCTGTTAAGTTAAATTATTTAACATAAGTTTCTAATCTAACATTAGTATACCACAATTAAATATTTTTAACAAACAATTTGCTATATTTTTATGATACCAAACTAGCTTTTAATGGCACCAAATAAAATATTCAATATTTTTACCTTAAAATTTATATTATAATAATTAACAAAATTATTTTGATTCTATTATTACTATTTGAATTTAATAATATTTACATTAACTTATTGTTATCCCGCTTAATTTAATAGTACCATTCTCTGTATTACATACAAATGTGTATGGACTAGATGTTACCACTGCTTCCCCATCTACGGTCAGCGTTCCACTAATCTCTGCATTAATTACTTTAATTGTGTAAGTTCGACCCACTATTAACTTTGGCATTGTTATATCTATACTTGCACTACCAATAGACAACTTATACATAAATACTTGATCACTTGAGCTTATTATCAATAATGCATCTTTATCTATATTATAATTCCCTGTAAGTTGTATTGAATAATATTTAGGTTCTTCTATGTTCGCTACCACATTAACATTCGTTGATGCGTTACGAATCATAATATCTACACTTCCAGAATTTACTTGATATGCGTAATCGCATATACCTTGTTGTGCGTAATATTGTCCTTGATTTTTGTCACTCAATGTAACTGAAGTTCCATTAAGTGATATTGTAGATATTTTATACTTATTTGTATCAAATGTGTATGTTACTTTCGCTGTCCCTTTTGCTTCTTCAGTGTTTTTTGCAACCGCCTTTTGAAAATATTCATCATAATAATTCGCCATTGTTGTTGACCAATTATCAATTGGTGTACTTATATCAGTCTCAACTGTTATGCCAGTCGCATTCGCACTGGCGGATATACTTGCAAGCGCTAGGCTTGTTAGTGTCCTAAGATTTAGATGGAGCGCAACGCGCACGCCGCTGGTAAGGTAAACATAAGAGTCGGAATTGACACCATTTAAGTTGATAGCGCGCGCGCAATTGCTATAGTCTGAATTGCCGGAACGCAGCCACGCCCAGGAACCTGTAGCCCTATCATAACCATTTAACTCCCAGAGCCCTGTCCTACTATCTTCTCCGCTTGTCGTCCCATTTAATGTAGCATTTACTGCATCCGAACCAGAATAACTGCTTACAGATGAGACTA
>CALVIT010000031.1 GCA_944331845.1 uncultured Clostridia bacterium
CAATATTATAATGGCACAGCATCAAATAGTGGAGCAGCAACTAATGGAGATTATGCACTAGGAACAAGTGGATATGGTGCAAATAATTCATATTATAATTTAGAGAACGGACTTGACGGGTTAAGTGTAAGCAAAACAAATCCAACAGTATGGCAAGGAGATGTAAAATATGCCTATGAAGATAAGTTATGGGTTCCAAGTGCATTCGAAGTATTGCACACAGGATATTCAAATAAAGATGGTGACCCGATACAAGGTACAGGAAGAGCATTTGATGGCGCAGAATTAGTCTCATCTGTAAGCAGTGATCCTGGTTCGGATGCAGTAAATGCTACATTAAATGGGACGACAAGCGGAGAAGATAGTAGGACAGGGCTCTGGGAGTTAAATGGTTATGATAGGGCTACAGGTTCCTGGGCGTGGCTGCGTTCCGGCTTTTCAAACTCTGACGCTTACGCGCGCGCAGTCTCCTCGAATGGTGACATTTACGTCAATCGTGTTTACTCTACGAGCGGCGTGCGCGTTGCGCTCCATCTAAATCTGAAGACACTATCAAGCCTAGCGCTTGCAAGTATATCTGCCAGCGCGGAAGCGACTGGCGTAACAGTTGATGCCAGCGTAAGCAGTCCTGAAAGGACTTGGGCATCAACAATGTCTACCTATTATAAAAATATGATTGACAAAAATTCTACAGAAGATGTAGGTACAGCAAAAGTAACATACACATTTGATACAAATAAGTATAAAATATCTACAATATCACTTAATGGAACTTCAGTTACATTAAGTGACAAAAATCAAGGACAATATTACGCACAACAAGGTATATGCGATTACGCATATCAAATAAATTCTGGAAGTGTAGATATTATGATTCGTAACGCATCAACGGATGTTAATGTGGTAGCGAACATAGAAGGACCTAAATATTATTATTCAATACAACTTACAGGGAATTATAATATAGATAAAGATGCCTTATTGATAATAAGTACAAGTGATCAAGTATTTATGTATAAGTTGTCTATTGGTAGTGCAAGTATAGACATAACAATGCCAAAGTTAATAGTGGGTCGAACTTACACAATTAAAGTAATTAATGCAGAGATTAGTGGAACGCTGACCGTAGATGGGGAAGCAGTGGTAACATCTAGTCCATACACATTTGTATGTAATACAGAGAATGGTACTATTAAATTAAGCGGAATAACTATAACATAATGTATTTATTAATAAATTCTAATATTTTGTGTTAGAATCAAATAATTTTACAGATTAATCATAATAGAATATTTATATTACAAGCATTAAATAATTTATTTAATGTCATTTAATGCAGTATGTTATCATAAAATACAGCAAATTGTTTGTTAAAATATTTAATTGTGGTATTATAATACTAAATTAGAGACTTATGTTGGTTAATATGACATAATAGAGAAATGCATTAATGGTATAAGAACGACAGGAGAAGAGAAATAATGAACAAAGGAAGAGTATTAAGCACACAAAAGTTAGCGATTATAGCGGTAAGTTTGTTTTTGAGTTTAGTTTTTGTATTGGGTATAACATTCTCGGCTTTACAAGACTCTAAACAAGCGACGGGAACAATAACTTTTACGGGTAATTTGGCGTTAGCGATGCAACACGGGGGTAGTGGGTATGTGGAAGATGCTACATTGACACTCGCTTTAGTGCCTGATTACAACAATTTGTTAGATACTTCTGAGACGGGTAATGTTTACTTTGTAGATAAAGCAGGGCAAGTAGCATCACTAAAATGGCAAGATAATGCAAGTGATGGTGGTAATGATATAGTATTTAAAGTATTCTCAGATGGTAGTACAAGTGCATACATAAAGATGACAGTACAACTTAAGTACACTCCTATTGATGCAAGTTATCTACCAAATACTGCACAAGAATGGCAAATATTTCCAAAGTTTGGTTCAAGCAATTATGAGATGACATATACACAAATAAATGAAGGAGACAATGAAGAATACTCATTCTATGCACCAAGTGATAGGTTGGTAGTGTCATATCCAAAGTTTGAGAGAACTACTACATATGTAGCGAAGACATTTGATATGTATTATGTAGTTGATACATTTGATGCGTTACAATCATTTGGACCAGGAACTGAAGATAGTTCATACAATGGATATACACACTTAAATAAGGAGATTAATTTTAGTAATATCATAAGTGATATACAATTCATTGTAAGCGGAGAGAGTACAATCAGTACAGGGGACACATTTGAATTGCACGTTAATTGTCAAGCAAGTACATTCCCTTATGTATAGAAGAATAAAAAGACTAAATAAATAGTTAATATCATAAGTTGAGGTTAATTATTTAATAGTCTTTTTTTACATTCAAAATTAAAGTTCTTATGTGATAAATGAAAACAAAAATAATTTAATAAAATTCGCTTGACAAGCATATAATAATATGATATATTATTTTATCTTTAAAAAATAGGTGGTGAGAATTCGATGACATCAGTTAAGGTTGGTGCTAATGAGTCTTTGGACAGCGCTTTGAAGAGATTCAAGAGAAAATGTCAAAAAGATGGCATTATTGGCGATATTCGTAGAAAAGAAGCATACGAGAAGCCAAGCGAACAAAGAAAGAAGAAGCAAGATGCCGCAAGAAAAAGAATGAGAAAGGCGTAGTTTTTTGATATTTTAATTTAATATAAGACTTTGTGTAATATCAAAGTCTTTTTTTTGTTATAATTTTTTGTTATACTAAAGTTCGTTTGTTTGTTAGATTACTATTTGTGTTTACTATTATTGTATAATTATAATTACAACAAAAGTGTACTATCATTATAGAATTATAGTTACAACAAAAGTGTACTATCAATGATAAATATTTGTAATATCGTGTTTTATATAATTATTGCATTTTTTAATTCATTATAAGATAATCTTGATATTTATCTTCAATGTAATATTATATATAAAGGCATCAATTTATTATTAATTTATTCAATATTTTAATCGAAATATTATTTCTAAAATAGGCAGTATGCTTAAAAATTTTAACAACATTTGTTAATTTCTTAGAAGTTTTGTCGAATGGCATTTTTTGTTATAAATTTGTTTTGTTTTTTTGTTAAAACTTGGTAAACTCTCGATATTCAAATGGAGGTATGAATATGGATGATTTTAGAAAAGAAGCTAAAGAGGCGAGAAATAGATTGCGTAAGGGGTTTTGGACTGACATTATAGTTGAGAGAAGAAATATTATAGAGAATGCTATTAAGAATGGGCAAGATGTTAAGAGTATTCAAGAGTATTATAAGCGAAAAATTGAGAACAAAATTAAGGATATGTACAAAGGCGACCAAATGACTGAAGAAGACATATTGTATAAGAAGGTATGTAATATTATGGAGTCGCAAGAAGTGTTATTGAATCCGCTATCTTTGTTAATAGACCACAATGTATACGATAAGATGAGTGAGAGTGCTAAACAGGTGTATATATTAAAATTATCAGAACAATACATAAAAATGAAACAAAGGTATAATAGCGAACATAGGCGAGATTTTGATATAGCATATTAGGCATTATTTCAAAATTATTGTTAAAGTGTTTTGTTACACAAAAAAATTGTGCTATAATGTCGCTATGGATAATTTAGATTTAATCAACTCACTTAATGAAGAACAAAGGGCCCCTGTTTTACAGACAGAAGGGGCTGTATTAGTAACTGCTGGTGCTGGTAGTGGTAAGACTAGAGTACTTACTCACAGGATAGCGTATTTGATACAGAATGGAGTTCATCCGTACAATATTCTCGCTATTACCTTTACTAATAAAGCGGCTGCTGAGATGAGAGAAAGGGTCGAGAAAATTACATACGATTGTCAAGATATGTGGGTATGTACTTTCCACTCAATGTGCGTTAGAATATTGAGACAATTTGCTGACAAATTGGGGTATACCAAAAATTTCTCTATATATGGCGAACAAGAGCGTGAGAGTATTGTTAAGCAAATTATGCAATCATTCAATATTGATGAAGACCAGAAGAAGACAATGACTTATCATATTGGGAATGCTAAGAACCTTAATTTAACGCCTTTACAATACAGGGCAGAATTTGGGTATCTAAGAGATATTGACAATATTTGCAAGGTATATGAAAATTATCAAATTGAGTTAAAGAAGAACAATGCATTTGATTTTGATGATTTATTAAATAAGACTTATGAACTTCTAGAGACTAACGCTGAAGCGAGAGAAAAATATCAAGATAGATTTCATTATATACACATTGATGAATTCCAGGACACGAACCGTGTACAATATGATATTGCTAGAATTTTATCACAAAAATATGGCAATATTATGGTAGTAGGGGATGAAGACCAGTGTATCTATGGTTGGCGTGGTGCTAATATTCAAAATATTTTTGACTTTAAAGAAGATTTTAAGGATGTCAAAATATACAAGTTGGAACAAAATTATCGTTGTACGAAGAATATTATTGATGTTGCTAATGCTGTTATCAAGCATAATGAACAAAGGTTAGATAAGGTATTATATACTAACAATGATGAAGGCGATTCTGTTGAATTATTTGTTGGGTACAATGATGTACAAGAAGCAAATTTCATATCAAGGCGAGTCAAAGAACTTGTCGATAGTGGGTTTGAGTACAAAGATATTGCTGTTTTAATGCGTTACAACGCATTGAGCCGTTCTATAGAAGAAGGTTTATTGAATGCTAATATTCCTTACAAAGTATTGGGCGGTATGAAGTTCTATGAAAGAGCTGAAATAAAGAATGTTTTAGCGTATCTCAAAGTGCTTGTCAATAATCAAGACAATGAAAGTTTGTTGAGAATAATTAATTTTCCTAGAAGGGGAATTGGGTCAACTTCAATAAATAACATTAGGGCGCTTGCTGACTCTCAAAATATGAGTATATTTCAATATCTTAAAGATTATGCTGAATTTCTACCTACTAATATAAAAAATAAGGTTATACCTTTTAGAGATTTAATAATAGAACTTACGAGTATTCAAAATACAAAACCGCTTCTAGATGTTGTTAAAGATGTTATTACAAAAACGAAGATGCGTGAAGCATATATGGAGAAGAACACCACTGAAGATGAGAATAGGATATTGAATATCGACTCTTTACTTGCTTCTGTTGATGCTTATGCTAAGACATATCCTGATGATTCACTCGCTGAATACTTACAATCTATAACATTATTAAGTGATGCAGATGAGCAAGATGATTCTCAAAATTCTGTAGTTTTAGCGACTGTTCACGCGGTGAAGGGACTTGAATTCAAAGCAGTTTTTGTTGTAGGGCTTGAAGATGAGAATTTCCCTATCATAAGAGATAATGGGCAGGATGACATAGAAGAAGAGAGAAGACTATTTTATGTCGCAGTAACTAGGGCAAAGCAAAAACTTTATCTAACATACTGTCAAAACAGGTTTAAGTTTGGACAAATAAAAAGATTTATGCCGTCAAGATTTTTGGATGAATTGAACGGGTTAAAGAACATTAAGCGAGTAAGTTTTAATCGTGGTTACAACCTTGATAATGTGAATACGCAAAATGCTTCCAGTTCAAATTATCAAAGTTCTTATAGTTATCAAAATAATTATGATAATGATAATAAGTTTGATTATTCTCAAGGTTTTAATATTGCAAATAATGAAATAAATAAGCCTACAGTTCAAACTACGGCATTTAGTTTTGAATCAAAGTCTACTGATGGTTTTGTTGTAGGGGCGAAAGTAGAGCATCCAAGGTTTGGTGTGGGCGTTATAGTTGATACAACAAAATTGAATTCAGCGAATGTTATAAGCGTTGACTTTGAAGATGTTGGCGTTAAAAATTTGACTTTTGATGTTTCACCATTGACATTAATATAAAGGATAGGTATATTATGGATTACAAAAAGCGAATGCGAGAACTCATTGAACAAATAAATGAACATAATTACAATTATTATATTCTAGATAATCCTACTATTAGTGATGCTGATTATGACAAATTATTAGACGAATTGATGAAATTAGAGAAAGACAATAACTTTGTATTCGATGATTCGCCTAGTCAGCGTGTTGGTGCAGAAGTCAACTCTAATTTTGAGAAAGAACCGCATTTGGTGCCATTATATAGTTTGGACAAAAGACAAAAGATTGATGAATTGAAGGCTTGGTATGATGACATTATGTCTAAGTATCCTAATACGAAGTTTTCCTTTGAATATAAATTTGATGGGTTAACAATTACTATTCTGTACGAAAATGGCGTATTTCAAAAGGCGATGACTCGTGGTAATGGGGTTATTGGCGAGGTCGTTACTAATCAAGTTAAGACCATCAAAAGTATACCTTTGTCTATACCTTATAAGAAAAAAGTTATTGTTCAAGGCGAAGCAATAATGCTAAAATCCGAATTAGAGAGATACAACAAAAAGAACGCAGAACCGCTAAAAAATGTCAGGAATGCGGCTGCTGGTGCGATACGAAATCTTAATCCACAAGTAACTAAAGAGCGAAATCTTGATATGTATTTTTATGCTGTACCTTATATAGAGACTGAAGATATTAATAGTCAAGAAGAAGTATTTCAGTTTTTGAAAGAAAATAAATTTAAAGTTCATAGTTTCAACAAAATTGTTACAAAATTTGAAGAGATAACTGAACTAATAAATAAGGTTGATAAAGAGAAAGAGAAAATCGACATTCTTATAGATGGTGTTGTATTAAAAATTAACGAATTCAAAACTTGCGAAGAGTTAGGGTACACTTCTCGTTTTCCAAAATTTGCTATAGCATATAAATTCGCACCTCAGGAATTGACAAGCAAGGTGCTTGATGTTAAATTTCAAGTAGGTAGAACAGGTAAGATTACACCGCTAGCAATTATTGAACCTATATTTTTATCTGGGGCAACAATTCAAAGGGCTACATTAAATAATTATAGCGACATTATGCGAAAAAAAGTAAAGATTAATTCTTATGTGTATGTAAGGCGTAGCAATGAAGTTATACCTGAGATTATGGGCGTTGCTCGTGATACAGAAGATAGTCGTGATATAATTTTGCCTACTGTTTGTCCAAGTTGTGGGCAACCGCTAAAACAGGAAGACATAGAAACATTTTGTACTAATTATTGGGGGTGTCCAGCACAAATACAAAAAAGAATTGTGCATTTTTGTAGCAAAGATGCTATGAATATTGAGGGAGTCTCTGATAAGACTATTGATTCATTCTATACTAAACTAAAAATAAGGTATCCTTATCAACTATACGATTTATCAAAAGAAGAATTACTTACCCTTGATAAATTTAAGGACAAGAAGACTGATAACATATATGACAACATTCAAAACTCAAAAAATCCAACACTTGATAAATTTATTTATGCATTGGGTATCAAAAATATTGGTAAAAAGACCGCTAAAGATTTAGCAAGGCACTTTAAGACATTTGAGAATTTTAAGAATGCAAGTTTTGAAGAGTTAAATAGTGTTACGGATATTGCTGAGATTATAGCACAATGTATAATAGATTATTTCGCTGATTCAAAGAATATTGAACTTATTGATAAGTTATTTGAGCGTGGAGTGTTGCCACAAAATAATACGAATGACGGTAAGGGTATATTTGAAGGCAAAACTTTTGTTTTGACAGGGACATTAGACAATTTCACTAGAGAAGAGGCTACTTTAGAGATAGAGAGCAGGGGCGGAAAGGTAACTTCTTCTGTCTCAAAAAATACTGATTATCTTCTCGCTGGAGAGAGCGTTGGCTCTAAGTATGATAAGGCTGTCGCATTAGGAATAAAGATATTGAATGAGAAAGATTTTGTAGATATGATAAATTAACAAAAAATATTCAAGTTAACATTAATTCACTTGAATATTTTTTTATTTTATGATATACTATTTAACATTGGAGTGGACTATGGAAATCACAGAGAAAGAAATTAAACATTTAGCGTCTTTGTCTAGGTTACAATTCAATGATGAAGAAATGACAAAAATTGCTAATGATATGTCAAGTATTGTTAACTATGTTGACCAATTGCAAAAAGTCGATACATCTAATGTCAAGGATAATACTACTATTCGTGAATTCGAAGAATTAAGAGAGGATGTAGTTAAAGATTCTTTGTCAAATGATGAAATTGTGGGCAATGCACCTAAAAAATTAAACGGCTATTTTATAGCACCAACGGTGGTGGAATAATATGAATATAATGAACGAGACTATAGAAAATGTAAGCACAATGCTTAAAAATAAGCAAATTAGTTCAGTTGAATTAGTTAAAGATAGTTTAAGTAAGATTGAAGCAACTAAGGAACTAAATACATTACACGAAGTTTGTAGCGAAAGTGCACTTCAAAAAGCACAAGAAATAGATGATTTAAGAGCTAAAGGGCAAGATTTGCCTATATTAGCGGGTGTTCCTATTGTTATCAAAGATAACATTTCAATGGTTGGGACGTTCACTACTTGTTCTTCTAAGTTTTTGGAGAACTACAAGTCTCCTTATAATGCTACAGTAGTCGACAAGTTGTTAAATGCAGGGGCAATTATTGTTGGTAAGGCTAATATGGATGAGTTTGCGATGGGAAGTTCAAGTGAGACTTGCGCATTTGGACCTGTACATAATCCTAGAAATCCTGAATATGTTCCAGGTGGTTCTTCTGGTGGTTCTGCAGGTACTGTTGCAGGTAATCAATGCTTCGCATCACTAGGTACTGATACAGGCGGTTCAATAAGACAACCTTCATCATTCTGTGGGGTAGTTGGACTTAAACCAACTTATGGACTTGTATCAAGATATGGTGTTGTAGCGTTCGCTTCTTCATTAGACCAAGTCGGTCCTATAACTAAATCTGTTAGAGATAGCGCTATTATGTTAGACACAATCGCAGGGTATGATGCTAACGAATTCACAAGTGCTAAACATTCTACTGAACATTATTATGAGAATTCTTTCAAAAATAGTGTGAAGGGGATGAAAATAGGTTTTGCTAAAGAGTTTTTTGAGTCATTACAAAATCAAGAAGTTTTACAAAGTGTAATGAATGCTATTGATTTCTTCAAATCAAATGGTGCTGAAATTGTTGATATCAAATTACCACATATTAATGATGCTTTAGCGGTGTATTATGTATTATCAAGTGCAGAGGCTGCTTCTAACCTAGCAAGGTTTGATGGTATAAAATATGGCGTTGCTACGACTGAGTACAAAGATTTGATAGATTTTTATGTTCAATCTAGGACTCAAGGGTTTGGTAAAGAAGTTAAGAGAAGAATTATGCTTGGTAATTTCGTGCTTTCAAGTGGTTATTTTGACGCTTATTATAACAAGGCTAAGGCGGTGCAAAATTTAATTATAAATGAATTTACAGATGCTTTTAAACAATGTGATGTTATTATTTCTCCTACAACTCCATCACCTGCGTTTAAAATAGGCGAGAAAGTAGATAATCCGCTTGAAATGTATCTAAATGACATTTATACTGTGCCAGTTAACATTGCTAGGCTTCCAGCAATGTCTATACCTTGTGGAGTAGCATCAAATGGTTTGCCATTAGGATTGCAGTTAATTGGAAATAGATTTAGCGAAAGTACACTATTCAATATTAGTGATTATTTTGAGAAAAATTGTTTTTCGCTTAGAGAGGTAAAATAATGGAGTACGATGTAGTTATAGGTTTGGAAGTGCATTCAGAACTTAAGACAAATTCTAAAGTCTTTTGTTCGTGCAAAAATGAGTTTGGCGGAGAACCAAATACTCATTGTTGCCCAGTTTGTATAGGATTGCCTGGTGCGTTGCCAATACCAAATAAAGAAGCGGTTAAGATGACCATTAAGGCAGGATTAGCAGTAGGTAGCAAGATAAATGATATTGCTATTTTTGAGAGAAAAAATTACTTCTATCCTGACTTAGCGAAGGCTTATCAAATATCTCAAGCAGTAAGGCCTATTTGTGTCGGTGGCGGTGTAGAGATTGAGGATGCCAACGGACAAAAGAAGTTCATTAGGTTAAATAGAATTCATTTGGAAGAAGATGCGGGTAAACTTATTCATAATCCTAAGATTGGTGGGACTATGATTGACTATAACCGTGGCGGTGTTCCATTGATTGAGATAGTCAGCGAAGCGGATATGTCAAGTGCTGAAGAGGCGGTAGCATATCTAGCGAAGTTAAGAAATATTCTACAATATATCGAAGTATCTGATTGTAAAATGGAACAAGGTTCTTTAAGATGTGATGTCAACATATCGCTTAAACCTAAGGGCTCTAGCGTGCTTGGTGTTCGTGCCGAAATGAAGAACTTAAATTCTTTCCGTTCAGTTACTAGGGCAATTGAATACGAAATCAAAAGACAAAGTAGACTTCTAGATGAAGGGGAAGAAGTCGTTCAAGAGACTAAAAGATGTGATGACGCTATAAATAGAAGTTTCTCACAGAGAAGAAAGGAAGATGCACAAGATTATAGATATTTCCCTGACCCTGATTTATTGCCTTTTAGAATTGAGAGAAGTTTAGTAGAAGAAGTCAAAAAGACAATGCCAAAATTGAGAGAAGAGAAGATTAGAGATTATGTCGACAATCTAGGATTGAGTGAGTATGATGCATCTGTTTTGACAAATGATTTGAATCTTGTAAAATATTTTGATAAGGTTATTTCATACTTTAATAAACCAAAATTTGTTTGTAATTTTATTTTGACTACTTTACTTAAGAAAGTTAAAGAAGAAGATGAAGCTGATTTAGTTGTGCCAATTTCTGCTGAGAATTTCGCTAATCTATTGAGTATGTACGAAAGCGGACAAATCAGTCAAGCCATTTGCAGGGAATTATTTGATGAGATTTGGGAAACTAATGAAGATTGCAAGAAATTAGTTGAAGAAAGAGGACTAAAACAAAACAATAATGAAGATGAAATCAAGGTTATGGTAGAAGCGTTAATAAACGAATTTCCACAATCAGTCGCTGATTATAAAGCGGGCAATACTAAAGCATTATCATTCTTCATCGGTCAATTAATGAAGAGAACGCAAGGGAAAGCGAATGCTCAAATTGCAAGCAAGTTGATTAAAGATATTTTAGATAAATAGGAGAGATAGATATTATGATGATTGAGCCACCTATTGAGGCACTTTTAAAAAATACTGATAATAATAAATACAAATTATGTATATTAGCAGAAAAAAGAGCAAAAGAAATTGCGAGCAAAAGATTTTTTGAAGGAGTTGAAACTCCACCTGATAGGAAGGAAATTACACAAGCATTAGAAGAAATCGAAGAAGGCATTATTGTCCCAAGCGAGGAATAGATGATAGCGGAAGTCATTGTTGACTTATCTAATGAGTCTGTGGATAAAATTTTTGATTATAATGGTATTGAGGGACTGCAAGCAGGGCAAATGGTGCTAGTCCCTTTTGGCAATAAAGATATTGAAGGTTTTTGTATTAATCTCAAAGAGAATACGGATGTTCCAACTGATAAACTTAAGAGTGTCAAAGAAATATTAACCAAAGAACCCATTATTAATGATAATATGTTTAAGTTAGCTGATTTTATGAGAAAGTCTTATCATTTAAGAATGGTAGACATCTTAAGATTATTTTTGCCAGCAGAAATGAGAGGGGGAAGAGTACACGAAAAATTAAAAAATTTTGTAATGCTCAATGAAGAATACTACAATGATAATCAAAATTTAGTGTTAAGAAAAAATGCCAACCAACAACAAAATTTATTATGTTATATGCGAGCAAATAAAGTCGCCGAATATTCTAAAGTGTGTGATATGTTTTCTCGAGGAGCAGTGGTAGCATTAGAAGAGAAAGGCGTCTTGAGAGTATGTGAGAAAGTTGTAGAACGAAGACCTCAAATAATAGAAATCGATAAAAAAGATATTACTCTTAATAAGGCACAGAGCGATGTTTTAAATACAATCTTATCTTCTAATGGTGGGAAATATCTACTACATGGCGTTACCGGTAGCGGAAAAACTGAGATATATATGAGAGTTATTGAAGATTGTCTCAAAAAAGGTAAAACCGCTATTATGCTTGTACCAGAAATTTCTTTGACCGGTCAAGTACTGTCTAATTTTACTTCTAGATTTGGAGATAATGTTGCTATATTGCATAGTGGTTTATCTTCTGGAGAGCGATTTGATGAGTGGCAAAGATTAAGAAGTGGTAAGGCTAAGATTGCTGTAGGTGTTAGGTCTGCTATCTTTGCTCCACTTACTAATCTCGGGGCAATAATTATTGATGAAGAGCACGACTCTAGTTATATGAGCGAAAGTAATCCCCGCTATAACACTCACGAAGTCGCAGAGTTTAGGGCTGAGTTGGATGGGGCAAACTTTATTTTAGGAAGCGCTACACCTAGTCTTGAGACATATGAAAGAGCTAAAGAGGGGCAGTTGAAATTACTCACTTTGAATGAGAGAGCAAACAAAAGAGAAATGCCTAAAATACATATTGTCGATATGTGCGCTGAATTATCACGGGGCAATGCTTCTCCGTTCTCTTATAAATTCCAAGAAGAATTGAAGAAATGTATTGATGAAAAGAATCAAGCAATAGTTTTTATCAATAGAAGAGGTTATTCTTCATTTGTTAGGTGTGTCGAATGTGGGTATGTAGCAAAATGCACTGATTGTGATGTTTCGCTTGTGCTTCACAAAGAAGATAATCAACTTAAATGTCATTTTTGTGGTAAAAGATTTAGGGTATTGACAAAATGTCCTATCTGTGGAAGTGATAAAATAAAACAAGGGGCAATCGGTACTCAAAGAGTAGTTGAAGAACTAAAAAAAGCTTTCCCTAATGTGCCAATTTTTAGAATGGATAATGATACAACAAAAACAAAAAATTCTCATATGGATATTTTGAAAAATTTTGCTGAGAATAAGCCTAGCATTCTAGTTGGTACGCAAATGGTCGCTAAAGGACACGATTTTCCTGATGTTTCGTTTGTAGGGATAATTGATGCGGACTTGTCGTTACATTTCTCTGATTTTAGAAGTAATGAACGTACCTATCAACTTATAACCCAAGTCGCTGGTAGGTGCGGTAGAGCGAATAAAAGCGGTACTGTAGTTTTGCAAACTTATTCGCCTAAGCATTTTGTTTATAAGAAAGCAGTCGATAATGACTTCATAGGTTTTTTTGATAAGGAAATAAATTTAAGAGCAGTTACTAATTTCCCGCCGTTTTCTAAAATGGTTAGGTTATTATTTGTCGGTGATGATGAATTAAGGGTAAAAGAAAATTTATCTAAAATATATTTTAAAGTCAAAGATTTATTTAAGAATTATGGTAAGGATGTCTACTATCTAGAAGCGATGAACTCACCTGTCAAAAGAATACAAAATAAGTATAGATATCAAATATTGATGAGATATAAGAACTCTCTGCACGACGAAATTATACAAAAGTTATATAGTATTGTAGATGATAACAAGGATAAAAAAGTATCAGTTTTTGTTGAGATAAACCAACAAAATTTAAGTTAACAGGGGTATTTTATGAATGAAATATTGCTCGATTATAATTTGCAAGAATTACAGCAATTAATGCAACAATTAAATGAGCCAAAATATAGAGCGAAACAACTCTTAGATAGTTTGCTTCTAGGGCAAAATATAGATACTAATACAACTCTGCCTAAGAGTCTAAAAGATAAGCTATCTACTTTTGTTTGGCAACCAATAGAAATATATAAGGCTTTTCAAGGCAAAAGTGCTATAAAATTTCTTTACAAATTATGTGATAACAATATAATTGAAGGAATTGTTATGTTCCATAAATATGGTAATACCTTATGTGTTTCTACTCAAGTTGGTTGTAGGATGGGGTGCAAATTTTGTGCTTCAACACTTGATGGTTTGATTAGAAATTTAACTGCTGGGGAAATTTTGGGGCAAGTTGTCGCCGTAAATAAATATTTACAAGGGAATATTGTAGATAGAAAAATTACAAATATTGTTTTAATGGGGAGTGGAGAACCTTTAGACAATTATGATAATGTTTTAAAATTTTTAAATATGGTAACGAGCAAAGATTCATTTAATTTTTCTAGAAGAAATATATCTTTATCTACTTGTGGTATTGCAGACAAAACAGATAAACTAGCAGATGATTTTCCAGGTATTGTGTTAACAATTTCTCTTCATTCTGCTCATCAGGCAAAAAGACAAGAAATAATGCCTATCGCTAATAAATTTAGTCTATCACAACTTATGAAAAGTGTTAAGAATTATCAAGTCAAAAGCGGAAGGAGAGTTGTATTCGAATACACTTTGATTGATGGTGTTAATGATTCAATTAACGATGCTAAAAGTATAAGAGATTTAACAAAGGGTATTATGTGTCATATCAATCTAATACCTTTAAACTATGTAAAAGAAAGAAACTTAAAAACTTCAAAAAATATTACCAATTTTGAAATGCAATTAAAAAAATTAGGCTGTTCAGTTACTGTGCGTAATTCAATGGGTAGCGAAATAGATGGTGCTTGTGGGCAATTAAGAAGAAAACATTTGGAGGAGACTGAATGAATAAAACAGGTTGTATACTTCGTGTTGTAGGTGCTAATTGTTTAATATACGCATATAACAAGGAATATGATGCACTTTGTCCTAAACAACTTAAATTGCAGGGTTTATGTGCAGGCGATTATGTTGAATTCTGTTATGACGATTCCATAAATAACAATCTTATTTCAAAAATTCTGCCAAGGAAAAATCATATTGATAGGCCTAATGTATCAAATGTCGATAATGCCTTCATTGTTATAAGTGAGAGACCACAACCAGATTTTTATATAATTGATAAAATTTTAGTTTCTTTAGGGATAGAAAAAATTACTCCATATATTATCATAAGCAAATTAGACATAATCAATGATGAGTTTATTGAAATTATAAAAAAGCAATATTCTAATTGCGTTAAAGAAATTATTGTACTAAGTGCGCTAAATAATGTTGGATTAGAACCTTTTGTTAATGCTACTAAGGGCAAAGTATCAGTATTGGTGGGACAATCTGCGGTCGGGAAGTCTTCTTTACTCAATGCGTTAGGTATAAAAAAGATAAAGACCGATTCTTTAGCATTGAAAGTTGGTAAAAAAGTAGAGCGTGGTAAGAATACAACTAAGAATAGTCAATTATATTTAACTTCATATGGTGCTTTAATCGCTGATACACCCGGCTTTAAAATGTTAGATTTAGAAGACTTAACAGAAAGTGAATTAACTCATTATTTTGTTGATATCAAAGATTATGCTATAAAGTGTAGATATGCCGACTGTTCTCATTTGCCTAACAATGAAGGGTGTGAAGTTGTTAGAGCATTGCAAGAGGGGAAGATTAATCAAAGCAGATATGATAGGTATATTAGATTAAAAAATGCAATTATAAGGAATAGAAAAAAATATGGAAAATAAAGTATCAATTTCAACACTACCATATAGGTTTGATGAGTTGCCAAAAATATTTAATGAATTAAAAGAATGTGGCGCTGATTTTGCTCACTGCGACATAATGGATGGTCAATTTGTCGAGAATAAGACATACACTCCTATGATGTTACAAGATATCAAAGGACTGATGCCTTTGCCGTTAGATGTTCATTTAATGGTAAATGACCCATTGCAGTACTTATCTACTCTTAAAGGTGTCGCATATTACTATACAATTCATTGTGAATGCTTCAAAGATATGAATATCTTGAAGGATGCACTAGTAAGTATAAAAAAAATTGGTTTAAAAGTCGGTTTAGCAGTTGATTTGCAAACTGACATTGAAAACATTTTTGAAGTTTTAAATATTGTAGATTTAGTTTTAATTATGACAGTTAAGGCAGGTGCTGGCGGTCAAAAATTTAGTGAATCTGCATTAGACAAGGTTAAGAAATTGAACTTATTTAAAAGAAATAATAACCTTTTCTTTGAAATAGAAGTTGATGGCGGAATTAATGATAAGACAGCTAAGATGTGTGTTAATGCAGGTGCGGATATAGTTGTATCAGGAAGTTTTGTATCATCTTCTAACGATAAAAAAAATACAATTAATTCATTAAAGTTTGATAAATAAATTTGTACTATATTCAACATTTATTATAAAATTTTAGTTATTAATACAAAAAGCCAACATAGAAAGGAATTCAATATTGAACTTCTATGTGGCTTTTTTAATTCTCTTGATTTTTGGGTTTAAATAATAATTTAAGAATACCTTTCAAAAATTTAGGTGCCTTAATGCAAATAATTTTCATATATTACCTCTAATACAATATATGAAAAACAATTGATTTATGTAACTAAATAGTCATTTATATGTTATTTAATTATTATGTCATTAAAGTAATAGGGCGATGCAAAAGTTATTGTAATAATTAATTTTAATTATGCGGTGTTAATGTTCTATGATATGAAGTAGTATCATATAATTAAAGTTGTATAATTGTTATTAATTAAGGTATTAATAGTACAAATATCTAATATTACAAATATTTTTACTTTTTATAGTTACCAAAATCTTGTATTTAGGCGAATATTAAAATTATTTAAGATAAAAAAAGCGACCTTATATGGTCGCAAATTTATAAACTAGTTTACTTTCTTTAGGCATTTTGTGCAAACATAATCTGTTCTCACTGTTCCATTTTCATCTTCAAGTTTTACTTTTTGTAAATTTGGTTTGAACGCTTTATTTGTTCTACCGCTAACATGAGAGTGTGAGTGAGAAATTTGTTTGCCTCTTAATTTCCCTTTGCCACAAACACTACAAACTTTTGGCATTTTATAACCTCCGAATTTTTATTTGGAATATTCCATAAACATTTGTATAAAATACTAATTAATGTATAAACATAATACAAATTTTAAACAATTGTTTTGATACTTGTATATAATACACTAAAATTAAAAAAAAATCAAGTATTTTTTGAAATCTCTTTATATTTTTTTACAAATATAGTTGATTTTTTGATAAAAATATAGTACAATAAAATAGTCGATTACAGCTTAAGATTAGGAGATTGCGATGGCAGTACATACATCTAATAATTATGGTAAAATCACTATCAGTGATGATGCAATAGCTAATGTAGCAGGATATTTCGCATTAGAATGCTATGGGGTAGTTGATTTGGTACCTAGAAGATTGTCAGATAATCTGGCAGAGTTATTCAAAAAAAGAAATTATAGAAAAGGTGTTAAAGTATCTACACACGATAACAAAATTTCCCTAGATTTGTGTGTTATTTTAAAGTATGGTGTTTCAATCAGCGCTGTTGCCGACAGTTTAAAAAAAACAGTTAAATATAATGTGGAAGATTTTACAGGTATGATTGTAGAATCTATCAATGTAAATATAATGGGCGTCAAAGTATGACTTTGTATGCCTTCTTTTGCTTGCTTAGCAGGCTTTTCGGAGGATATCAATGACTAAAACTATCAATGGTGCAACCTTTAGAAAA
>CALVIT010000032.1 GCA_944331845.1 uncultured Clostridia bacterium
CTCTAACTCCGTTGACATATATTTCATAATAAATATCTTGGTCAGCATATTTGTAGTCTTTCTTCTCTACTGGGTCAAAACTCAATCTAACAAATTGCCCTTCTTCATACACAGATAGATTAGTAACTGCTTCTAGTTGAATAGTTATGTCATAGGTTATGCTTGCTGATTTTAATGACTTTCTAAAATTACCATTATCACAAGCGAAAACTTCTATTCTATATCCACCGGGTTCACTTAAGTATGTAGACAAATTAAATACTAATGATGGTGTAATATTGCCTTCAGTAACAACCTTCTCTTCTGCACTTGAAGTGTAGTAAATAACAATCTCGTATTCTTGTTCATTAAATACGGCATTATTATCTTGTGCTAACTGCTCGAATGACTCTAGGTTAGAAGGCACACCCCAAGCAAGGTTCAATGTAGAATCACTAAGTGTTATATTCGTAGGTTGAGTAAATCTCAAAATATAGTCAAATTGATAAACTTTTGAATTGCTAGGTAATAACCCATATACGCTATCTGTTGCGATTATAGCAACTTGGTAAATATCTGGCATTCTATTTTGGAATATCAATGAAATGTCAAATCGGCCTTCTTCGCCAACGAGATTATCAATAAATTCACCATTTATCCACAATTCATACGCAGTAGCGAAGTCGACTAAGTCGAATGTCAAAATGACTTGTGAAGTAGTGCCATTTGGTATAATTGTTTCATCAGTTTGTTCAATATATATATTATCTACTTGAGACAATCTAAATGTGAATGCCCCTGACTCTTTATTATAAATTGAATCTAGGTAGTACTCATCCCTATCACCTAAGATTGTCAAAGTGAATGTATTATTAGCACCGATCAACAAATCTTTAGCGTAAATATCTATAAAACCAGAAGTAGGATAACTAAATGCTTCATTGAAATCTATTAAATAAGGTACACCATTAATTGATAACTTATAACCTATAGCATATTCAACATCTTTAAAACTCAATCTTAGTACAGGAGTTTCTCCCACTTGTGCTATAGTCATTTGTGGGTCTTGATGCTTATGATAATTAGTAAATTCTATAGGTTCACTTTCTCCGCTTGCTAGACTTTGTCTTGTCTCTTCAACTTTGATAGTAACTAAGTACTCTCCGCCGTCAATTCCTGCTAGATAATCGCTAATATCTGCACTTGCTACTTCCCCTAGCACGCTTAAATCACTCGCTTTAAGACTACATTGATATAGAAGTGTCATTAATCCATCAGTAGAATAGAATGACAAAATATATTCTTCTGCATTGTCGATATTGTCAAATGATACTTCATATGCTAGATAATTATCATATTCGGTCATCTCAATATTTAAGTTTGAAGGTATAGCGAATTGACCCTTGTACTTATAGTTAGCATACGCTTTATAACTGTCTTCGCCTACTATGAATTCGCCATCGCCATTTGTCTTAGCCCAAACAGTATATGTCGCATACCCATTCTCACTAAATATATTTAATAGGTCAAAGTATGTCTTATTAGTTTCATATTCGCCAATCTCAACGCCATCTTTCTCAATTTTAACGCCATATTTTGTTGCCCCTTCGACTTCATCCCATTCAGCATATATTCTTGTTGCAACATTATTTCCTTCAGCATTTGAAATAATTCTAACTTCTTCGACTCCGCCAACCTCTTTGAGATTCTCATAAGTTGCATATTCGCCATATTCACTATCTTTGTGGTATTTGTCGCCTATAGCCTTAGCACGAACTGCATAATTACCAAATTGTGCATTACCTAATAACAAATACCCTTCAACTCCCACATTCATTTCTTGAGGAAAATCATTGATAGTTATCTCAAATACATAACCTGTGGCAAACTCAATATTGTTGACATATATACGCATATTTCCGTCAACTTGCAATTCAATATTGACAGTTGGTGCTTGTAGAGTAGTTATATATTCATAACTAAATTCAGTATTTGGAGATTGTCCGTAGACAATTTCTCCGCCGTCATTTCTTACTTCATTAGCAAAAAGTATGATATTATAAATGTCAAATTCATCGGTAAATTCATTTACAATGACAGGTATAGTAACTGTTATTGAAGTCTCCCCAATGACTGCATCAACATTGCTTATATTAATAACTTTATTATAAATCTCTACACCCTTACTCTCTCTATTGACAATCAAAGTGTACTCTTCAGCATTGAGAGACTTATTGAATGTTATTTCAAGATTATTATCATCTAACATTTCAACTTTTGTAATAATAGGACTTCCTAATAGATTACCTAAAGTTGAGAATTTGACAGTACTAATATTAGAATCAGTATAGTATGCTAAATCGCTGATAACTTGATTAGCAATAGATGAGTCTAGATATTCATTATATAGGTCTCTATTATCAAATGCCCCTAAAATTGTAGCATTGACAATATAATATTTAGCCTCTTGCAACCCTTCTATAAGTACTTCATTCTCTACACTATATATTGTTAGATTAGGTATTTCATCCCCATTTAATTGTACATCCAAAGATTCTACTTCATAAAAATCATATCTCACCAAAGCATTTAGATAGATTGCATCGGTAGGTTTTACTATAACTGCATAATAAATAAATGTACCATCATTTTCACGCTTATCTACACTGAACATTGTTAGACTATCTAATTGTCTTGTGTAGTATGCTGTAAGTTCATCTGACCACTCAGAATCTAACCAATACAAATTATCGCCTAATTCTTTTACTTTAATTTTGTAGATTCCAAGGCCTGTCTTTTGCATTTGATTCTCAAGCAATAATGTTGTGCCTAAGAAATTATTTACATTTATTGTTTGTGTAGGAATACCAGAAGCCAACGCTGTCTCATTGACATAGTAATTTATCTCTATGTCATAACCGACCCCATCGCCTTGACCCAAAATTGTTAACTGATAATTATCTTCATTATATTCTAATGTTGGTTTCTCAAGTGCATTCATTAAATAAAAATCATAAGTTGTAAACGCACTTTGATAATAGTACCCAGTAGCATTAGTTCTTACTCCTATTAGAAAATGCCCTGTAATTAACCCATCAATGACCGAAGTCAAATCATATCTATTAGTTGTTACGCTACTATTAACTGTTCGTGAATCAATAGACAAGGTATAATCTACTGCATAAGGTACATTGTCCCATATAGCGAAATATGTTCCATTTTCATTGACTACTTGCAAGTTACTAGGAGCAGAGAAAGTCAACCACAATTCATATTGTAGACTATTGCTTCTCTCACTCTCAGTGAAATAGTCGCATGCTTCCGCTACAACCGCAATATCATACTTGTTAGCACCTAAGAAATTAATTAATGCTTGTTTTATGTCAACAGTTATTCTGTCTTCTCCATTGTCTACTATTCCATTTAAGATGTATGTCCATTCATTATTAGTAGGCAATTTCGCCATTACAGCATAAGATTTAGCATTCTCAACGGTTGTGAAAGTCGCTTCTACTCTATCATTTCTATCAACAACTTCAATAAGCGTTGGAGTATTGAGTTGTACAAATTTAGTGTATGTCCACACTGCTTGATTAGACGGGTTAACCATACTCTTATTTGAGAAACTTTGTACAGTGAACTTGTAGAACCCATCGCCATATTGTTTGATAAGATTACCTAAACCATAGATACTATTTTTGAAACTATTGTCATTTATCTCGACTAACACTAGGTTAGTAATGGATGAATTGCTAAATTCAATCTTAAGATATTCGTAGTCCATCCTAGCATCACTAGTCCAAGATACACTACTAGTCGCTTCAGTGTACACAAAATTAGTAGGCGTTGACAAAGTATAAGTTATTTGAATTGTCAAAGGACTTGACCATTCACTATTCCTTAAGAATAACTCATCAACCCTAAGTGTCATAGCACTAATTACAAATTTGCCTACACCGCCCCTATTCAATATCTCTTGAGATAAGTCTACAGTTGTCTCGGTAGTTAAAATCTCGTGTGAAGAATAAGTACCATCTTCTAACAAATAATCTACCTTAACTGAATAACCATTTCTAGCGGTGTCTACACCATCAAATGTTAGAATATTTGTTTCTTTGTCAAATGCTAGGTTAGTTGGTGCTAATTGTTGGTCATAATAGTTATAGAATGCAACATCCGACCAAAGGCTTTCTATTATTTGTTGTTCAACTACTTCTTTTTGTTCTAAAACTGCCTTCACTTTGACTTCAAATCTACCAAAATTCTTACTCTTAAGATAGTCAGTGATTTTACATCTTGTAATGCCTTCTTCTGGCGGATATTTCGAACCCAATACTTCAAAGTCAGCACCATCAATAACTATAACTGACCCACTAACAAGTTCATGAGTTTGTTTTATAGCGACTACATAATACTGAGCAAATCTTGTTGTAGTGAATTGAACATAGAAATGCGTCTGCCCATCTACTTCTTCTTCAACAATTTGAACATCGCTAGGTGCTTTGAGTATAGCAGTATAGAAATACTCTTGTGCTTGACTTGGTTCAGAATCTAGATAATACCCTGTTCCTAATGCGGTTATCGTAATAAGGTTACGCCCAGCAGAAATGATATCATAAATATTGACTGTAGTTAGTCTAGAAGTCAATACGAATATTTCTCCGCTTGTCAAACTCTCTATCTCAATACGATAAGACATAGCGTGGTTTACTTGTGTAAAGTACAATAGTACATTCTCATCGCCTAAGTTATCAACCTTGATAAATTCAGGAGTCGCTAATTGTAATTTATTCTCGTATATTGCTACTTGACTATAAGCACTATCTCTATATCCGGCAATATCAGGAGTCGCATTGCTAGTATTACCTATTGCCTTAACTTTAGCACTGTATCTCTGTGCTGAATCTAGCGGTTCAACGCCAAAAATTCCATTGTATAATTGTGAGAAATTTAAACAGTATGTATAAATTTGAGTATTCTCGTCTTGAGTAAATGTGAGATAAGTGTTGTATTCAGTATCTAAAATATTCTCTACAACATAATTTCCTAAATCAAATGTGAAATTTGAAGGTTGTACTTTAATATCAAAGTACAAATTCAAACTGCCTTCTACCACACTAAAATTGACATTGTATGGCGCTTGCAATAAGATTTGATGATAATAGATTTTCTCTACTGCCTTTGAATCTACAAAATAATCAAAACCATTTGCCACGATTGAAATGTTGTATGCTATTGTCTTTGTAAAGAATCTTGAAGTATCAATAGTTGTCGTATAAATTGTTTGATTACAAATCTCATTTCCATCCGCATCCGTAATAACAAGTGTATAACCATTTCTAGCAGTTAGACTTACCGTTCCATCAAGATTGGTACTTGTCGCAGTGAAAGTTAGATAGTTACCATTCTCTATGACTTGTATATCACTAACAGGCGCTAATTCGTCACTAGCATCTATCTCGAGTATCTCGCTATATTCGCTTGACAAGTAATAACTATACCCGTTCGCCTTAACTCTTACTCTCATTAAACCTTGTAAACCGCTTACAATGTTTCTCTCAATATTTATCTCTCTCGCTGTTGTTGAACTCTCATAGATTATCTCATCTGCTTCATTTAATAACTCTATAATGTAAGTTTTAGCATTTGCTACTTCATCCCATTCAAACCACACTAGAGTAGAATTTATTTTGAAAGTCAAATTTGAAGGAGTTTGTAATTGTTTATAAATAGAGAAATCTATACTGTTAGATTTTTGACTAGCCAAAAACCATACCACTTCACCCATCGCCGTACTAGACTTAACATTATTCGCATACACATACACACTATATGCACCTATGTCGCTAAGGTCTTCATCGCTAAATGTATAGTAGTTATTTTCGGCAATGAATTTTGTCTCTTTGTCTGCACCGTGTAATAACACAACTGTATATGTGTCAGCGTTAGTTACAGGTTGCCAATACAAAGTCTTCTCTTCGCTATTGTATGTAAGATTTTGCGGAGTTTCTAATCTCCCTTGTAGTTTTTGGTCAACTGCTATAGAAGAAGCAGATTGATTTATGTAATCATTCTCTGATAATGCCTTGACAGTAAATGAGTAATTCTTTGAGAAATCGACTACCACATCGCCGATATCAAATTCATTTTTGCTAACTATGACTGACTTAGCAGTAGAGAAATCATTGTTGACTATGATTGTAACTTCGTAAGAGTCAGCATCATCAATTGTTACCCAAATAAGTTTTGAATCATATTCATCAATTTGAACTTGTGGGGTGCTTAATGTAGCGTACACATCCAAATCTTCACCATACACAATATTTGAATTCTTGTATCCATTATTGCCCATCGCTTGCACACCAATAGTGTATTTTTGTGGGTTAGACACAAGATTAGTAATATTGACTGAAGTTGTATTAGCGCCTACTTGTTGGATATTCCCATTGATAGAATACCTATAACTGCTAGCATTCTCCACGCTATCAAAAGACAAGATATAACTATCGCCTACACTCTCAACTCTAACATTTGTAGGGTCAGCCAACTGAAGTCTAGATTCATCGTTAGTTTGGAAATACAAAAATATTCCCAACCCTGCGATTAAAATCAAAATAGCAAATAAGCTTAAGAACTTAAGCCACATTTCTCTCATCTTGATTTTCTTCTCAAGTTTAGCCCTAGTCTCAATTGAATTACTCATAGTCATCTCCTACTGTAAAATATTTTGTGCAAATAACACAAAATAACTCACAATTTTACAAGTTTTTATCTTTATAGATAAAGTTTACCAAAAATCGACAACAAAAGTCAAATAGTTACCCTATTAAAATAAAAAAATTTGACACCCATTTTTTGATTTTACAAAAAAAATACCTATTATAAATAGGTATCTTACAATTTTAGCGTATTTTTTGAGAAAAATGTTATATTCATTTAGCCCTTAAAATTCAATAAATTACAACAATTCTTTATAAAATTTTACATAAAACTAATTAATTTTTAATACTTCATTTTTGAGCATTATAAGAAGCACTCAAACTATCATTTTATACTAAAAATTAATGAACTCTATAAGTTAACTATCACAATCTAAAGCAATAATTCAATTATAAGTTTTAGTATCTTGATAGGTCTTTTTTAATTTTTTCTTATAGTCATTAATAAAGTTTTTTAGTTCTTCTATCTTACCTGCACTATCAATCTTATTTAACAATTCAGCAACTTCACACCTAGCATTTTTCAAAAGTTTTTCTGACTCCTGAAGTTTTTGTTTAAGTTCAAAATTTTCACATTTGATGACTTCAAGTTTTCGAGTACTTACGCCTAATTTAACTAAAGCATCTTTGAGCGACGCATTGGCTAATTCACATTCATTTTTTAACACAGTTGGTGCACTCTCAATAGCATTTCTTTTGACCATTCTAACAAGCCCCATAAATAAATTGTTAATATCATTATCGGTCAAAAAATTATTATTAGGCATTCTCAAAATCTTAGCATTGTTCTCTTGTTCATTATTATCATTTTTAAGAGTATAACTATCTATTTTAGCGGTATTCATATTATTTTTACCTAGTATAGTGCTATTTTTTAACAATAAACTATCTTTTGACAATTTATTTGAATTAATAAATTGTTGAATATTATTCGTTGAATTATACCCCAATTTTTGTAGGTATCGTAGATTAGATTTTTGTAAACTTCTAAATTTATTTTGTAATCTTAACATTAACTTAGCATCGCCATTACTAACAATGTAACACGCCTTCCTTAATGACTTATTTTGTTGTAGTTCGTTGATAATTTTTGTCATAGATACTTTGAGTTCCTGCCTACCAAATGGTTTGCTTCTCTCTATATTATGCTCTTTTTGTAGGTGCCTATCTTTGACAAGTCTATAGTATAGATTTCTTATAGTTTCACATTTTAAATTGTATTTTTTTGCGAAAATGTCAAAGGCTTGTAATCGTGGCATTCCGCTACTTTCTGCTTGCTTAACAAATTCTAGCAATTCTGTTTTATAATTTGCTCTTTTCATTATTCACCTCACAAGGAGTATTGACTAATTTCAAAATTATAAACATTATAATATTAATATATTAAAAATTCTTTAAAACAATTGACTTTGTAATATAAATATCTTATATTAACTTTAATATATTAGTTTTATTATGGAAGATATGTATGCCTATATACTTAGAAAAGTTTATTTTACCCAATGAGGAAATAGAAGAAAAAATTATAACAAATATAATAGACAATAATGGCGGGTACATCGATAATTTATACCCTTGTCGTATTTTTACAAAAAAGCAATTATCAGAATTAGACTTTGCCAATATAACTATAATATATGGAGGAAATGGGTCTGGTAAAAGCACCCTTCTTAATCTAATAGCGAACAAATTAGATATAAAAAGAATTGCTCCATTTAATAGTAGCGAAACTTTTAATGACTATTTAGATATGTGTAGAATAAGATATGGGTATGATGATGAAGGGTATCAATACAAGATGGCTCCACACGAAAGTAGAATAATAACTAGTGATGATATTTTTGATTATATGTTAACTATAAGAAGTAATAACAACGAAATTGCCGACCAAATCGAATATACTAAAAAATACGGGTATAAAGCATTATTACAGGGCGAAACTATAAAAATAAAAAATTTGGATGATTACGAAGCAGTGAGAACACAAGTTTTAGCGAGACAAAAAACATTAAGTCGTAGACAATTTATAAAAAAAATAGTCGGTGAAGAAATAAAACTTAATAGCAATGGAGAGACCGCAATAGATTATTTTCACAAACGCTTAAAAAACGACTGTCTTTATTGCTTAGATGAACCAGAAAATAGTTTATCTCCTAAATATCAACAAGAACTAGTCAAATTAATTCAAGAACAATCTAGGTATTGCGGTTGTCAATTCATAATAGCGACTCATTCCCCTTTTGTATTATCAATAGAAGGTGCGAAAATATACGACCTAGATTCTACACCCTGCGAGATAAAAAAATGGTGGGAATTAGATAACCCTAAAACATATTTTAATTTTTTTTATAAACACAAAAATTTATTTTTAAATAATGAACAAACTAGATATGATTAAATTTATTTCCTTATTCTCATCTATATTTATTAACTCTATTTCTTAAATTAAAATTAGTATTACAAAAAAAAAAAGAAGTGAACCAAAAGTTAAATACTTTCATTAATTCACTTCTTTTTATTTTATATTGTATGTGCTATACTTTTATTTTTTCTCTTTCTTAAAACACATAAACCAATCTAAGCAATATTGGTCATCGCTTTGATTTTCCATTCTTTCCTTTGCTGTTCCACAACTACCAGCAGTTGGCACTATTACATCATCACCAGGACGCCAATCAGCAGGTGTAGCGACATTGTCCTTATCTGCTTTCTGTAATGCCAAAATTATTCTTTTTATTTCATCAAAGTTTCTTCCTGTTGACAATGGGTAATAGAGTATAGTTCTTATTATCCCTTTAGGATCAATGATGAATACCGCTCTTACTGCTTGCGTAGTTGATTGATTTGGTTGTATCATACCATACGCCCTAGCGACATCCATCTTAACATCTTCAATCAATGGGAATGTAACATTGATATTTCTTTTACCGTTCCAATCTAGTTCTTGTATCCTTCTAAGCCAAGCAATGTGTGAGTACAATGAATCGACAGATAATCCTACTAATTCAGTATTAAGTGCTTTAAATTCATCAATCATTGACCCAAAAGTCATAAATTCAGTTGTACATACAGGTGTAAAGTCTGCTGGGTGTGAGAATAGAATAACCCACTTACCCTTATAATCGCTTGGGAAGTTTATTTCCCCTTGAGTTGTTACCGCTTTAAAAGCCGGTGCTTGGTCGCCAATTAATGGCATTCTTGTATATTCTTGATTGTCCATATTATATTTCTCCTTACTTTCTTAAGTATACTAAAATGATATAATAATGTCAAATATTTTAAATACAATTACTTATACATTGTTTTTTATTTTTGTTCAGTATTTTCATTGACAACTTCTGTTTCTTCTTTGATATTTTGCTTTTTTAATTCTAATAATATTTCTTGCAAAAGTTCTTCTTGAGATGGCTTTGGAGCGGGTGCTTCTACCTTATTCTTATCTCTTAATTCCTTTGTAGCAGTGAGTACCTCTTTGCGGTTTTTCATATTAACGCCTTGAGATTTGAGAATTTCTCTCTCTTCCTTATTTGGGTACAATTTAACTTCTTTATTCCAAAATCCTTGTGCTCGCATTAATATTCTCAAAACAATAAACAAAACTAACGCTATAAGTATAAAATTAATAATTGCAGTTATGAACGCTCCCCAATCTATGTAAATACTATTTGCTAAGTCTATAGTACCATCTTCACTATATACTTTCTTCAAAAAAGTGTATGCAGAATCAAGCCCTGCCCCATTAATTGCTAATAACCAATTAATAAATGGCATAATAATTTTGTTGGTCAATGCAGTAACAATAGCAGTAAATGCGCTTGCTATTACTACACCAATAGCCATATCTATAACATTTCCACGACTAATAAACTTCTTGAAATCTTTAAAAAATCCCTTTACCTTATTCATTTGTTTCTCCTATAATCATTTATCCTAAAGTTTTTTCATAAAATTGCATCAAATTTTGTAGACTTTTATTTGATAAAATTCTATAAAATTACATAATAATTATATCATTTGAGTACTCTATTGTCAACAAGTTATATCTAAACAAACATTATATTACACCATACTTTAGTTAAAATATTTTTCTACATATTGAACTATTTTTTGTGCGTTTTCATCATTGCCTAATATTTCTTTGTATTTTATATTTTTTTTGTCTAATAAAATTTTCATCGTTTCATTTGCATTTATGCTTTGCTCTTCTGTTTCTCTCCTACCTTCTTTACTATAATCAAAATTTCTTTTTAAAAAAAATACTATATTATTATATTGTGAATAACAATCTAAAACTAACTTATCAAATATGTCAAAATTTAGTTGACTCTCTATAGGGTTATTTCTATTATAGTACATGCTTAATAATATAGGACTATCAGTTATTATTATGTTAACTTTACCATTGACTCTCTTCAAATTGTGATTTTGATTTGCTAAAATGTATAACTGGTCTTCCAAAGCAAATTCCCTATTCTCCCATACAAGTCCTTTTGCGAATTCATCAACATATTCACAAGATAACCCTTTTTGTTTCATCATAACAAAAAGCTTGGTAGCAAAAGTTGATTTACCAACACCCGGACCACCCATTAAATTAATAACTAATGTATTATGCATAACATTTCTCCTCATTTATTTCTCTTCAGTTAATTAAAATTATACAAACGCATAAAGTTTAGCACTTTTTTTGCCTTCATTTATCTGCACTTGCCCCGTATCCCTTATTATACCATCATTCAAAAGTTTCTTTCTAAAATTCCTGCGGTCAATCTTTTTGTCTAAAATACTAGAATAAGCATTGTATAATTGTGGAATTGTAAAAGTCTCCGAAAATAATCCTTTAAGAATTTGAGACTCAAACATTTTCTGTTTTAAATTATTTATAGCATCAAGCAAGATTTCTTTATGGTCATATCCTAATTCAGGTATTCTATCTATTTGAAACCAATCTGCATCACTTGTCTTTGCAGTCTCTTTTAGGATTTTTACCTTCTTACAGTCTATAACACCCAAATATGTTATTGCTATCATTCTCATTAATGGACTGCGTGTAGGATTAGAATAAACTTTAAAAAAACTAAAATTTATATTTTTTAAGCCAGTTTTTTCATACATTTCCCTTTTCATTGCGTGCTCAACATCTTCATTAAATGTAAATAACAAATTTTCTCTTGCAATTAATAAACTATCGCCCTGCCATTCAAATCCGTAAATGCTTTTATATACTATAACTGCCCAAACATACCAATCTTTCTCATTGTCTACATTCTCATTAATGATTCTTAATTTTCTATCAAGAAGTCCAATCCTTGCATTAGGTTCTAACCATTCGCCTGTAACAGTATCATATCTACTCGCAAGATAGGGCGCTTCTCCACAAGAAATCTCAAGTCTATTTTCTTTAACATAATCCTGCCATGTTTTACCTTCTGGAAAAATTATTTTTTCATTTATAACTTCCCAAGATTTGTGTTCTTGATTCTCAATATTAAATATATTTTTCCTTCCAAACCACGCTTTATCAATAAGATTGTTTTGTGCATTGCATATCCAAGAAGGTGTGAAAACTTCTGCTTTGTCTTTAATTCGTTTATTTTGTTCTTTCTTTGATTTCTTGACACGGGGCTTTATTACAAGTCCATTTCTGCCAGTAATAGATTTTAATGAAATGTTATCATACGGATAATAACCTTTGCCACGAATTGTGTAGTTATCAGTCGCCCAAATTATATTCTTATTAGACGAATGGTCTTTAAGCAAAATCTCTAACAATTTATTATCAAGTTCATAAATATAATTCTCTTTTATATCGACTTTTTGTTCCATCATTTTTCCTAATACTATATTAATTTATAGTATAACATTTTTTTTATAATATATCAATTTTTTTCAAATACAACAAAAGAAAAAGCCCATCTTAACCATAATGGTACGAATGGACAAGTTCATGGCGGACAAACCGACAACCAATCCTAACACAAAAATCTATGTTGGTGCTGGTTGGATTAAAATAATTATATCTATTCAATTATAAAGTTCTTAAGTTTATTATATTGTTCTTCTATTAAATTTGCGTTGTCTATTAATTTTATACCCTGTTCATTAATCAAATCTATATTGTTATATAACCAGTCCATATCTTCAAAATCAAACCCATATCTTAAAATCCATATTTCTTTATCATTGTTTGTTCCATATTTTATGTAATTTGACAGTTTTATACTTAATTCATTTGATTCTTTCTCCCCATATTTATAAAATGCGGCATAAAACACATCACCGAGTCTAAAGCCTAATAATTTATCAATATAATCATAAGTGTCGACCATTATTCTATCATAATCAACCTGATATGCTTTCTGATTGTAGGTTAAATTGATTGGAAACAATTTTTTGTTTGGTATCATTTGAAATTCTGTAATATATGAGGCTGAAAGAGATTGCTCTTGAATTTTTTTTAAATAATCATTTATTCCTTTATTATTTCGTATTTGTTGTCGTTCTTGTGTTTTCGCAGCATAGGAATATCGATACCAAACAATTTGACTAAATTTCTTACCACGGATTTTCCAAAATAAAATTTTTATAGTTGTTGTTAAAATATAATTCTCGGCATCTGTAAGAGCCCTATTAAGATATATTTCGTAAATTTTTACAAAATAAGATATTATTTCAACATAAAAAGAATCACTTAAAGCTACTGAAATTTGTTTAATTTCGCCAGCAGTATCAAAAATATTATCTATAATTAATTTAATGTAACGATTAGAACTTTTTGATTGAATCCTTTCCATTTCTTTATTTGTTAAATTAAATTCCTCGTTGAAATCTCCTGTTTTAATTGCTTCTTTATATTCTTTATAATCGTCATTAGCGTCTGTTACTATATCAAGTTCGGAGATTTCATTTAGTCTTATGTCATTTTTTATTATTTTTCTCAAGTCAGTTTTTGACGAATCTTTTATAACGATTTGTCCAAAATCAAATTTACTTGCTTCCGTAGATCTACCAGCCCTACCAACCAAATTCTTTACATTTAAAGGTTTCGATGGTGTAAATCTATCTATCCATACAAGGTCAAATGGCATATTAATTCCTTGATCTAAAGTTGAAGTTGCAAAACATAAGGAACAAAAACCTTTTTGTGTAAATTCTTCTAAAACGGTTCTAGCAGATAATGGTAAAGAACCGTGATGAATAACAATTCCTCTCTTTAAAAAATTTACCATAGTTGATCTATAGTCCCCACTTTCTTTATCACTAGCACCAATCAGTTTCCTAAATTTGTCTATTATTTCTAAGGCTTCAGGATTTTCTATCTTTTTACGGCCAAATATATAGTCTTTGAATTCATAAAAAATTTGTTTGTTATATATCTTTGATTTTGAACAATAAATAAGAGCAGTTCCACCATTATCTAAAACTTTTTTTAAAGGATTATAATCACAAACAGCTTTATTTCCAAATATCTCAGATTCTATACCAAAGTGATAAAATTTACCATTATTATCAAAAGAGTAAAATATTTGCCCAACATTTTTATAAGAATATGACTCTGAATTACAATCTGAAAAATCAATTTTATTTCTTGTATATTGGACTTCAGGATTTTCAATAAAGGGATAAGCAAAAACGAACTTTGATTTTGGGAAAGTCGAACAACATCTACGAATTATACTATCATAATATAGCCCTCTAACACTTTTTTCTTCACTAAGTTGGGCTTCATCAAAAAGTATATATGCAATATTGAACTCATTTTTTAATTTAAATAAATCTCTTGTTCTTTCTGGAGTTACAATAAAAATATTTCTAGTTGAATTATAGATATTTATTTTATCCACAAACGTTAATATGTTAACTTTTTTATTTTCACTAAAGTGTTTTTTTATGGTTTTGTAATATTCATTTATCAGAGCTCTTGATGGAACTATGATTACAACATCTTTATCGGTGGTATCTAAAAGATATCTAAATATATGAGATTTTCCTGTTGATGTTGGGGATGAAAATGAAAAACATTTACTATTATTAATTTTGCCGATGATATCATTTTGTATAGGGGTAAAATATTTGTCAGTTGTGTCTTTAATAGAATCTTTGATTATATTAAATAGCAAATCATAAAAACTTTTGGGTGTTGTAGGTTTAAAGAAAAGCCCCATTTTGAGAAGAATAGAATTTTCATAATTTTTAAAAAGTTCAGCATCAAAAATCTTTATATATGAAAGAATTTCTAAAGTTGATAAATTTATGCTACCATTAAAAAAAATATCTCTGATACATTTTTTAATTAAAATTTCGTTATTTTGCTTGTTTTTTATTTTGTCAATTAAATTAGTCACCATACATTTCCACCGCCACTAAAAAAATATCATATTTTGAAACGCATTCCTGAAAATATTGATTTTTTAAGATGTTATTTATTAATTGATTAGAGTCAATTTTTGTCATAGAAAAAGCAGCACACACATTAAAAATATTATTATTCATGTTTTCTAAACTTTCATCTTTTACAAAATCAATTAATAATGGTATATCCTGTATATGTTTTTGCTCATTTATAAAATCAGTAATTTGTTTCAAACTGCTATTATATGCATTTATATTATTTTTATATTTCGCTTCTCCCGCAACTATGTATGTATTATTTTCTGTATAAAAATCAAAGCCTGGGTTGTTTGATTTTTTTCTGCCCAATAATTCCATTAGCGGAATATCTCCATGGTTTAATTGATTTACCAAAGACTTTTTTGATAAGTTGGACACTATATATTCTCCAGCAGTTTCTTTTAACTCAGATTCAGAATTAATATTAAGGAGTTCTTTTTCTAAGTAATCACAAGTTTTTTCAGCTCTAATTTTATATGCATTTCTCATTGGTTCAAAATCGAACTTATTAAGCCATGACATTACTCTCAATTCTGTAAGTATTTCATTCAAAGTAACTGATAATTTTCCCGGATTTACTCTAATAAAATAGACTTCATGGGGAGAGTTGTATTTATTTTTATCAATATAGCCTTGTTCAATAATTTTCATAATGTCTCCTTGTAGATGAATTATAACATAAAATAAATAATTTGGTATAATTTTTAAACAAAAAAGAAGAACTGTATTTCAAGTCCCTCCTTTGTCTTATTGATTGTTTTGCAGATGAGTGTAAACAGCCTTTGCGGTTAGGGTTGAAAAGTTGCTGTTTCTTTGGACAAAGGTTTTTAAATCGTGGGCAAGACGAAATGATATTCTTTTGAGTTGCTTTGGATTTAAGTTTGCTTTGCCTTGTTTTAATGTATTATCATTAAAGTTGTAAACAGCGGTATTTTCTTCTATATCTTGACAATCAATAAAACTTTGAATTTTGCCAATAGATTTCATAAATACTTTTAAATTTATAAAGAGTATGCTAGCACTCTATTGACTTTAATCCACGGACTTTTTAAGTCCACAATAATTATAACATATTTAATTCTTGATTTCTATATTTTAACAAAAAAAAGACAAGTGGGTGTCCCACTTGGTCTTAAAATGTGGAATGGTTCAAAATTGAAACATTTGATTTTAATGGTGAATCAAAAAATGCCCTTATTTATGGGCATTTTAGGCACCTAAAATCAAATTTTGAGTCCATTCCTTATCCTGCTTACTATAATTTAGTCCCTAAAAATAGCAACTACACCCCTAATCCCTAATATAAGTATAATATATGTGGCAACAGATACATAATATATCCAACTATAATAAAACCATTGAACAATAAACAAAATGCCACAATTAACTATATAAAAAATAAGATATAAAATGCTCCCAAGTGTCGCATTGTATCCACTTGAATAAAATATCCCAGTTTCAAAATATGTAAATTTATATAATGGGAATTCTATAAACCAGTTTAAAATAAAAGCACCTATACTTATTAAAACTCCCCAAGTTATACCTAGACTTCCAACTAATGTTTTACATAAAAATCCTAAAGCAATATATCTTACGACAATCCCTATTAGAGAAACCCAAATATATCCTGAGCCCATATCATCATATTTGAAAATATTAAAAATTCTTTTAAGCAATTTTATCATAATGTCCTCAACTATTTCTTGAAAATAAACACATACTCATGTGCTAAAAGCAAAAAGTTATATTTTTGACTGTTAGTTTTCCAAAAGCCTGTTGCTTTACAGTTATGCTGTTCTTTAATGATTATTTCTTTCAACTTAAAACCAGAGTTAATAAATCTTTGCATAACTTCAAAGCCTAATGGTTGAACCATTCCATTTTTTCGGGTATCACCCATAACTATTACACAAAATTTATCTTTCTTCAAAACTCTATAACACTCTCTTGCTACTTTTTCAATCGCAACAAGAAAATCTTTATATTTTAAATGAGACAAATCACCTTCAATATTATCGCTATATTTAATAATATCCGCATAAGGTGGGTGCGTACAAATTAAATCAATACTATCATCTTCAACATTTTTCAAATTACAGGCATCACCATGTTTTACCTTTATATTATTTTGAAATTCAGATTCAAAATTTAATTTAGCCTTGGTTATCTCAACTGCTTTTGGGTTTATATCAATACCAATAGCATTGCGATTGTTTAGTTTGCACTCAATTAAAGTTGTTCCGCCACCAACAAATTGATCCAGAACCATGTCGTTTGGCTTTGAATAACGCAAGATGATATTCTTTGCAACATAGGGTGAAAAATTTCCACGATATTTAGCATCATGCGTTGCCCATTT
>CALVIT010000033.1 GCA_944331845.1 uncultured Clostridia bacterium
TTTATCCTTTATATTGTATACTTTTTTTTATTAGTTCTATACCCTATTGCTTCAGCGATATGTTCAAATTGTATGTTCTCGCTTCCATCCAAATCTGCAATAGTTCTAGCGACTTTGAGAATTCTATTGTGTCCCCTTGCACTCAAATTCAGTGTCTCAAAGGCGTTTTTGAGTAATTCTTCGCTGTCTTCATCAAGTCGGCAATATTTTTGAATCATTGGTGCAGTCATTTTGCTATTACTATAGATATTATCATCTTTGTATCTACGAAGTTGTATTTCTCGCGCTTTATTGACTCGTTTCTTTATTTCACTAGAACTTTCTTCTAGTTCATTATCACTCAATTCTTGATATGTTATGCCATCAACTTCTATGTGCATATCAATTCTATCCATTAATGGACCTGACAACTTATTTAGATAATTGTATATCTGTGATGGAGTGCAACGACAAGGTGTAGTTTGCGACCCATAGTATCCACAAGGACAAGGGTTCATAGATGCGATTAACATAAAATTTGCGGGATACTCAACAGTCATTTTATTTCTTGCTATTGTAATCTTACCATCTTCAAGCGGTTGTCTTAATGTCTCTATGGTTCTTCTATTATATTCGGGTAGTTCATCCAAAAATAATACCCCGTTATGTGCTAAACTGATCTCTCCTGGTTTAGCATTATTTCCACCACCCGTCAAAGCAATTAGAGTAGCTGTATGGTGTGGCGAACGGAATGGTCTAGTCGTAACAATGCCTTCCTTGTTATCAAGTATACCTGCGATACTGTGAATTTTGGTACTTTCTAATGCTTCGGCAAATGTCATATCAGGCAATATACTTGAGAAACATTTAGCAAGCATTGTTTTACCTGCGCCCGGTGGCCCTATCATAAGCACATTATGCCCGCCTGCTGCCGCTATCTCTAATGCACGCTTTGCTTGAGATTGTCCCTTAACATATTTGAAGTCATTTTGATAATGTTGCTCTTTGAGAATATCTTCATAGTTATTTGAATCTAATGGAGACAAATTTATATCTCCATTAATAAAGTCTACTACTTCTTTTAGAGTGGATACAGCGTATATCTCTACACCTTCTATGAAACTTGCTTCCATAGCATTACTCTTAGGTACAATAACCTTTTTTATGCCCAACTCGTGCGCTGATATAAGTATTGGTAATACACCATTAATATGTCTAACTGAACCATCTAATGATAATTCGCCTATGTATGCAAATTCACTTGCTTTATCACAATTGACTTGGTCGCTCGCCATAAGTAAGCCTACAGCAGTCGCTAAATCATAGATAGAACCTTCTTTCTTTGTGTCAGCAGGCGCAAGATTAACAGTTATTTTTATGATTGGAAATTGTAACCCTGAATTTTTTATAGCGGAGCGAATTCTCTCTTTACCTTCTTTGACAGCGGTATCAGGAAGCCCCACAGTGTCGTAAGAAGGCATACCACTATTTAAGTCAACCTCAATATCAACTAAATATCCATCAATTCCATTTAATCCAAAACTTTTAACTTTAGCAAGCATTTCGACTCCTATTTTTATCACTCGTAACTTTTATTATAACTGAATAAATCAATTTTTGCAAGCAAAATACCTAACAATTTTATATATAGACATTTTAACAATTTATAATAGATATGTTATATTACATAAAAAACACACATTTGGTGTTCAAATGTGTGCTATTCAATAACTGGTCTAATTTTTGCTTTCTTACCAGTAAGATTGCGTAAGTAGTGCAATTTTGCTCTGCGAACTTTACCGTGTCTAACTACTTCCACTCTATCGATTCTAGGTGAATGTACTGGGAAAGTTCTTTCTACGCCAACACCATAAGAGATTCTTCTTACGGTGAATGTTTCACGGATTCCGCCGTTCTTCTTAGCGATAACATCGCCTTCAAATAACTGAATTCTTTCTTTGTCGCCTTCAATTATCTTAACATAAACCTTGACTGTATCTCCAACTTTAACTGGTGTAACATTTTGTTTCTCATTCTCTTTATCGATAACATCAATTATGTTCATGACTTTTCACCTCCTATTTTATTTGCGTTCGTATAGAGTATAATCATTAACTATAGAGGACCGCTCGAAGTCATTGTTGTTAGTATAACACAATTAAATTATAAAATCAAGTATTTTAAGAACTTTTTTGTATCAATATTCTTATAAAATAGAAAACACCTATTGTTAGGTGTCATCTATATATTATACGATATAATTAGGTTCTCTTCCAACACTCCTAGAGAATTGTAGTTGATAGAACTCTTTTTCTCTTTGACTGAATGTCTTCTCGTCTTCAAGTCTTTCTTCGCCAATCAAAGAATTCAAGTCAACAGATGTCATTTCACTATATATTCGTTTGAGTTCTTGCTCAGTATAATTTCCATTGCCTGACAAATTCTCAATCTTTTGAATCAATTCTAATGTTGATAATGGAGTAACAGTTTGATTCTTGACATAATCATTCTTGTGTAATGTTCTCATTTCTCTTAAGAAAGCATTTCTCATCTCTACATTACAATCTTTGACATCTTCCATCTCATCAACAACATTTGATAATGAATATACAGGTTTGTAGATACCATTCAAAACTTTTTGCCAAGTTGTAACTCTAAAGCAATCACAGTTACCCTTCTCAAAGTTACTTGAACCAATTCTTTGTACAAAGCGTGTGTATGCTAAAGCCTTTTGGACATCATCAAACTTTCTGCTGATTGTGCATTTAGGAGAATCTAAGTCTAATTGAATGAATATATCACACTCAGGAGATTGAGTTTTGATACTTCCTTCATCAATTGTTTTCTCAACAGTCTTAAATCTCTCATCCATATTTTTGATATCTTCACTTATAGCATTCATCTTATCTTCATAAACAGTGTTCGAATAATAATTTACATAATCATCCATAGTTACACCATCTAACATTGATAATGGACCTGCGTATATGCTTTGATTTTGTAAATCATTTAGATAAGTTCCTTTGCTAACTAATGACTTCTTATAGAATTTTGGTTGAACTAAGTCATAGGCATTTGTTTTAGTATTATATCTAATTAGATTGGTTTCTTGTTTATAATTAGGGTAAGTTTCCTTAATTAGCATAAATTGTTCATACAAGGACAAGTCATCTCTATCAGCTCTTTGGTAGATTGGCATTGTGTAAATAGTTTTTGCCCCTTCAAGATAACCATCGTTGAAATAACTTTTTACTTTCTCACTGAAGGTCTTTGCAACACCTTTTGTCGCTCCATATATTTTATTAAATCCATTTTTAACTGAACCAGTAATATTATGCGATGTATTTATGTTTTCATTTTCTTCTTGAGTAGCATTTCCATTTCTTCTATTATCAACGAATGCTTTAAATCTATTGACTCCGCTCTTAGTTGCCCCTGCAACAGCGCCTGCGCCCCATACAGCACCTGCGCCAACTGCGTATGCTCCGTGTCCCATTGCTACTACGCCTTTTTTGGTAGCCTTACCAGCTTTGATAGCACCTGATTTTGTCGCACCTGCAACAGCAGTAGCACCAACTTTAGCTCTATGAGATGCTCTTCTTTCTGCAAAATTTTGTCTAAAATCTTCCGCAGCATCTCCATATTTAATATTGTAGAAATCAACCTTGTCTTCGTGTAAGTCTCTATATACTCTTGATACTTTCTTCAATCTTTTCATTCTGCGTTCATATAAGAAAGTACCTTTCTTTTCACTGCCTTCGACAAGACTATCATTTACAACATCATAAGTTGCGTCCATTTTGCTTGCTAATTTCTTAGTCTTTCTCTCGTACATTCTATAAACTTTGTCAAAATTATTTAATTTCTTATCTCTTTTTGCACTAAGTTTAGCAAACTTTTTGTCGCTCATATTCTCTTTATCATTGAGTTTTAATTGTATTCTAGCGGCAGATTGAATACTTCTTTCAGCATTCATCAATTTGTTGTCCCTACGCATTATAGCATAGTGTTGCACTAAGACAGGTGCAGCACCAAAAGCCGCCGCCCCCACTAAGTTAGCACTTACTGACAATACAGTAAAGTAAGTAGGTGCTGCAATTATTGGGCCTATAGCAGGAATTAACATAACAAGTGCACCAACACCCCCTGCTAATGCTCCTACGCCTAGATAAGTTGCAGTTCTTTTTTTGAGACTCAAATTATCTCTTACAACTCTAAAATAATTTTTGTTTTCTCTTTCTCTCTTATACTCATTTAAGTTAGTCATAGTTACAACTCCCTTTATTTATTTGCTATATTATATACTATTATATAAAATTTGTCAATAGACATACGAAAATATTTGTATTATTCTTCTATAATTAATATTTAATTAATAATTATACAAAATAATTAACTATTTTCGTCATTTAACTTTGTAAAATTACCTAAATTTTTATTGCGACACAAATTTAGTTGCTAAAAAAAATATAAATGTATATAATTATATTTGAGGTTATTATGAACAATCAAAATAAGAAAATTAAACATAGCACTATGGATGGCAATACCGCTTGTGCACAAATTGCATATAAGGTTAGTGAGATTGCCCCAATCTACCCTATTACCCCTTCTAGCACAATGGCTGAATTGTGCGATGTATGGGCAACACAAGGGGTACAAAATATCTTTGGAAGTACTACAAAAGTAGTAGAATTACAAAGCGAAGGTGGTGCTGCTGGAACATTGCACGGAGCATTAAGGGGCGGAAGTCTAGCAACTACTTTCACCGCTAGTCAAGGTTTACTATTAATGATACCTGATATGTACAAAATCGCTGGTGAATTGCTCCCTTGCGTCATACATGTGTCAGCAAGAGCATTGGCGACACACGCTTTGTCTATCTTTGGCGACCATAGCGATGTTATGGCGACTAGAAGCACAGGGTTTGCGCTATTGTCTTCTACTTCAGTGCAGGAAGCACAAGATTTTAGTTTAATCGCTCACGCATCAGCGATAAAATCTAGCGTACCTTTCCTTCATTTCTTTGATGGCTTTAGGACAAGTCATGAAGTAAATGAGATTGAAGTATTGAGCGATGATGACATAACTCAAATGATTGATTTTGACTGCGTTAATGTTTTTAAGACTCGTGCTTTACAAAATATTGACCCAAAAATGTATGGAACATCACAGAGCGCAGATGTGTACTTTGCTAATAGAGAAAGAAGCAATGAATTTTATAATAAATTACCTAGCATAGTCGAAGAAGAATTCCACAAACTCAAAGGCATTTGCGGTAGAGAATATCATATCTTCGATTATTATGGCAAAAAAGATGCCGAATTTGTCGTAGTTTGTATGGGAAGTGGTTGCGCTGTCTTAAGGGAAGTTTGCGAACAATTAAATTCTTTAGGCGCTAAACTAGGTGTGCTTTATGTTAGACTATACCGCCCTTTCGATGCAGAATTTTTTGTGAATGCTCTTCCTAATTCTGTGAGAAAAATTGCAGTTCTAGACAGAACTAAAGAGAATGGCGCTATCGGCGAACCATTATTTGAAGATGTTTGTGTCGCTATTAACCAAAAAGGACTAAATATTCAAGTAATAGGTGGAAGATATGGATTAGGCAGTTTTGAATTCAATCCTGCTATGGCGAAGGCAGTCTTTGATAACTTACAAAGCAATGAACCTATTAATCACTTCACTGTAGGCATAAATGATGATATCACTAATAGTTCTCTAAAAATTGATAACGATTTTGAGATTATCAATGATAACCACAAATGTGTATTTTTTGGTATCGGTGGAGATGGTACAATTAGTGCTAACAAGAATAGTGCTAAAATTATAGGTAATGCTAGCGGTATGTATTCACAAGGTTACTTTGTGTACGATTCAAAAAAAAGCGGAAGTATGACTATAAGTCATTTGCGCTTTGGCAAAGAGCCTATCAATGAACCATACCAAATAGACAATGCCGACTTCTTGGCTGTACACAACTTTAGTTTTATCTCAAAAATTGATGTTCTACAATATTTAAAACCAAATGGCATAGTACTATTGAATTGCCCTTTTGATATAAATGAATTAGACAAATTTTTGACAAAAGATTTTGTCGACAATCTAAAAAAGAAAAATGCTAAACTCTATATGATAGATGCACTCAAGATAGCAAAATTGTTAGGGCTAAAAAATAAAATAAATATTATTATGCAAAGTGCATTCTTCTATCTAACAAATATTCTTGATTATAACAAAGCAAAGCAAGAAATGGCACAATATGTACAAAAGAGTTATTCAAAGTTTGGTCAAGATATAGTTAATGCTAACATACAGGCGATTGAGTACGGCGACAAAGTTATACAGGTTAATGTAGAGACACTACAAGGCAACGCAGTTAATGCTAAGGTAAATAATATTAATGACAAATTCTATAATAATATAATGTTGCCTATGGAGAAATTGAGAGGTCAAAATATCCCTGTATCAGCATTCAGTGCAGATGGAAGCATCCCTGTAGGCACATCTCAATACGAAAAAAGAGGAATCGCTACAGACCTACCAATTTGGCACAAAGAGAATTGTATACAATGTAACTTATGCTCGCTTGTTTGTCCACACGCAGCAATTCGTGCTAAAGAAACAACAAATGACAAAGGCGCTGAGAGCGTTGACAAATTAAATAAGGATGGAAATAAATTCTGTTTAGCAGTTAGTCCGCTTGATTGTACAGGCTGTGCTAATTGTGTCAATGTCTGCCCTGCTAGACAAAAAGCGTTAAGTATGTCTTCAGCAGAAAGTGCTTTGGATAAATTACTTGATAACTACAAAAAATTTAATTCTATTGAAGCACTACCAAATCAAGGCAAAATTAACCTAAAGACTTCGCAATTTGAGAAACCACTTCTCGAATTCAGCGGTGCTTGTGCTGGGTGCGGTCAAACTGCGTATGTCAAATTATTAACACAACTCTGCGGAGAAAGTTTGCTCATCGCTAATGCTACAGGTTGCTCAAGCATTTGGGGTGGGTCATACCCTTCTTGCCCTTATACAAAGTCTAAAGATGGACTTGGCGTAGCGTGGGCTAACAGTCTATTCGAAGATAATGCAGAATTTGGACTAGGTATCAAACTCGCTACACAAATAAGACGAAATGCTTTAAAAAATGTCTGGGAGAAGATATCACAGACTAACAAAGAATTTGATACTTTGTACAAGAAATGGATTGATAACTTAGATAATTATGAAGTATGTAAATCTATTTACTTTGATTTGTTACAAGCATTAAAACATAAAAATAAATGCAAAAATACAAAAAAACTTATCTCATTACTTGATGTAGTTATGCCTAAGAATGTTTGGATAATCGGTGGAGATGGTTGGGCGTATGACATAGGTTATGGCGGACTTGACCATATTTTGGCAAGTGGTCAAAATGTCAATGTACTTGTACTAGACACCGAAGTATATTCAAATACAGGTGGTCAGGCATCCAAATCTACCCCTATCGGCGCTATTGCAAAATTTGCTCAAAGTGGTAAGAAAACACAAAAGAAAGATTTAGCGGGTATTGCTATGCAGTATGACAATGTCTATGTCGCTAAAATTTGTATAGGTGCTAACCCTAATCAAGCGATGACCGCCTTCACTGAAGCGATGGAACATAAAGGCCCAAGTATTATAATTGCGTATGCCCCTTGCGTATCACAAGGTATTGATATGTCTAAGACCCCTACTATTGAGAAAATGGCAGTTGCAAGCGGATATTTCACACTTCTTCGCCGTAAACCTATAGAAACAAAATCTGCAATAGAAATTGCGGAAGAGAACCTACACAAAAATAACGCTATGCAAGCGACATCCACAACGACAATACCTAACTCAAGTACCGACGAAGAGAGCGAATCAAACGCCACAAGTTATGAAGCAAAACTTAATAGACAAATTAATAAATACACAAATGGTGTAAGCGGCGAATTGATTATAGATAGCGGAAAACCTACTATCTCTCTTGAAGAATTTTTGTCATTACAAAATAGATTTAAAAAATAAAATTTTTAGCAATATAATTAATAAAAAACACGAAAAATAAATTCGTGTTTTTTATTTAGTTTTGTTAGGTATTTCTTTTTCTTAGCATAATAGTTTCTCTGTACTGCTCCGCATCTGGTTCGTTTATAAAATCAACTGCCTTATCGTGATTTTTATAGACTACTTTTTTAATTTCTTCAAGCGAAACCTTAAAAAATTCTTTTCTACTATTTACAAGATTAACTTTTTTATCAGCAAATTCATTATGAAGCGCTGCCTCAAGTTTAGGTGCATCATTAGAAAATATCATTGCGTGTATATCAAATTTAAAAGGAACAGAAGCCCCACTTAATTCAGCAATTCTTTCTTCCGGTTCCAACCTTCTAGTCATTCCAATTTTATATACATTTTCACCAAAAGCACCTATGTTCGATATGACATAAACATAACCCGCCCTGTGATTAGCCTCTCTATAATCTAAATCTTCTAAAGCCAATTTAACATCGTTTACATTATTATTTAATTCTTCTCTTTTATCTAATAAATATTTTTTTCTTTCTTCACTATTTTCAACTTCAATTTGCTCGTTAATTTTCTTTAAATAATTTTGATAGTGCTCTTGTTCTTTTTCTAACTCTTTTCTTTTTTCTTCTATTTCTTTTGCAACTTTTGCTGCTTCTCTTAATTCTTCTCTATTTTGCCTAAGTTCTTCTTTTTCTTGTTGTTTTTTTTGTTGATATTCATATGCTAAATTAAGTTCTTGTATTTTTAGTCTATAATAATCATCACTTATTACAATATCCTTCGTTTCATTTAATTGATTATGCAATACAAATGATTTAAAAATTCTTTCCTTGCTATTCTCATAATTACTAAATTTAACTTTACTAATTACCAAATCACATTCAATATTAAAATTTCTTAATGTTTGTTTAATATTTTCAGCAATCGTTTTTTTCCCAATATTTTCACTACCTCGTACTTTCCAATTTGTCTTACATATTGCAGCGGTTCCATTTTTTATCATTGTTTTTTGCGCATTTCTAATTTCGGTCAATTTTTCCTTATAATTATCTAAAGTTGCAAAGTTATATTGAGGTTGATATACTCCAAACTCTTGAAATAATACTCTATCATCAAGTTCAATTATTTGCGATTTTAAATATTCCTTATATTTTTCTAGACCTTCAATCTCTTGTTGTAATTGTTCTTCATCCCCTGTCATTTACATTAGTTCCTTTCTTTTCTTCTCATATTCTTCATATGAAATTTCACCGCTTTCAAATTTTTGTTTTAATTCTTTTAGGTTGTCCATTATTGATTTAGTTTCAATTTTTTCTTCATTAATACCCGTATTATATTGCTGTGGCGTTTCTTTACTAACATCTCCCGAATAAATATGTCCTTTTGTTGCAAGTAGAAACTCTTCTTGTTGTTTTTTCAAATTTTCTGCTTGCTGTTTTAATTCTTTTTCAAACGCTTCTAATTTTTGCCTTTCCTTATCTAATGACCTTAAACTCGATTGACTAACCTTTTCTTCTTCAGGTTGGTTTGCGATTTCAACAAGACCCAAAAATTCATTATAATCTCTACAAAATTGCTTTCTATAAAAAAATCTATTAGCAGGTGTAGTATACTCTAAATTAACCGTAAATGATGGCAAATCATATTTCATTTTTTTCCCTGTTTTGTAAATCTTGTCTTCATATTCTTTAAATTTTTGAAAAGGTACAAAGTAATTATAATTTTCTTCTTTAATTCCATATTTTTTTAAATCATTATATTTTTTAGAATAATTATTCCATTTTTTCTCTTCTTCATCAACTATGTTTTTAAAATCATTATAAAAATTTAAATCTTTGCGAAATACTTGAACTAAAAAATTATCAACATTAAAATTATCAAACTCTTTCTTATTTACACAAATGTAGTCCATATTATGATTTTTACAAACATTTTCATTACTATTATAATTTTTATTTAAAGTAACTAATTTTTTTATTAATAAACTGTTTTCTCCTATAAACTTGATTTCTTGTTGATTTCTTTTTTCTTCTTCTATCTTTCTTTTTCGTTCTCTTTCTTTGCGTTTTTCTTCTAATATTTTTTTTCGACTTTCTTCTTCCAGTTTTTGTTGTTTTTCTTCTTCCAGTTTTTGCTGTTTTTCTTGTAGTACAAAAAATGTAATTAATATTATTAATAAAGATATTCCTAAATAACAGATAAGACCCACAGTACCCAATATTGATGCAAAATATATTAACCCAAAAAGCCAAAATATTGCTAATCCCAATCCAATTCTTTCCATAGTATCTCCTGCTTCAAAAAGAAATTTTTATCCTACTAGTAAAATTTATTGTATTTTAATTTAATTATCGTAATTTGCCGTAGTCAGGTAATTTAACAAATGAACCTTCTTTGTTATCTTCTATAACAAAGCCCATACTCTCTATCTTATTTCTTATTTCATCCGCTAAAGCATAGTTTTTGTCTTTGCGTGCTTGCTCTCTATCTTTAAGCAATAATCTAGCGTTTTGTTTGTCTAGTTGACTTATTCCTTGATAATCTTCTAGTTCATTTAACCTATAATCTGCGTTCTCAAGGTCTAGTCCTAATACTTTGTCGAACTTCAATATGGTAGCCAATTTGTCCGCTGAAGATTCTTTGCTATTTATTAAATCCCACAAAGAAGTTATAGCAAGTGAAGTATTCAAGTCATCATCTAATGCATCTCTAAAACGATTTAGGTATTTGTCCAATATTTCGCCACCAACATTGTTGACAATTTTACTCATTGCGTGCCAAATCTTAACAAGTTCTGTTTGTGCATTGTGGATGTTTTCCCAAGTGAAATTAAATGGTTTTTTGTAGTCGCCTTTAAGCAACATATACCTTAATGCTAAAGGATGGTATCCCCTACTTTTTAGGTCTTCTAGTGTATAACCATTGCCTAATGATTTTGACATTTTAGCATTATCTACCATCAAATGCCCGCTATGCATCCAATAATTTACAAACTTTTTGCCTGTTGCACATTCGCTTTGTGCTATCTCATTTGTGTGGTGTATCTTAATATGGTCTACCCCACCTGTGTGTATATCAACTTGTTCGCCTAGATAATGTAGACACATTGCACTACATTCAATGTGCCAACCAGGGTAACCTACTCCCCAAGGACTATCCCATTTCATAATGTGATTAGGTTTGTTTAGAATCCACAAAGCAAAATCCCAAGGGTTCTTTCTACCATCATCAACTTCTACCCTTGCCCCTGCTTTTTGGTTCTCCAAATCAAGATTAGCAAATTTCGCATAATTAGGAAATTTAGAAGTGTCAAACTGTAACCCTACATCTGTCTTGTATACAAAGCCATTCTCTTCTAATTTTTTGATTAAATCAATCATATAGTTTACATTCTCGGTCGCCCTAGCAATTATACTAGGTCTAGAAATGTTCATCTCATTGAGATTATCAAAAAACATTTTCTCATATTTTCTAGCGACATCCCAAGGGGTCAAATTCTCTTGTTTTGCTCGCACTTCCATTTTGTCATCAGCGTCATCGCTATCATTCAAGTTATGACCTACATCAGTAACATTCATAACTTGCTTAACTCTATACCCTAAATCTCTTAAGTATCTAACAAGTGTATCACTCATCAAATATGCCTTAATATGCCCAATATGCGGATATGAATATACTGTCATTCCACAAGAGTATACTGTAACTTCATTTGGTCTTAATGGTTTGAAAACTTCTTTTTGTTTACTTGCTGTATTATATAATTTTAACATTTTACACTCCCTTTGTGTCAAATATATTATGTATAAATATTTTTTATCTCTCGAGATTTTTATTCGCTTTCCTATTGTAATTGTTATTTACATCACGGGGTATGTAATCATAAATAGGTTGAGTCGGTTCATAACTAGAATACTTTGTTTGTAAATATAATTCGCCAAATTTAGTTACATTGTAGTACTCAATATTATTTACCTTAACTAATTCAATGAAATTTAATTTTTTGTAATAATCAAAAATTGTTTTATCACAAACTCTATCTATAAAATTAATGCCATTATTTAATTTTAAAATATCTATAACTTTGGAAGATAACCTTACTATAATATTATCTTCGGCAATTATAAATATTTGTGGATATTCATATTTGATTGATATTAAATTTTTGTCTACAAAAAATTGTCTTACTCTATTCCCTAATCTCATAATGCTTTACCTTGCATATTATAACACACAAAACAAAAATATGTTAGTTATTTTATAAAAAATTTTAAAATTAATTCAAATATGATATCAATATAGTTTTAATAAATAATTAGGTTATTTATAACAACATATCCCCCTAGATACATTAATATAATATTATAAAATGACTACATAGTTAACTAAAGTAGCACACTTATATTTGATTTTTTAGGTTAAACATAAGCCGAGTTCTGTCGAGAGTAATCATCTATCTAGCCTTGCTGTCACCAACAAGTTCAAGCGGCGTAATTCGAAAGTCGGACGGACAGCCCTTAATGACTTTCTGCCTTGCATCAGGTGGGGTTTACAGAATGCCTAAGTCGCCATAAGCATTGGTGAGCTCTTACCTCGCCTTTCCACCCTTACCACACAATAAATGTGGCGGTATATCTCTGTTGCACTTTCCTTAGAGTTGCCTCCACAAGCCGTTAGCTTGCACCCTGTCCTATGATGCTCGGACTTTCCTAATTGCTTACGCAATTCGATTACTTATTTAGCCTAAAAAATCAAATATAAATGTGCTAAATTTATTATATCACACTTTTTTATTTTTTACTACTATTTTTTAATTTTTATATTAATTTTTTTTTAAAGAATGCTATTGTTATGATTATTATTTACTAAAATACAACTATTTAATACATACAATAAGTGTAAAAAAATAAACTGAATATTATATAATAATAAATTATTTAACTTCTTTATTTATTCTTTAATTATTAATTAAAAAATAAGATTTTATAAAAATAATTAAATAACTGAAATAAACTAACTAAATCTTATAATAAATAATTAATAATACAAAAAATTTAAGATTAGTATACCTAATCAAGTTGTATTTAGTTAAATTAAGTTAACATTATTCTAATTAAAAATCTATGATTATCTTTACAATAAATTATAATCGCACAAATAATTTTATTAGCGTACTCACTTATATAATCAATTTTTACCTATTTATTATTACTTATATTCTACAAATAATTTTTTACCAAAACAAAAATTAATATTTTTTTATAAAATAGACAAACTAAACTGATTAAATTATCTATTGGAGGCAATAATTGAATATAGACAACAAAAAAAACAATAAGAATAGTAACAAATATACTAATGACTTGCATAAAATGGAAAGAGAAATGAAAAAAATGGATTTCTCTTATTTAGAGATTAATAAACTCAATGTTGAAGTAGAGAATCAAAGTCTAACTCTACAACTTAAATATTTGAAAGGAGAATAAAATGACTGTTAAGCGAGGGGAAATATATTATGCAGACTTAAGTCCTGTAGTAGGAAGTGAACAAGGTGGTATTCGCCCTGTTCTAATCTTACAAAATGATGTTGGCAATAAATATGCCCCTACTGTAATAGTCGCTGCTATAACAAGTCAACTCTCTAAAGCTAAATTACAAACGCACATTGAATTACCTTGTGAGAATTATGGACTGACTAAAGACTCCATAATATTGTGTGAACAAATACGAACATTAGACAAAAAAAGACTAGGCGAATGTTTGGGCACCTTACCGAAATCAATGATGAAAGACATAGATTATGCCCTATCATTGAGTTTGGGCATAGTAACTCAATAATCTCAAAACTCAAAGCGTAATAACACTCTTATTTGTAGTCCATCATTAATAATTTTATTATAACAATGTAATTAAGGTTAACAAAAAATAAGTCACTTATAATTAATTATATTGCAAATTATTAACTTAAATGCAAAACCTATAAAAAAATTCCTTTGGGAGTTCTATATCCCAATCTTTTTGATGTTTAAATTAAAAAAATAATACACTACATACTTTACAAAGCGTTTACACTAATATTTTAAATGTTTAAAATTCTAAAATATTTTTATACAAATTAGAGTTCTAAAAAATTATTTACAACACCATTATTTTTTATTAAATCTTGAGATAATGCTAATTATCTTTCTAGTTCTAGTTCTTTTTCTTTTCTTTCAATATTCTTTAATTCTTCTTCACATTTTTTTAGTTCTTCACTATATTTATTTAATTCTTCTGAATAATCATTATATATTGATTGTTGTTCATTATAGCTTTCTAGGTTTGATTTACTTAAAGAATAATTTACATAACTTAAAGTAAATAAAATAGCGGGCCACAATAATTTAACTCCATTAAAATCTCCTTCCACAATATCTCGTACTATTATTACAGAATTGAAGATTGCTACGCCACCTGCAAAGCAACTTGCATACTTACAAACTTTGCTTGCCCTATTCAAAAGTTTTTGTGAACTCTCAAAATCATTTAAAACTTTTTGATAATATTCTTTTTTTGATAACAAAAATTTATATTTTTCTTCACAATATTTTTTTTCATCAATTAATTTCATAATTACTCCTTACATTTTAGTTGAGTATAACATAAATTTAATTTAATGTCAATATCATTTAATTTTTCGCTACGCGGCTACGCGTCATTTAATTTTTTTATGCACCCATCTTTAGATAAATGGTTAAAATTACGAAAATTATTTGGTATGCTATATATAGTGATATTTCCTTTTTTGTTTTTTTTTGTAAATATATTATAAAGGAAAATCACTTTTTTTTATAGTGATTTTGTTGCATTTAATTTTTCGCTACACGTCATTTAAAATATACATAAATTCTTAAATTAATATTGTTTTGTAAAAATTCTTGCAAAAAACAGTATAAAATATAGTCATACCTTAAAAACAAATTCCTACGCATATAATTTAACTTATATTATAGAACACATAATATTAGTGGGGGGGCTATAAAATTTACCAAAAAAAATTTCTTTTTAGGTGGGAACGAAAAAACTTCATTCTTTACTATAACTTTGTTGCCCCCATTATTGACAGAGAGTCATATTATAATTAACAAAAAAAACTACAAAAAAAAAACTACTCGTGAGTGAAGTGAACCCCATTTTTGCACCTAAAAAATGGGGTTCACTTCACGTGAGAGTAGTTATTTTCTTACATTACTGAATATTTCTTGCACTGTTCTTAATGGTGAAATCTTTAGTGTTGTACGGGATAGTGGACCAGAGATGAAGAAACATTCACCAATATTCGCTGTAACAATGCTATCTTGCTCATCTTCGTTAATTTCACCCGCATTTCGATATAGTGCTACAAGGTCAGATATATCGTTAGGTGCAAGGCTAAATATCATTGAATATTGTGAAGCATTGATAACCGCTGTAGATTGTCTAGCGATTTCAGGTGAACCCACAAAGTCTTTAATGTTCTGTGTAATAATTATTTGCATACCACCGTATTTTCTAATTCTCTTAGCCATTTGTGCCATAAAGTCAAGTGCCATAGGGTACTTAGGGTTAATGAATGTGTGTGCCTCATCAACCGCTATGACTATCTTACGGTTACTGTCATTTAGTGTATTGAAGTCCTTATTTCTAATAATTTCATTCTCAAGATACTTAAATACTAACAACATTTGTGCATTTGTCGTAATTGTATTTCTATTAGAAATCAATGACAAGAACGAGAATGTAACGAAGTTTTCAGCAGTCTCAATAGATGTTGGGCCGTTCCACAACTTACTATTTCTACCACCTGTAGCAAATTTCTTTACATAGTTCTCTATTATTTGAAGATTACGCTTATGATATGGGTCTTCTTCCTTCTCTATTCTCTCTAATACTAATGCGTACAAATCATCGAAGATTGGGAAGTCTGTAGGTTTAAGTTTGGTTACATCCGTATGCATATTGATACCTTTTCTATTATATGTATCTGCAACAAGCGAGTTCAATAACTCAAAGGCATCACTTGGCATACCTTCCATAATAATACGGAAGAACTCTTCCAAAAATTGTAGATGCAAAGCGTATGCATCTCCTTCTTTACGCTTCTTGTCTTGTAGTGCCTGCAATTCTTCTTCAGTCAAATCTTCTGAACTTTGTCCATACTCATCATCATCTTCTTGTAATGTCGCGTTAATATGGAAAGGATTTAAGATACCAGAACGGCTAGAACCTACATCGATTAATTTCCCTTTCAAATTCTTAACAAGTGGTGCGTATTCATCTTCGG
>CALVIT010000034.1 GCA_944331845.1 uncultured Clostridia bacterium
TTTTCATACATCCAATTTAGATATGCTTCTTTATTCCACACATCACCATACATTTTTTCTTCAAATGCTTTTAAATCATCATTATTAAGTTCAGTTTCTGCTTTTTTAATTGCTTCATCTACTTTTGGATTTCTACGAATATAAACCTTCTTTGCATAATCTGCACCGCTTGCAAAAGGTGGGTCTATGTAAACTAAATCAACATTTATATTATTTTCTTTTAGATAAGCACAAGCAGAAAGACATTCTCCACGAATAACAAGATTGTTATCTTTATTTTTACCTACTTTTTCAATACTTTTCATTTCATATAAAGGCATACCTTTTGCAATGCTATTATAAACATTTTCATTGTCTTTATATTTCAAAAATCTTTGAGTTCTAGTAAAATTATTTAATATTGCCTGTCCATTAATTGTTTCTGGAAAATATGGAACATATTTAATCGCCATTTTTATTTTTCTCCTTAAATAAATTGTTAATTTTATCATTTAATCTTTTTAACACATCGTTTTCATTTTCATTATCTTGCATATAGAAATAATCAAATCTATTTTTATTTATTTCTAAAAATTTTGTTTTAACAAACTCTTTTTTATCATTAAATGTTTTATCTTCTGCAAACCCAGAGCCCTTTGTTTCAATAATTAAAACTTTGTCAATTTTGTCATTTTTTCTATTTAATACCAGAAAGTCTGGTGTATACTTCCCAATGTAATACCAAGAACTGCCTCTTAATTTATAGCACTTGATTTTAAATTCTGTAAGTGCTCTATCTCCATTATAATAAACTTCTAAATTATTATTTTGAAAAGCCGGCAACATTAAAATCTTTGCAAATGTTTTTTGTTCAAAATCACTTTGTAAAAAATTATAAGGCAGATATTGAAAAGTTTTATCTTTTAATTTAATTTCAGGTGGAAGAAAAAATTCTTTATCAATATATTTTTCCATTCCAACAGATTTTAATTTTTTAATTTCCTTTTCTTGCTCTGGCGTATAAAAAGAACCTCTCTTATCACTTTGTATAATTCTATCAACAACATTTTTTAATGGATAAAATTTTGAAGCATCACTTGTTTTAATAATTTCTGTAAAATTATCTTTATTAAGTAAAGATTTTGTCTCAAACAAAACTTCTTCATTTGTTTTGAATGTGTATGATTTTTGAAAAGCTTTCCTTATTTCACTATTAATTTTAGAAATATCATATAGTTTATTAAAATAATGTAATTCATCTTTACAGATAGTTATAGTTGCAAATATATTATTCAAAATGTCATCATATTTATGTAAATCACTTATTTGAAGCAAATTAAAACTCTCTTTACATATTGCAAGCAACCATTTTGAATAAGTGGTTATCTCATCGCCATAATCGTTTTCAAATTCAATATGAGTCAAAGTTTGTCCTTTAATATCTTGTTGCACGGTAGTTATTATTTGTTTCTCAGGTTTTATATTTTTTAGTTTTTCTACAACTGATACATTGTCTTCAACTTCAACTGTTTCATATTCAACTTTAAATTGATAAAAATCTATATAAGGCAATTTTAATCTTTTAGTTCTATCATATCTTCTAATATCAATTTTTTCAATTCTTTGAACATTATTAATTTCTTCAATTGATGTATGTTGTTGCTCATCTAGTTGAGAGTTTAAAATTTTTGCATTATAATCATTTAACCATATTATTGCCGTTTCTGTTGTAGAGTTTTTATCAACTTGCCTTAAACACCTACAAGAAGTTTGCAAAACCATATTATTTGGACAGTCGCCTTCTTGCGAAAGAATAACGCCTGTTAAACTTTTACAATTCCAACCTTCTTTTCCAATTTGAGCGAGTAAGACTATTTTCTTTTTGCTTACACTTGAATCAAGCGATAAAAATTCCAACTCTTCTTGTTTAGAACAAACATATTTTTTTTCTTTATCTGCTCCATGATAACATAGTATCACTTCATCTGGATTAAGTCCGTATTTAGTAACAATTTCAACACATTTTGGATAAATCATTTCTCTTAATTTTGCAATTCTTCCACAATAAATTGCTATTTTAGCACAAGTTCCATTAGAGTAAATTGTATCCTTATATGTCTCAAAAAAATCAGTCAATCCTTTCTCAATTATCAACATACTATCTCTGTCTGTAACTATGTTAATCTTAGGCTTTTTTAAAAATGTCTCTACCGCTTTAATTAATGGAAAGAAATTTACAATATATGGAATTTGTATCGTTTTGTATGTAAGATTATTCGAAAAGTTAACCGATTCTCTTTTATTATAATAAGGGGTTCCACTAAAACCAATCATACTATTCATATTACCATTACGATACCAATAATCTACAACGCCATTAAGTTTTACTTCTTCATCTACCAGGTGATGCACCTCATCAACTATAACTTGAAGATTAGGAATATAAGCAATAAACTTTTTTAATTCATTCATTGCTTCTTCTTCCTTATTTAATTCTTCAAAAGAAATTTGCCCTGTTGTTTTGTTGATTTTTACATTATCAAGTATTACTTTCTCAGCATTTGTTACTAGAACAAGTCCAATAAGAGAATCAAAAGGTTGATAAGTTGCAACTTTTTGAACATTAGGATTTTTTATTTTATTACTCTTATTTGCTGTTTTTGATTCTTCCAACACTTCAAACTTCAACACATTTTTTATCTGCTTAACAGCACTTTCAGGTAATATCCATGTAGCATCAAAGTTTTTAATAGTTTTTAAACTTGGTATAACAGAAGATTTTAAACCCGATGGAGCAAAGATTATAAAATTATGAGCAAAAGCTTTATTTGTTGGTTCTCTTAAAGCAAAATACAAATCTAAATAAATAAACGATGCCATTAAAAATGTTTTCCCAGCTCCCATCGGCAAACTAAATAAATAATTTACATAAAATTGATTTTTAAACATTTGTTTAATAGCATATTTAAAATTTATGTTTTCTGCATTCTTTTTAATCTCATTATTTAATGATTCAAATACTTTTCTACCATTGTCATCTGTTAAACAACTATATTCATAAAGAGCAAGTGCTTCTTTCTGAGTTCTTAATATATTTTTAGTTGAGTCTTTTAATTCCAATTGAGAAATATCAATTTCACTATTAAAAAGTCCATCTATCATACACTGATACAAGGGTTTATTTTGACATTTTATTTTAAGAAACAAATAAGTTTTAATAGCATCAATTTGCGAATCTCGCATTTCACCCTTATCGTACATATAATTGACCAACTCTTTAACTGTACAATCATTACTTGCAAACCAATAGTCTCTAGCTTTTGTTATCATTTTATACAACATATGTATTTCTCCTTAAGCATAAAAATTATAACATAAAATGTAAAAATATGTATTAATAATTGAATATATTATTAATAAATTTTTATGCAAATCAACAAAAACAAACGACTTTAATATACAAATAAATTAAAAAACAAATTATAAAAACTTCTATACAGTATAAGTTAAAGATTATCATAACATAAAACTAAATCATAGTTTTAGAACAGATATAGTATAATTCATCAACTTAATGAAAAAAATATATTTTTCCATAACTTTACAATAAAAAGCAAATTTAGTTAAAAACTTGCTTTTTTTTGGCGGAGATGGTGAGATTCGAACTCACGTGCCACTTGCGTGACAAACGCATTTCGAGTGCGTCTCGTTACAACCACTTCGATACATCTCCATTTTTGTTGATTCATTATTTTAATTTCGTTTTACTTTTTCAAATAATTAAATATTGTAATTTAAAATTTACATATTAAGTATAATATATTTTTAGCAAAAAATCAATAACTTTTAGCATTTAAGGTGCAAGATATATAAGTTGCAACAAAAATCGCTATAGAAAAGTGATTTCACTTCACTTAATAACATATTTAGACAAAAACAAAAAAATAAATATGCTATAAATTAACAAAGATATTAATATATAGAGCCTAGAAAAAATATAACTTTCTTATGTTTTTGTATTTAACTTTTACCTACTCATCCTATTTTCCATTTTCATTAATTTCACTTATTGTGTAATCACAAAAAAAACGCCAATTTACTGCGTAATATTCAAGTAAATTAGCGTTTTGTATTTCAACTACATTTATCTTTCTTGCTCAAGTTTCTCGTGCTTATTTGCATTAAAATTATATTCTTTTATTTGCTTATTTTCATATTTGACTATTTTGTATGACATATTTGTTTTGCTATCGACTTTATCTTCCGTATATTCTGTCGCTTCAAATGTTTTTGGAATAGAAAATGAAACATCATACTTAAATTGCCCTTTTACATGGGTAACATACCCACACGAACAATATGGGCACAGTTCTTGATAAATAGATGCACCACCTATCACAAAAACTTTCTCTGTATCATACCCTTTTAATTTATTAAACAAATCATCAATGCTTCTCGCTATGACTAAACCTTCACTCTCTTTTAATGTACTTGACAACACTATATTAACTCGGTTTTTTAGAGGGCGATTTTGTTCTGGCAAAGACAAATATGTATTTTTACCCATCACTACAACATTATTTGTTGTAATATTTTTAAAGTGTAGCATATCATCACCAAGTCTAAAAAGTAAATCACCTTGATTACCAATACCACCATTCTCATCGCAAGCAACTATAAATTTCATAAAATCCCTACTTTAATTATATTTCTTTTAAATACAAATCCATTGGCCACGGATTTTGAGTTTTGTGAAAGGCAAGCACACCACAATAAACTTTAAGTTTATCTACCTTACAATCATCTTTAATTTTGTAGCAATAATTATTAGCCGCTTTAATACATTCCTCATCGTATTTAAAATCGCCTTTATAAAAGGTTACACTACCATCAAGATAATAGCCCCTAACTAATTTATTAAACTCATTTTTGTCCTCGCTACCCGTTAATTCTTTGTACCACTCATAATGAGACAATGTACTATTTTTTAGAAACAAAATTTCATCATTAATTATAATAAATGCAATTCGTCGTTGATGAAAATCTTTTTCAAATTCTTTATTAATTTGTTTGTCCATAAAATTTTCCCTGCTTGAATTATAGCATAAAAAAAGATTAAAAGCAATCAATATGGTTTAGGCTATTTATTGCTCAAATCTATGTAATTAATATTTAATTAAATTTAGATAAAATAATTTTTATTTAACAAATGAATGATTTTTTTTTGATAATGTGTTATACTCATAATATGGAAAATGTAAATTTATGTGTCGGCGGATGTCGTATTCAACAACTTAATGAGATTGTTAGCAAAATTTTAGACCCTAAAATAACTGTAGTTGTTACTACCGCACCTGCTCCAAGGGTTGCATTGGGTGAGTATTTTAATTTACCACAACAAAATCTCCAATCTAAGATTGTGGGTTTCTTTAAAATGTTAGGTGTAGATTATGTATTTGATACTGCATTTGGGGCTGATTTAACTACCATAAGTGAAGCGTATGAATTCCTTGATAGACTAGAAACAAATCAAGGGTTGCCTATGTTCAATTCTTGCTGTCCTGCTTTCGTGAAGTACATTCAAAATTTTCACAAGGACTTAATTCCAAATGTCAGTCAAGCGAAGACTCCTATTGCACAAATCGCTACTTATACTAAGACCGTTTTTGCACAAAAACATAACTTGAATGCAAAAGACATTTATATAATAGCACTTACCCCTTGCATTGCTAAAAAGTTGGAGATTAAAAGCAATTTTATTGAGAGCAAGGTATTGTCTAAATTTGACACGAATCAAAATGTAGAGAATTTATCACAAAACAAAAAGATAAGTAGCAAGTCATTAGAATTGCTAAATAAATTATCACAGCATCAACAACAATGCTCCGATAACTGTGAGAAATTAAAAAATATACAGGCTAATTTATCTAATGACAAAATTCAATTAACTGATGCAGTCTTAACAACTGCTGAATTAGTGCATTTGATAAACTTATGTGAGTTAAGACTTAATGACATACCTGACTGTCAATGCGATGAATTGGTTGGACAAAGTGTAAAATTTGGTGCATCAGGTGGAGTATTACAGTGCATAATAGATAATTGCTACTATCTAAAAACAAATGAACTACCGCCTACCAATCTACTTAATATATCAAGTTGTACTGATACACTTTGTGAAATTATCGTTCCCCTTAAAATAAGTGAACAAAAGACAAGTATTAAAGTTGCTAAAATAATGGGATTAAGAAATATTGAACAATTTTTTGTATCACAAAAGTACAAAGAATTTGATTTTGTAGAAGTTATGTCGTGCGTAGGTGGGTGCATTGGCGGTACAGGGCAACCAACAAATGATGCTCAAACATTACAAAATAGGAAATCTATCCTATTAAAAGACCAAACAAAAAACTTTGCTTTACAAAATAAGATTGCACTTGAGTACTACAAAAATTATAGTTATCTTTGTTATGATAATTAATTATAAAATATTTTATAATATTTAATACATTCAAAGTTATCATTTAATAATTTAAAATGATAATTTTTTTAGTAAAAAACAAAAATATATTAATATTATGAGAAAAATATTTGTACAATTAAAATTTAAAATTACTAACTTAAAAATACTTAATAATATTTTCTTTAGGTTTGTTGTCTACACTTTATTTATGAAAAAATATTATTGCTAACTACTAAATTGTTAAACTTAAATTTAAGGTTCATAATCTACTTATTATTTATTCAAAATCATATATAAAAAATCACACCGCAAAGTGTGATTTTTTGTTACGCTTATAGATATATAAGCACTAAAACTTTGTTATAACAAAGTCATCAATTAAAATTCTCTTTTTGATACCACAGTATCGCTTGTTGCTGAGTTGTCGCTGGCTTGCATCATAGTATTCTTAGCTTGCTTTCTTTTTTGTCTACATTCTCTACAGCGTTTAGGTTTGTTTTGAAGACCTTTCTCTTTATAAAAGGCTTGTTCACCTGCTGTAAAGACAAATTCTTTCCCGCAGTCTTGACAAACGATAGTTTCGTCTTGAAACTCTCCGTCCATATGCCCTCCTTATGAATTCAAAAATTGGACAATGCACACTTTACGGGCAATGACTAATTTTCTACAACAAGTATACAATTTATTTCGACAAAAGTCAACAAAATTAAATGTCATTTAAGTTATAATTACAATATAAATTTTACAAAATCTGTAAAAATATTTACATTTCATTTTGCAAATCTAATACATATATTATGCTAAAAATGATTTTGATGTGTCCAAAGGCAAAGTCGGTTGTGCATTGATTGTTAAATCACAATCAAAGTCGCTATATTTTAATTTATAAAACCCTGCAGAAGCAATCATCGCCGCATTGTCTCCGCATAGACTCATACTAGGATAGTAAACTTTAATACCTTTTTGTCCAGCAAGTTTTGTCATATTCTCTCTCAAATATGAATTAGCAGCGACTCCCCCTGCTAGCGCTATTTTATTAACGCCACTCTCTAATGACGCTTTGATAGTTTTGTTAATCAATTCATCAAATGCTTGACTTTCAAAACTTGCACAGACATCACTAATATTATAACTTTCGCCCTTCTGGGTGCAATTATGTACATAATTGATTACCGCCGTCTTAAGTCCACTATAAGACACATCATAAGGGTTATCAAAAGTATGCGATTTACAAAATACAATGTTATTTTTGCCTTCTTTAGCGAGTCTATCAACTTGTGGCCCACCGGGGTATTTTAGCCCCATTATTCTTGCTACCTTATCAAAACTTTCGCCTACCGCATCATCTAAAGTAGACCCAAATAATTTGTGCGTAGTGTATGTTTCTTGCAACACTATTGCAGTATGCCCACCGCTAACTATTAAGCACACAAAAGGCGGTTTCAAGTCTTTAAAGTCGATGAAATTCGCACAAATATGCCCCGCTATATGGTTAACAGGAATTAGTGGAACATCCAACCCATATGCTAACCCCTTAGCAAAATTTAGTCCCACCAAAAGAGCGCCCACTAATCCTGGCCCATAAGTTACCGCTACTGCGTCTATCTCACTTGCGGTAATATTAGCATCTTTAAGTGCTTTGTTATAGACATAATCTATATTAATGATATGATTTCTACTTGCAATCTCAGGCACAACACCGCCGTATTCTGCGTGTATATCTATTTGACTTGATACAACATTAGACAAAACTTCTTGTCCATTCCTAACTACTGAAACGCTTGTCTCATCACAACTACTTTCTATTCCTAAAATAAGAACACTGTCTTTTTGTTTAAGTAGTTGTACTTTCTCCTTCATTTTCTCTTCTATACTCATAATTTTACCTTAAATTATTTTATCTCATAATTACAAAGATTATATTATTCTATATTATCATTTGTTTTTACATTAATTATTTGTATTCATATTTGCCTTAACTAAATATTCGTTAATAAATTCTTGCAAATCTCCATCCATTACAGCGTTAACATCCGCCGTCTCGTAATTTGTCCTATGGTCCTTAACCATAGTATAAGGGTGGAAAACATACGACCTAATTTGACTACCCCATTCAATTTTCTTTAATTGCCCTTGAATGTCAGACATCTTCTTTTGTTCTTCCTGTTCTTTTAACTCTGCTAATTTTGCGGTCAAAATCTTCATAGCAGTAGCCTTATTTTGAATTTGAGACCTTTCATTTTGACACTGAACAACTATTCCTGTAGGTATGTGCTTAATTCTTACTGCTGAATCAGTCTTATTAATATGTTGCCCACCTGCACCACCTGCTCTATAGGTATCAATCTTCAAATCAGTGTCTTTTATTTCAAATTCTCCGTCATCAGCATTCTCAATGACAGGTATTACTTCGACGCTAGCAAAAGATGTGTGCCTTCTTGCATTCGAATCAAATGGCGAAATTCTTACCAAACGATGAACACCTTTCTCGCATTTCAAAAAACCGTACGCATTTTCACCTTCAACTTCGACTGTTGCACTCTTAATACCTGTAGTATCTCCTGGTTGTATGTCTATAATGTTGAACCCGAAGTCCTGCCTTTCACAAAATCTTCTGTACATTCTAAATAACATATCAGCCCAGTCGGTCGCTTCTGTACCGCCTGCACCACTATGCACAGTGAGAATTGCATCACAACTATCATACTTGCCACTCAACAATGCACAAATCCATAATTGCCTAATATCTTTTGCAATGCTTTGAACTTCTTGTGTTATGTCGTCTTGCATCATCAAAAATTCTTCATCATCTACGCTGTCTAACAATTCATTGATATCTTTGACTCTCTTTGTTAGGTTACTTATTTCTTCGACTAACTCCTGTAAATGCCTCAACTCCTTACCGACTGCACTTGCTTTTTTGTTGTCGCTATAAAAATCAGGCTCCGCCATTTGAGATTGAAGTTTCTCAATCTTATCTTGCATCAAACTTAAATCGTAATGATTTTTTATATTAGTCATTTTGTCGTTTATTTCACCGACTATCGTTTGTATCTCTTCCCTTGACATCTCACTCCTTTAAAAAGGGCATTATTGCCCTTCACTATCTACATAATTAAATTATCATTATTGTTGTCAATTGATTCGCTATTTGCTTGCTGAGTATTCTTTGTAGTCTTTTTCTTAACATAATATACTATTGTTATAATTGCCCCAAATAAAACTACCAAAATTAAAGCAGTTATGTACCACGCAACAGAATTAATAGAGTACCTATATAGCGTTATGGTGTTGTCGCCATCAGCATTGTATTGCCATACAAAATGTTTCATATTATATGAATTGCCTGTAGTTGTGTTGACTTCTGTAACAACATACTCTTCATCAGCATCACTTCTAACTCTGTTGACTTGAGCATCAGTGTACGGCATAGCGTAATCGTACGCTAGATTAATTTGCGATAAATCGAACTCAAAATTAATACCTTGTGCATTTAGGTCACTCTCAATATCTGTGTATATTTTTTGTATAGTTTGGTCATCTGCAACAGGATTGGTTGTCTGCATAAAGATTATTTTGTCATAAAATAACCCTTCTATAATTTGGGTCTCCTGCTCTTGCTCACTATCTTCCCCGCTTCCACTACCACCTGACACATATTCGTTAAATAATTTATAGAAAGTAGCACTTGAATACATTATAGTAGCGACAATATTTAATTCCTTATTGTCCGCTTCGCATTTTGTAATACATTGTGTCACATCCGGAGTCCAAACATAACCATTTGCTAAAGCACACTCTTTCGCTTTCTCTACAACATTATTTAAGTAATTCTCAATATACTGTTTTGAAATATTAAATATAGCCTCTATCTCAGTATCGGTATATTTTTGACTCAATTCATTATAGTCTAAATCTATAGTATAAGACCGTCTAATAGTCCCATCCGGTAAAGCACTCATTCCTACGACTACTCCGCTAGAACAACCGCCAAACATAACTACAACTATTGTAATCAATGATATAACTAATAACTTAAATTTCATAAAAATCCTTTTTTTTTATAATATTTATTTGTAAGAAATCAAAATAGTTTTTATCTCTTTTGCAATATTAATCTCACAAAAATAATACATATTATTATATAATTTTTTTTGTATTTTAACAACTAAATTTGACAAAAAAGTTAATTTGAACACAATTAAACATAATTATTTTATTAAATTGTAACATAAATATGATTAAATTGCAAAAATCATTGAAATTTATAAAATTATTTGTTATACTACAACAAAGGAGAATATGAAATGAAAGCATTTATATTCGGCGGTACAGGATTGATAGGATATCACACATCTTTAGAATTAATCAAGCGTGGACACGAAGTACATAGTATTGGTTTGACAACATTACCTAAAAATAGTAAGTTCGTCAAAATGACTAATTACACTCAAGGCAATATTGAAGAATTGAGCAATGGCGAAATAATGAAACTTATACAAGGTGTAGACTGGCTCTTGTACGCTTGTAGCACTAATGCCTTAGAAATAGTCAAGGCCCCTGCTGATGAATACTACAAAGTTCATAATGTTATGACAACTGAGAGAATCCTAAGACTTGCTAGAGATGCGAATGTCAAAAAAGTAGTGTTAGTAAGTAATGCATACGAGTATTTCAACACTACATTGTCAAATTTAAGACTTGAGAAATGGCACCCATACATTAAGGCAACACTTGAACAAGAGAATGTCGCAAGGCGTTTCAATACGACTTCAATGAATGTAATAATATTACAACCTGCTCAAATCTGGGGTGTAATGCCACAAAGGAAACCCCTTCATTACGAAAGTATAATGGAAATGTATAGGTCTAATAATTTCGCAACATTCAAAGGGTCAATCCCCGTTATAACAGTCAAACAAGTAGCACAGGCAGTATGCGGAGCATTCGAGAACATAAAACACGGCGAAACAATACCTATCGCTGGAGACAACTTAACTTACAAGCACATAAACGAAGTTATTATGCAAGGCCTAAATATGAAACCTTACGTACCTTATATAAATTCATTCCTATATAAGATTAGCGAAGGTAGAAGAAAAAAAGTTAATAAAAAATTAGGTCTAGAAGCAGGCATAGATGCCGTCAAAATAATGGACTTCAAGAATCAAAATGCGTACATTGACCCTAAAATTGCTACTAAACAACTAGGCGTACAAAAAGATGATGTCGAGAAAGCAATTATAGACACCGTTAAACAAGTTATGGATTATGCAAAACTTCATAAACAACTTTAAAAAAAAATTGTGATAAATTACATTTATAATGTATTTATCTTAAATAAAAGTAGTTAGTCTTATATTAGAGAAGTTAAATTCTATATTCAGTCTTAATCAAAATAGTTAGTACTTATAAGTCAGTGTCAATTAAATTAGTTAGAATTTAATTTATGTATTTACTTCATATTTTGTATTCTACAAATAGAATTATAAAATAAAAACATAACTATGGTACCCCTATCACAAGAAACAAACACATTAAATTTATTAATAAAAAGGTAGATAAATATGTCAGTTTTTGGATTAGAACATATCTTGTATATGGTCATCACTTTATTTGTAATGATATCTTCAATAATTATTATAAAAAAATTTGTCCCACAACAAAAAATGTACCTAGTTGTAAAAATAATTGCAATCATAGGACTTATAATGATTATCATTAATAGAATAGTAGTCTCAAAATCAAGGGATGCAAATTTCTTAGACTTTTTGCCAGACACATATTGCAGTATGATGGGATTTATCTTGCCTATTGTAGTATTAATATTCAAACCTAATACCAAAATCTTTCAGTATGCAATGTTTGCAGGAATGATTGGCGGATTACTTACATTTATATACCCAGATTTCCTAGTATATTTTGATAATATATTCAATATACACCCATTCACAGGGTTGTTGTACCATACAATTATGTTGTACCTATTTATGGTATCTATAGCAACAAAATATTTCGTGCCTACATTTAAGAATTGGACTTCCCTACCTATTGGACTAGCATTTATGGTGGTTGCAGGAGTATTTGGTAATAATGTATTAGGACAAAACAACAATATGTACTTAAACGCCCCACTCATCAGTGGAACTCCGCTCACTTGGTGGTTAGTTGGACTATTAATTTTAGTCTTATACACAATAATACTAACCGTATATGAAATGGTAGCACTACAAAAAAATGAATGGTTTTGGACGAAACTTTTTAGAAATAACAATAGAACTAAAATTGTTATTAATGACAATAAAAATGGTACAATTACCAATACTGTACATAATGACAACAATAGTAATAACAAAACTGACATTGCTAATAAAAATGATAAAAAAAGCAATAAAAATAAACCTATCAAGCATTGACAAAAAAAATGGTATTTTAAATACCATTTTTTTTGATATAATTTAACCATATTTAAGTTATATGAATGACAACAAAATTAACATATTGAATTATATGTATTCATACAATATTTCTTTATTAAATATTATTAATTTCAATATTAACTTTGTAAGTCCAGGATCAATGCATTGTTTACTTTTGTTGTCTTTCTGTCATTTCATTAGATATTATTTTGTCGCTGTCATCAAAGTTCTTTTTTTATAGCGTTTTTTTGTTCTTTCTTGTCATAAAAATAATTTAAGTAAAAATTGTATATCCCATCAAATTCGTCTTTAATTTCATCCGGAACTCTATCGTCATAAATCTTTTTTGTTAAATAACTACTCAAATTTATCATAATACTTTTATCATTTTTATTTATTTCTTTTAAATTTTTACCATCGCCCATCGCTAACAATTTTCTTCTTTCCGCTTTCGCTAATAAAAAATTAAATTCATCATAGAGTGCACATTTAAGTTCTTCATTAATTTCATCTGTAATCAAACTAGTTTCTAACAAAATTTTATAAATATTTCTAACATCATCGAAACAATTTTCATCACGACTATTTTTGTATATTTTAATCAAATATTTAGCATTTAACACAAGCGAATTTCTTGCATTTATCCATATTTCTTCAGGAATGTCACTATGCGATATCTTAAATAATTTATTCCAAAAACAAAGATATTCATCAAACCCACTCATCATATCATTTGGCTTGTAATCTTGATTGTAAAGATAAAATTTATACAATTTATTTATTTCTCTTTCAAAATTCAAAACAACATTATTTACTTCATTTTTAGTTCCATACAATAAATAAGCGTCAGTTTTAAATATCATTAAAAATCTATCAGCGGTATTAAAACTAATCCTTGCTTTGTTATACAAATTTAATAACTCAATAGCCCTTTCATCTAAATAATATTTTTTATCACTTAGTATATCTTGTGCAGTTTGATTAAGTGACACTTTTTTGCCTTCTTTTTTATACTCTGCTAAATTTTCTAACATAAGTGCCAACTTTAACTCCAATCTTTCCATATCAATATCATTTTTAAATTTTTCGGAAGCATATAAAGACATTTCTAGATTAAATGCTTTAATAATTTGTTTTTTTGCTTCTATTGGAATATTGTCTTGTGCATAAAGTGAAGTTAAAATATTAACTCTATTTGAGAAATGTTTTATTATATCTTGCTTATTCTCAAAATAGTCAAAAAATTTTGGATTATTATTTGCTAAATCACTATTAGTAATTACCTTGCTCGAATACAATTTTTCATTACCAAAAAAATCTAAAACTTTTTGTAATCTAGCAACTTTGTCATTCTTCAGGTTATTTAATTGACTTTCTAATCTTTCAATTAACAAGTTTTTTGTATGTAATTTGATTTGCAAACAATTAATTTCAAATTCATACATTTTAACAATATTTTCTTTCTTTGTTTTAGATACATCATCTAAACAATATAAAGCCATCAATTCACTTTCTCTATTCAATAAATACTGAAGTTTGTCAGTTTTATTTATATTATTTTTATCTAATAATTTTTTGTCTTTTCTTAACTTAATAAGTTGATTAATAAAATTTGTTTTTATTTCTATTTTCTCATCTTCATACCCATCTCCCATTAATAAATTAATATCTTGTTCAAAAAAAATTATTAATGAGTTCAAAAATGAAATATGAACTTCATTATTGATAAAATGATCTATCCATATCCCTACTCTTTCATTTACTTTCTTCTCAATAGTGTCATAATCTTTAAATACATCTTCTCTTTTTAACTGTTTTTTGACCATCTTAATTCTCCTACTAACTTAGATTGAGATTATTATACCATACATATTGAACGCTGTCAATATTGATATTTAACTTATTTCTTATGTTGCCATAACTATATTCTTTAAGATTTTTGCATCTCAATTTCCCCTATTCTTTTTATAAGAATATAGATAATACTACTTTAATACAACAAAATTAATTAGAATATAGGTTCTTTGTCAATAATGGGACTCAACAAAGTCATAGTAAAGAATAAAGTTATTTCCGTTCCCCCCCCCTCAAAAAAAAATTTATTTTGGGAAATTTTATAGCCCCCACAAATATTATAGACCCTAAAAATATATAATTTAATAAATCAATTAATTTATTTCACACGCTATAACGCAATTATTTGAAATATAAACTAAAAAAAGAACAACCAATTAATGAAGTGAACCCCATTTTTGCACCTAAAAAATAAAAACCACTTTAAAACTAATACCTTTTATGTTAAAATTAACATA
>CALVIT010000035.1 GCA_944331845.1 uncultured Clostridia bacterium
ATTAGTATTTGCAAAAAACAATTTTATTTACAAAATTCAACATAATTATATCAATATTGACATTTTAAGTCAAACAAATTGTAACATAGTATAATATTTTATGATATTTTTATTAATAATTCATAATTTCATATTTTAATTAATTATCAATTTTAATTATCAATTTATACATTAATATTATTTAATTAATAATTATTTTAATTTGATAATATTAAATACATAATAAAATAAATTAAATAAACTAGAAATAACTAATTACGACAAAAAGCAATAACTTTAAGTTTATTGCTCATTTTGTCTTTGCTGTATGTTTTTATCTGCTAAGATTACATATAATTTTATTAATAAAAATAATTCTATTACTGAAAAAAATTCAAAAAATATAATTACACATATTAAGTCTAGCCCTAATAACAGTAATGTTGCAAATAGACTTAAAAATAATTGGCCAAAAGTCAATGCGGTATAATTAATAGAGATTGCCTTATTAACATTATTTCCACTGTATTTTTTTAATATCAAATTTTTAATTAATAATTGAATGGGGTCCATAAGCCCAAATAATAATGAAAAACCTATAGTTATAAAAGAATATCCAACATATGTGTTAGGTATATAATAACCTAAAATAATAACAAAATATGAAATTGCTAATAATATCCCTAAAATTACAAAATGAATATTTGATATTCTATTACAAATACGATTAAAAATAAATGATGAAATAAATCTGATAATTCTTGACATTAAGACCATTCCACTAATAAAATACACTACGATATCAATGTTAAGTTCCATCATTAACACATCTTGTGCTAACAATTTTATATAAGTTGCGCCTCGAACAATTAGCGGAACAAATAAAACCATAATTAATATTATAATCAAAAAATTTTTATCAAATTCAAACTTTTTTGTTTCTAATTTTTGTAGTTGTTCATTATTAGTTTTTGTATCTTTTATAAAAAATGATAAGATAAAAGCTGTCAAAGCAACGAATATGCAAGCAATCATAGGAAGATAATTATTATAATTAAACATAAATGGTACTATAACTGCGATAATTAAGGTATAAAAACTATACAAACATTTTGATTTAGAGTCAATTTTTAAATATTCTTTTTCTTTACCTAATATCTCCAAATTATTCTTTAGAATGCTTACTTTCATCTCTACAAAAAATAATCCTACGCTATATAGTACACAACCCACATACAATGAATAATACACTCCAAAAGTATACAAAATTGCACTTAATAGCAGTAAACCTGACCCCAACCTAATTGAATTATTATTCCCAATTATAAAAATTAATTTAAGGAAGGGACGTCTAAATATAACAACTATTGCCATTGCAATAGTATTCATCAGTGAAATATCAAATGGACTTATCATTTTGACGGTTGTTAAATATAGCGTATTTATTGCCGCAAAAAATAATAAATCCCCAGATAAAGAACCATATATAGGATATAATTTAATAGTCTTATTATTCATATTTCACCTTAAATAAAAATTATATAAAAAAAAGAAAATGAAATTTCTTTTTTTTTATTTGTTATATTTATCTTTGTATCTAGCGATTGCTTCATTGATGATTTGCTTAGCAGAATTCTCGTCTTCTACGCCCAAAATTTCACAATGTTTATTTTCAAGAGTTTTGTAGTTCTCAAAGAAATGTACCATCTCATCATATACGTGTTGTGGTATGTCGCTCAATTTCTCAAATTTGTTGTAGAATTTGTCTTGAGTGCAAACTGCAATGATTTTCTCATCATTATCGCCACCGTCAACCATTTTGATAACTGCTATAGGTTTACAATCAACTAAGCACATACTTTGTATATTCTCTGAACAAAGTACTAATACATCTAGTGGGTCCCCATCTTCGCTTAATGTTCTAGGGATGAAACCATAATTTGTAGGGTATACCATTGAAGTTGATAGCACTCTGTCTAGTTGTATAAGGCCTGTCTCTTTATCTAATTCATATTTTGCCTTACTACCCTTAGTTATCTCAATAACTGCTGTAAATTCACTATCCTTAACCCTATCTTCTGATAAATCGTGCCAAATATTCATAATTACTCCTTTATTACTCCATTTAATTAGTTTATATATTGTTTACTTAAAAAGTAGATTTTAAGATTTCCAAAATGTTTTGAAGGTTCTCAAAAATATCTCTTTCTTCAGCATCTTCGCTCTTAACACCTTGACCATCACTACTCAATTCTGCTATCGCTTGCTCTACTTCTTTAATCAATTTGTCTCTTTCTTTTTTGTCGACATTATCTTCCATCGCCATTGCAGCGGTTCTTTCAGAGAATTGTCTCAATTTGTTACCAATTTCCTTCTTTCTTTGTTGATTAGCGTCAACATCGGTTGTTAACAAAATTTTCTCATTGAACATATGTCCATTAACTTCATTACCAAAGTTAATAATCTCATATAGATACTTACCACTTAATCTCAAAGTCGCTAATAATGGTACTATGTCGCCTTTACCGCATACCAAACAAAAAGAATTGATATTTGGTTCAGTATAATTAATTGTCAAAGCATCGACAACTTGTCTTAAGTCTAATTGACTCTTATTTCTTTTTCTAAATCTCATAGTTGTACAAGTACTGATGCCATAATAAGCGATAACATCGTGCCAATTAGTGTGTTTTCTCTCATTATATCCATACAATTTGATATAATCAAGACTACCTATTTTTTTTAGAACTTTCATTAATTCATTAAAATTATCAAGTGAAATATCAACATTATCAACATCAACTAATAGTGCTATGTGTTTATTATCCATTTCTAAATCTCCTTAAGTTCGTTTGTAGTAGAACAAATATTGTTGAGCATATCCCGCCAAACTCCCAAATTTTTTGACCATATATTTTGACATATCTTTGCGAGACATAGAGAGATTAAAATATTCTTCGCACACTCTATTCATCCACACATCGACAGGGAAAACATCAGTTTTGGACAAACCAAATAATAAAATACATTCGGCGACCTTATTTCCAACGCCTTTGAGTTTTAACAAAGTGTCATACGCCTTAGAAGTATCCATTAGTTGTAAACTATGTAGGTATTCATCATCTATTGTAGATATTGTGTCAAATAAATAACTCGCTCTATACCCTGCACCCATTTTGATAAAATCTTCCACATTGACACATTTAAGTTGACTCAATGTAGGGAAAGCAAAATGGTTATTATCAACTCTCTCTCCAAAATTAGTGCATAATTCATTGATAATCTTTTTAATTCTACCAATATTGTTATTAGCACTAATTATAAATGAAATGATTGTCTCAAGCAAATCTTGTTTGACTATTCTAATGCCATACCCATATTTAATGGCTTGTTGTAAAATAGGAGTCTTTATAAGTTCCGCTTTAATTATAGCATAATCATTATCTAAATCAAAGTATTTTTGATAATAATTTATATTTTCACTTTCAATAATTACACTTTTCTTATCATTTTCGTACACTATAGCATTAAATTTTGTAGACATAATGTCAAAATATGAATTTTTGTCTACAAATCTAAACATTTGTCCACATTCACATATGTGCTTAATATTAAAATCATTTGGCGTAGGAATAATGATTTTATTTCTATCTAAGTAATAATCCATTTTAGACCCCACTCTTTATATTTTTTGCCCAACTCTTCATCTCTTTAGCAAATTCTATTGCGTGAGCGCCTATATTTTCGCCACCGGACAATCTCGCTATCTCATTTAATGAACTATTGTCATCTAGTTGTTCAATCTTTGTGTATGTTTTGTTGTCCTTCTCAAATTTCTCAATCTTATATAAGTAGTCTGCCATAGCGGCTATTTGCGGTAGATGAGTTATAGTTATAACCTGACAATTTTTTGAAATATTACCTAACTTAATAGCGATAACTTGCCCTATGTGTCCACTTATTCCTGCATCAATCTCATCATATATCTGTACGCCCACATTGTTAGTTTTGGCTAGTGATGTTTTAAGTGCTAACATAAACCTAGACAATTCGCCCCCGCTAATGATTTTACTTAAGCATTTTGTAGGTTCGCCTAAATTCGCTGAGAACATAAATTCTACTTTGTCTACACCCAAACTTGTGAAATCTGTTTTGTTAAAATTGACCACGAATTGAGACTTGCCCATACCTAAGTCTTTGAGTTGTGACAAAATCTCTTTCTCAAGTTCTCTTGCGTATTTTTGTCTAATAGATGTCAAATTATTTGCTAAATTATTCAAATTTTTAGTTGTTACATTTATTTCAACATTTAATTTGTCTACAATTTCATTTGAATGTAATAGATTGTCTAACTGCTTCTCAGCATTAGATAATGACTCTAAGACTTCTTCAATAGAATTGCCGTACTTCTTTTTGAGCATTTTTATACTATCTAATCTTTGGTCTACTTCATTGAATTCCTGTTCATTGAATTCGCACTGCCCGCCAATTCTCGCTATCTCATCTACTATGTCATCTAACTCCGCTTCTAATGAGTACAACCTATTTGTCAATTCTACTGCGCTACTATCTAAGTTAGTTATTGAAGATATCTTATTTCTTGCAGTGCTAATAGCCATTCTAGCGTTATATTCATCGCCATCTAGCGCCATTTGTGATACATTGTATGCTTCAGCGAGTTTCTCAGCATTTAACATAATATTTTTTTTGTGAGATAGTTCTTCATCTTCATTAGGTTGAGGGTTAATCATCTTGATTTCATTTATTTGATATTTTAGATAATCAATCTTATTCGCTCTTTCTCTCTCATCCCCGCCTAACTCCAATAACTGCTTTTTTAAAGAATTAAGTTTGTCATATTCATTTCTATATTTCTCAAGTGCTTGAGCAATCTCTTTATTTCCATACTCATCTAAGACTTGTAGGTGCTTTTTGTCATCTAACAAGTTGGTATGTTCAAATTGTCCGTATATATCAATAAGTACTGATGTCAACTTTTTTAGCATAGCCAAGGTTACAGGTGTACCATTGACCTTGATTTCACTTTTGCCATCAACAAACATCTTCCTAACAATGATAATATCTTCTTCCGCTTCTATGTCTAATTCTTCAAGTATATCACTTATTTTGTCATTCAACTCAACAACAAAATGTGCCGTAACTTTAGCAAACTCTGCACCATTTCTAATTAGTGTTTTGTCAGCCCTAGACCCTAAGGCAAAACTTAGCGCATTTATAATAATACTTTTACCTGCGCCGGTCTCCCCACTCAAAACATTAAGTCCATTATAGAATTCAATATTTTGTTCTTCAATGAGTGCTATATTATCTACCTTCAAAGACTTTAACATTTGTAACCTCTTTATAGAAATTTTGTTTTATTTATTATATCATAATTAAAAAAAATAGGCAACTTATCAATCGCCTATTTTTAATTATTTTATTACGCATTTTTGTAGAAATCTTTTAGTTTAGTTTTATTAATAACAATGTCCATACCTTCTCTTAATTGGTCGATTATTTTGGCTTGTTGTGCTGAATAATCATTCTTTGTAACCTTGCTAATGAATAAATCTAACATATTCTTATCACTTGAACTTTTTAGCGGAACATTCCACAAGTCTTGAAGTGTTGTGTTCTCACCTGTAATACTAACATTTTGTGGCATACCTGTGAACATAATGATATGTGCCCCATACTCAGTGTACACAAGATTAGATACACTTGACAAACCTTGTTTTTGAACTTCCCTAGAAGCATTAGCGAATTCTTCAACCATAGAGTCATATTCTTCATCAAATGGTATAGCATAATCGAAATCACGAGTTAAGAATGAACTCTCTGTTGTGTACTTGTAGATTAAATCAGTAAATGCGTCTATTCTAGCACTTGCGTTATTCCCATACACAACCAAAGTACTATTTACTTCGTCCAAAATCTCTTGTGCTGACTTAACAACACTTGTCTCATTTCCTTCGCTATCTCTTGCAGTCGCCTTAAGTTGTGCTCTCAAGTCTTCTATGTTAGCGTCTCTCTCAGCTTCAGTGATAATTCCCTTGCTTACTTCATCATCCCATTTCTCAATGAGTGCCTTTTGTTCGTCATCATAACCGATTAATAAGTGAGAAACATAGAACCACCCTTGTGTTGGATGATAATAAACTGTAGTATTATCGCTCTTCATTGCTTCATTATAAGCGTCAGTATCCTTAGAATATAATTCTATTTGAGATTTGATAGTATCGTTATATAGACTCAATACATCTTCAGCCTTAATAACATAGTTATCATTGAATATTTCTTCATATTTCTCAATGTACTTGTTATCTACTTGAATCTCATATACTCTTTGTAATTCTCTCTCGAATACATCCCAAGAAGTGTTATTGTCAAATTCTTTGTAACTCTCAGCAGACTTTAAGTCTTTGACAAAGCGTTTCATCTCTTCTTCTTTGATGCCATCGCTAAATTCAGTGATTTTTGTTTTGATAGCACCTGCAGTTGTGAAACCAACTACATTAGATTCGCTCTCTTGCCAAAAATATTGTTTGAATGGATTAGGATTCAATGCGACATCTTCGCTAGAAGTATTGTCTTCTTCTACCTTTTGTAATTGTCCATTAACAATAGTATATTCGTGTTGATAGTCTTCTCTACCTACATACTCTTCTTCTTCGCTATCTTCTTCAGTAGTAGATTCTTCCTTAGTTAAGCCCCAATCTGTGTAAATCTCTGCTTCATAAGAATCTAGTTGTTCATAAATATAGTTATATACTTCTGTCCAACAATCATTGATATCAACATTTGTTAATTCATAAGTTTTTTGTCCATTCTCAGTATAATTCTTAAGGTAATCAACAAACATCTTTCTATTAAGAATCATATTAATGACTTCTTCAGTCGCCTCAGCATTTGTCATACCATTTTGAATGTAACTAGAAGCGTAATTAGAATAATATGTCAAAAATTCTTCCATCGTCACTTCGTATGTCTTACTATCATTTGAAGCACTCGCTACAACTTGAGACATATATTTTTGTTGATTCAATGTAACAAGCGAACACCCGCTAAATATTGTTACAGTCAAAATCAATACTGCTAGTACTATATAATTTAATTTGTTCACAATATTTCTCCAATTTTAGATTATAAATTATTATGCACGCATTGTGTGCAAAAAAGTTTGTTATGATTATACCAAATCTTTTGCAAAAATGCAAACATTTGAATAAATATTTTAAGAATTATTTATAAGTTCATCGATTTGCTTTAATAAGTCATTAGTTTTGTCTAACTTATAGACAAATGTATTATTCTCTTTGACTAATTTACCCATTTTGAGTATATTTGTCGGCAATTTCGGCTCTTGATTGAATTCAATTTGATTTTTGCCATTGAGTTTGAAAATTATACTTTTTGCACCAAAACTTTTGAATATATTTTTAAGTGTCGCTATTTTTGCTAGGTTCAATAATTGATTAGGTAAAGCGCCAAATTCGCTTGTCAATTTGTTGAGTTCTGCTTGCAATGACTGCTTATTCTCAATCTTACTTATTCTATCTATGACTTCCATCTTAATTTCGCTGTCATTTATATAATAATTAGGTATTTCGGCTTGAATGTCAATGTCCACCTTTAACTCCACTGACTCAGTCTCTTCTTTACCTTTGAGTGCAGATATGACTTGTTCTAATAATTTACAATACATATCATACCCTACTCTCTCTAAGTGTCCGCTTTGTTTCTCGCCTAGCACTGTTCCAGCACCTCTTAACTCCAAATCACGCATTGCTATTTTGAACCCACTACCTAAGTCTGTGTATTCCTGCATTGCCTGCAATCGTTTTGTCCCTTCTTGACTCAATGTTTTGAAATCACCAAAGGTAAAATATGCGTACGCTTGCTCACTAGACCTGCCTACTCTTCCCCTTAATTGATATAACGCACTAAGTCCAAATTTATCCGCATCTATAACTATCATCGTATTTGCATTTGGTAAATCTATTCCGTTCTCAATCAAAGTTGTAGCGACCAAAACATCTATTCTGCAGTCAAAAACATCTTTCATTGTATTCTCAAGTTTTGTTTTATCCATTTGTCCGTGTGCATAAGCAATATTTACATTAGGCAAGAGAGTTTTTAACTTATACACATACTCTTCTATTCCTTCTATTCTATTCCTTATGATTAATACTTGACCATCTCGCTCAAGTTCTCGCTCTATGACGGTCTTTATCAATGAGTCGCTGTATTCACATATTGTTGTTTGAACACTCTTTCGCATCTTTGGAGCGGTCGCTATTGTCGATATGTCTCGAATGCCAACAAGCGACATATGTAGCGTTCTAGGTATAGGAGTCGCAGACATCGCTAGCACATCTATGTTGTGCTTTAGTTTCTTAATCTTCTCTTTGTCTTTAACGCCCAACTTCTGCTCTTCATCACATATTAACAAACCTAAATCGTGATACTTTATCTTGTCATTTAAGACTTTTTGAGTTCCTATTAATAAATCAATTTCTCCGCTCTCTAATTTTGCTAAAATGTCCTTTTGTTCTTTCGTTGACTTAAAACGATTAAGTACCGCTATCCTTACACCAAAATCTGCAAAACGAGATTTCGCTGACTTATAGTGCTGTTCAGTTAGTATGGTTGTAGGGGCAAGCAATACTACTTGTTTGTTGTTATCTATCGCTATCATTGCTGCACGAAATGCTACTTCAGTCTTACCATACCCAACATCTCCACAGATTAATCTATCCATAATTCTAGTTGAACGCATATCCCTTTTGATATCTTCAATCGCTTTGAGTTGGTCAGGTGTCTCTTCGTATGCAAAACTCTGTTCAAATTGTTTTTGAATAAATGTATCTACTTCGTATTTATGCCCTTGTGATTTCTCCCTTTCGGCATAGATTTTAAGCATATCGGTAGCCATTACTTCAAGTTGTTCTTTAACTCGTTTCTTCGCCTTCTCAAATTCTGCGCCACCAATTTTGTTGAGTTTTGGATTCTCTTGTCCTATGTATTTAGTTATCGAGTCCGCATTCTCAACAGGCAAATACAATTTGTCACTACCATCGTATTTTATTACGATATAATCACGGACAAACCCGCTTATCTTCATTTTTTGTATGCCCATACACAAACCGATTCCGTGGAAGTCGTGAACCACATAATCGCCTTCTTGTGGCAGTTCAAAAAATGGTTTTGTATTCACTGCTTGCGTTTTTTTGTTAACTTTAGCATTTCCGTATGGCAAAAGTGCAATTTTTTCGCCTTTAAGTATACAACCAATAGGTAAATTTTTGTTTACAATTTTAATGCTTTTCTTAAAATTTTTGTCAATGCTATCTACAACATCAAACTTAATAAGTTGTTTATTGAGTATGTCTGCTAAGAAACTCTTATCTATCTCGGAAGTGGTGAATATTGATACTGAATAATTATTATTTAATAAATTTTTAAGGTCATATATCAATAATTCAGGTTTATTCTTATAGTTTTGTGTCGCTGAACAGTCAAACATTATGTCAATTTTAGAATTAAAACTATCAAAAATTATACTTTTGTCATTGTATAGGTATTTTTTTATATAATCTACATTAAAGAAATTTTTGTCATAGTCTTGATATAACTGACCGCCATCTATAAGTTCTTTGATTTGTTTATCGAGACTCAAAGTATAATTTTGTAATGAATCGTCTACTAATTGCGGTTCATCTACGACAACAACATAATTATCTATATAATCAAAAATTGAACTATTATTTACAAAACAATTCAAGTATTCTAGACTGCCTATGTGCGACAAATCTTTAATCTCACTTTGAAGCATTGACTTTATGCTAAGGAAACTATTATTAGCGTCTATGTCATCACTCCCCTTTAGTTTGTCCACTGAGTCTAGTAACACCGCTTGGTCGTCTTTATAAATTAATGTATTAGGATATATGACAAAAGACTTTACTTCATCCATAGGTAAGTTGTCTTCAAAATTCATTATCTTGATACTCTCTATCTCAGTATCAAAAAAACTTATCCTAGCACTAGAATTTGTAGCGTATATGTCTAATATGTCGCCACGGATAGCGTATTGCCCGCTCTTCTCGACCTTACTAACCCTTTGATATCCTAATAGATTGAGTTGTAGGCTATCTCTATCTACATTATCCCCGACATTAAGTCGAATACTATTGTCTATGTATTTTGATTTGTTAGGATACTTCTGTAGCAGACACCTAGCATCTATTAACAAACAATCACACTTTTTGTCTATGATATCACTTATAACACTGTATTTTTGAGACTGATTTGTTAGCGAATAAGTCATAGGTATGTCGCTAAATTGCATTATTTGTGGGTGCCTAGACAAAGTTTTTAAGGTAATAAGCATTTCTTGTAACTTATCACTATTATTTGTTACATAGACAAAAAATTCCTTAAGACATCCGCTTAAGAATAATTTTTCGCCTAATTGACAACCACCAACAACTTCTCTATTGTTGTGTGCTATAAATTGTTTTAATTGATTTGATATTTCCATATTTTACCTATATTTCTTTCTTTATTGTGTCGCTTTAATTTATTTTGAAAGTATGATTTACCTTTATCATTTCTATAATCTTATCTTTTGCTTCCGCTATAGATTTCTCTAATATATCCATTGTCTCCTTAGGTATGTTAGACAAAACAAAATCAGCAAGGTCCATATTAATAGGTTTGCCCACCCCTATTCTTATTCTTGCGAAATTCTCAGTACCTAATAACTGCACACAATTTCTTAACCCATTGTGCGTTCCACCGCTCCCATGTGCTTTGTACCTAATTTTGCCTACAGGCAAATCTATATCATCAGATATTACTATGATATTCTCAAGCGGTATTTTGAATTTTGACACTAATTCGCTCAAACTTATCCCGCTATTATTCATATATGTTTGTGGTTTAGCAATCATCACTTTGTCGCCATTAAAGAAACCTTCTGCAATTAGTGCGTGACACTTATTTTTGGTAAATTCTATACCCATCTCTTCACTCACTTTGTCCACTGTCAAAAAACCCATATTATGCGGGGTTCGCTCATATTCTTTGCCATAATTACCAAGTCCTACAATCAAAAACATTCTTTAACTCCTTTAATCTACAAACAATATTAATCTTTAGATTTTAACTGATTGACAATTATACTACATTAAATAAGTATTATCAACATATTTTAACAAAAAATATTAATTAATATTTGAATTTCTAAAAATAATTTATTGAATATATAATAGGTACAATTTCATCAAAAAATATTATTTTAAGCTTTTAATTATCTAAAACTGCATAAATAAACTAAAATACAATTATAAATATAGATAATTTTTAGTCTTAAATATTATTTTAATAATAAATTTTTTTATTAATTTATATTGATATTATAAATGCCATTATAAATAGATATGTATAATTATTTTTTATTAATTTATATTGACATTAAGATATGTATTATTATTTTTTATTCCTTATTGATTTAAAAAATTGTGTTAACATTTGCCCACATTCTTTGTCTAACACCCCACCGACAACTTGTCTAGGTCTATGATTAAATCTAGCATCGAGTGGTAAATTATACAAAGTACCGCAACAACCCGCCTTATTGTCAAATGCACCAAATACAACTCTATCAATTCTAGAATTGATGATAGCACCGCTACACATTGGACAAGGTTCTAGTGTAACATAAAGAGTACAACCTACTAAATGCCAAGTCTTAAGTTTTTTGCACGCTTTTTTGATTGCTAGAACTTCAGCGTGTGCTACTGCATTTTTTGTAGTTTGCCTTAGATTGTACGCTTTAGCGATTACCTTGTCATCTTTAACAATTATAGCGCCGATAGGAACTTCGCCCTTTTTGTACGCTTTCTCGGCTTCTTTAAGCGCTAAATACATATAATCAATATCTTCATTTTCTATAACTTGTTTATTATCCATAACACAAGGTATGTCTTTGTCTAGAATTAGATTGTCAGTCGAAATTATGTTATCATTATTCATTTGTATCACCCATTTTCTTTGGTTTCAAGAGTAGTATTCGCTTTATGCCAAAGGTTCGATTTTTTAATTCTTCATACAACTCGTACACCTGCGGTAACATTGTATCTTCCTTCGCCATCTCAACCATACATATACCTTCTTCGGTCAACAATTCTTTGTTGTAAATATCAATAAGTGCCTGCGATTCTAATTGTTTATGATAAGGTGGGTCAAGAAGTATTATGTCAAATTTATCTCCACGCCTTCTCAAAAATTGTAAAGCCTTGTCATATTGCATATTCAATATTTCAGGTTGATATTTCATAGACATAGCATTCTTTTTTGTTAGTTCACACGCCTTAATGTTGTTGTCAACAAAAATTGCCGACTCAGCATATCTACTCAAACATTCTAACCCCAAAGCCCCAGAGCCACTAAATAAATCAAGTACTTTCGCATCCATAATATAATCATTTAATAACCCAAACATACTTGTTTTGACTAAATCAGCCGTAGGTCGTGTACCTTCAAAAGTAGGCATTAATAATTTTTTGCCCCTATTTCTTCCGCTTATAATTCTCATATTTATATGATATCACATTTTATTTATTCTAACAAGAGTTTGAATATAATTCTCAAATTTTTTGATAATGCAATAAAAAGAACATATTGTCTATATTTAATATGTTCTTTCTAATTATATCCGTTTTTATTAAATATGTTCATTCTTTGTTTTTTTATGATATTTAGTAAAAATAATTTTAATAATAAAATTTAATGTATATTGTAAATAAAGATTTTATTTTAATAGATTGACTGAATTCAATCTATTATTAGGTGTTACTTCAATATTTTAATAATCTAATTACAAAAAAACAAAGAAATTTCATTTTCTTTGTTACTTTGTTTTTACTAATATTTAGTGCATATTTTTTATTAATAAATCTAGTTCAATTATAAGCAAAAAGCACTATTTTAGATTTATACCAAAATTCATTACATTAGATACATTTAATAAAATAATACAACAAAGTGTTATAGTGAAATACTAAATCTTACACAGGGTTTATTTATAACACTTTGTATAAATTAATAATAACAATTTCTTACCTTATGTTATAATCTTAATAAATTAAAATTAGTAAGCACTTCATATTCAATTGTGTTTGCTATTTGTGCTAACTCTTTAGCGGTTATCATTTGTCCGCCGTCTTGCCCTAACACTGTCGCATATTCACCCACTAAGTCAAATTTATTAGTTTGTGTAGATAAATTGCTATTTGAATCATCTAAATTAAAGTCTTCTAAACTATCTTGTATGGTACTTAATATGTTTTGAAGTATTTTCCCTAGTGGTAGTAGATTAAACAAATCATTGTTATTTGAATCTATATCTTTAAATAATTTGTATATTGTATCATTATTAATATACAGTGTTTCACTGCTTTTGCCCTTAAAAAGTTCGTTTATTTCATCCATAAAATTATGTTTTGTGTCATTATCACTAATATTTTGTGAATTTATTTGATTTTTTATGTCAAAATCAGGTTTTTGAGTGTGAGATAAATATAAATGTGTTACATCGCACATAAACATATCCATACATATTCTTCCTACAATTTTGCATCTTTGACCTTGAATCAACACACTAGCATTTTTGTATTGCCTTATAAATCCGTCGGCGTAGCCCATTGCTACAACTGCTATTTTCATATCAGTAGGTGCTATAAATTCAGCTCCATACCCTACTGACTCTCCCTTCTTAATGTCTACCACTTTGACAATTTTAGCTTTGATATTTAAAGCAGGTTTCAATTCTAATTTGTCAGTTTGGTCGTATCCATACATTGCTATGCCCACCCTTACCATATCATAGGCATATTTACTTGACTTCAAAAAGCCCGAAGAATTACTGCTATGTACTATAATCTTTTTTAATTCTTTATGTGGTATTTGATTTATGATAGACAAAAATTTAGCATTTTGTCTTTTTAGTTTATAACTATTTTTGCTTTCAGCGGTTGCATAATGTGTAAATATCCCTTCAACCTTACAATATTCACAAGATTTTAATGCGTTATATATCTCGAGAAATTCGCTTTTTGATTTTGTCCCTAATCTATTCATACCTGTATTAATTTTGATATGCACATACACCTTTTTATGCATAGAGATAGCGGTTGACACGATATGCACCACATCATCAAGACTATCAACTGTCAATCTTATTTGATTTTTTATAAGTAGAGTCAAATCATTATAATCGAATTTACTAAGCATTAGAATTTTCTTATGCAATTTCATTTTCTTTATCTTCAATGCTTCATCTTTGGTAGCGACTGCGTAAAAATCGACTAAATCGTTGATACCTTGACATATTTCTAGTCCGTGTCCGTAAGCATTGGCTTTCACAACTGCACAAAATTTTGTTTTACAAATACTCTTTAATTTAATTATATTGCTTCTTATATTGTCTATATTAACACTTTTAACTATCATAAAAATGTTATATGATTATTAAGTAACAATAGTTACTACAATTATTATATCTTATAAAATTCTTCATATTTAACTTACAATTATGACTTTTTGAATAAATACTCATATAATATTTTTATT
>CALVIT010000036.1 GCA_944331845.1 uncultured Clostridia bacterium
TATCTAATATCGCTAGTTTGTCCATTAACCTTATAGGAGTTTGTGTCGCATTTATATTATTGTGCATCTTTATTAATATGGCACAATTAACTATGACAGATGTTATCAAAGGGCATATGTCTAGCCTTTCAAAATTTGGTTTTTGCGGAGCATATTTAAGAAATTTTTGGACATCATTAAAACAAAGTATTCTTTTGTTCATTGTCAAGTTGCCTTTCTGGGCAGTACTTGCTATAAGCGGTTATTTCATATTAAATCTTATGGTAGTTAATTCAGTATGGGCGATTCTATCTCCAATGATTTTTGTCCTTGTGGCAGTCATTGTTATATCTATACAGAATACTGTTTTGGCTTGCTTTAGTCCTTATTTAAGTTTACACAATGCGGGCGTTTGTGAGTCATTAAATAAGGGTGTGGAGATTGTAAGCAGAAGATTCTATAGAACTTGGTCAAGTAATATTGTCTTTGTTTTACTCGCTTTTGTAGTGAATTTCGTTTGTGCTAGGTATACTTTTGGAGTAGCACTTTTGGTTACATTGCCTGCTACTATAGTTTTTAATGCGATTTTTAATATGGTTGTATACTACGAATCACAAGGTATGAGATATTATATCGATTCTAGTACTATTGTTGTGTCCAAAGAATTTGGCGACCTAGATTCTGTTAAGAATGCTAAGTATGTCATATAGTTTGTATTATAGATTGTCTGTATCATTATTATGATAGTATGATAGTTATAAACTTATTTTGTTATATTTATTTCATTATTTAATATTAATATGAATAATAAATTAATTTTATATTTTTTATAATGTAAAATAATACAATATAATTATGTTTAATTTAGATAATTGTCAATTATCTTTTTTGAGTAGTAAAAGGAGTAGATATGAAGAAAAAAATTGATGAAGAATTTATGGAAGAACCTGTTGTGAGTTACGACGAAATCGTGAGAGAAATAGGTAATAGGAAAGCAAATCAAAAGAAGGTAGACACTAAGAAAGTTGAATCTAAGAAAGAAGTGAAAGAATTTTCTTACAACAATACTAATAAGCCAAAGGTTGGTAAGAAGAGTATTAATATAAGGTTACCACAGAATGAATCAAGTAACGATTCATCCAAAGAAGAACCTGCAAAATTGAGAGTCGTTGTAGGTAAGACTATCAAAGGTTCTACTAATCCTAAGAAAACTGCTAGCGATAACACTTCTACAAAGAAAATAAGATACTTCGACAGCCCAGAGAGTGCGCAACAACTAGCATCTAGGGGAGGCAGAAGGGGTGTAATGAAGAAGACTCCTGCAACTGAAGACGAAGACCCTAGATATAATGTCGTTAGAGACCCTAATAATTTGAAAGTTATGTTCTTAGGTGGAGTCGGCGAAATTGGTAAGAATATGACAGTACTTGAGTACGGCGATGACATTATGGTTATTGATGCGGGGTTGAGTTTCCCTACTGAACAAATGCCTGGTATTGATGTCGTTGTACCTGATATTAGTTATCTAGTTGAGAACAAAGATAGAGTGCGTGGTATTGTGCTTACTCACGGACACGAAGACCACATAGGTGGACTTCCTTATACACTTAATGAGATTCATTGCCCTGTATACGGAAGCAAGTTAACTATAGCATTTGTACAAAACAAAATGAAGGAACACTCACGAATTAAAGTGAAGTATGAAGTTGTCAATCCACATGATACTATTCAACTTGGATGCTTCAAAGTTGAGTTTTTGCACGTTAACCATAGTATAGTTGGTGCATACGCTGTATCTATAACAACACCTGTAGGCATAGTTTTTCACACAGGCGACTTTAAAATAGATTTGCAACCTGTAGATGGTCAAACAACTGACCTAAAGAGAATGGAAGAGATAGGTAAGCAAGGCGTTTTACTTCTAATGTGCGAAAGTACAAATGTCGAGAAACCAGGACATTCAATGTCAGAAAGCAAAGTCGGCGAGAGCCTAAACGCTATATTCGCTGAGAATGTCGGCAAGAGAATATTCATAGCGACATTTGCTAGTAATGTTCATAGAATACAACAGATTACAAATCTAGCGGAGAAATACGGCCGTAGAGTTGCATTCTCTGGTAGAAGTATGATAAAAAATATGGAAGTAGCAGCAAGATTAAATGAATTGCACTACAATACAGAGAATGTTATTGATATTGATAGAATCTCAAATTTCCCAGATGGCGAATTGTGCATAATTACAACAGGTAGTCAAGGCGAACCAATGAGTGCATTGACTAGAATTGCTAATGGAGATTTTAACAAAGTTGAAGTTACAGAGAATGACTGTTTCATTTTGTCTAGTTCACCAATCCCCGGAAATGAAAGAGCGGTGAATAATACAATCAACGCATTATTTAAGAAAGGGGCAGATGTAATCTACGAATACTTAATGCCTGTGCACGTATCAGGACACGGACACTACGATGAGATTAAACAAGTTCATCAATTATTGAAACCTAAATATTTTATACCTGTACACGGCGAATACAAACATCTTAAACACCACAAAGATTTGGCATTATCTCTAGGAATGTACGAAAGCAATGTTAAGATTGCCGAGATAGGAGATTGTTTTGAGATAAATAAAGATTTATTCAAAGAATCAGGTAAGGTTAAATCAGGCGCAAGACTTATTGATGGACTTGGTGTCGGCGAGATAGATAGTTCTGTTCTTAAAGATAGAATTAACCTTAGTGAAGAAGGTTTGTGTGTTACTGTTGTCGCTATAGATAAGAAGAAAGGCGTTATTAAGAACGGCCCTGAAATCATAACTCGTGGACTAATATACTCATCTGAAGCAGCATCACTTGTTGAAGAAGCAAGACAATATGTGCGAGAAACAATAACAAAGAGTGATATTAAGAATGTAGATGTACAAGTACTTAAACAAAATCTAAGAAAAGCATTATCAGCATTCTTTAACAAGAAGACTCGCAGAAATCCAACAATATTGACAGTAGTATTTGATATAAAATAAATAATTTGTTAAAGTTATTAAAAATTAATATTACAAAAAAATACAATTATATTGAACATATAGTTTAATGTTAATTGTATTTTTTTATTAAAAATTAACATTTATAAATAAAAAATTAGTATTATTTACAAATATAAGTTATCAATTTTGATATTTTATTTTTTTAACAAATCAATAATATGTATTTTCATAACTATTGAAATTTTAAATAATGCTACCCAATCTACTTTGTTATTCATTATTTTTTGTAATGTATTCATACTTATATTACATAATGAGCAAAATTCTTTATCGGTTAGTTTGTTTATTTTAATATATTTTTTTATTTTATTTGTTTTAATTTTATACATAATTTATACCTCAAATAATTATATCATCCCTATTTAGGGATTGTCAATTATTTATCCCCAAATTGGGATAAAATATTTTGAAGGTATAAATATGAAAATTTTTGCAGAAAGGCTAAAAGAATTACGAATTGAGAAGAATTTATCTATTCAACAACTCGCTAAAGCAGTAGATATAGGGTCTTCGTCTATTTGTAGGTGGGAGAATGACCAAGCCGACATTAGGGGAGCACAACTTGTTGTGCTTGCTAAATTTTTTGGCGTAACAACGGACTATTTGTTGGGTTTGGAAAATTAAAATTAGTTATTAATATTAAAATATATAAAATATAATTAGGAATAAAAGTTATTAATATATTTTGTCATAATTAGTTTATAGAGATAGTAAGTGCTAGAATATGAATTTATAAAGTCATATTTATTTAAAGGTTGTTTTATTAATACATTCTATAAACTTATCTTTTTGTAATAGTTTGATTGCAATATTTATTATATACGGCTATTGGCCGTTTGTCAACTATTTTAATGCTAAAAGAAGTATAATTTCACTATGAACAAATTTAGTGAAAGATTAAAACAAGCATTGAAAGATAATCAAATGAGTCAAATTGCACTTGCACAAAAAATTGGTATGTCGCAGGGAGTAGTCAATAATTATTGCACAGGCAAGAGAGAACCTACATTAGATGTTTTAATATTGATATGTAAGGCGTTAAATGAGAGTGCTGATTATCTATTAGGTATTGAAGATTAGTCTATTAATTTAATATAAATTTTTTATGAGTTAATTTAATCTACAAGTAGTAAAAATATGTGGGACAATTTTTTATAATAAAGGTCAAAATTTAAAGCAAAGAATTAGTGATAGTTTTACAAAATAATTCTTTGCAATTTTTTTTATTATGTGTTATAATAAATATAGGTTATTTATGGATAAGACAACAGAATTTATTAATAGTATGATTTGCAAACAGAAGTTTGGCGATGAGAAAATGGAGATTTACGCTAAAGAACATTATGTGCCTATTGTTAGGAAAGACACTGCTAACCTTTTGCGAATTCTCGTTTCGGCGGTCAAACCTAAGAATATCTTAGAGATTGGGACTGCGATTGGTTATAGTGGTAAGATTATGCTTCAAGCATATAAGTTAGCACATTTAACTACTTTAGAGATAGATTATGACCGATTACAGTTAGCGAAGTCTAATCTAAGTAGGTTTCATAAGAGAATAGACTTTCATCTATGCGATGCTGGCGATTATCTTCTTAATTGCGACAAAAAATTTGATTTCGTATTTTTAGATGGAGCTAAGGCACAATATTTGAGTTATTTACCTAGCATAATGAATGTATTAAATGATGGTGCGATGTTTGTCGCTGACAATGTTTTACAAGATGGAATGACGGCGGGTGAAGTCCCTACGAAGCATAAATTAGAAAGTACTATTGATAGAATGCACAAATTTTTAGATATGATTTGTAAATCAAAAAATCTTCAAACTACCATACTACCTATAGGGGATGGGGTGTCTATATCAATATTTAATTCAAATATTTCTTAATATAACTTTACTTATAGCAAATGACATTAATAATTTGATAATATTTGTTAAATGCTATTTGTGAATCACATATAAATTTGAATGATAATTATAAGATTATGTTTTCTTATCAATATAATTTTGCAAATTTTTTATGAATACATATAAGGAGAAAATTATGGATAAATTAGAACTATTATCTCCCGCTGGGAGTAGCGACAAATTAAAAACAGCATTTTATTTTGGCGCTGATGCTTGTTATTTTGCAGGCAAAAAATATGGTTTGAGAGCATTTAGTGATAATTTTGATGAAGATGAACTTGATACTTATGTTAAGTACGCACATTCTTTAGGCAAAAAAACTTACATAACTGTTAACATATTAGCACATAATCAAGATTTTGAAGGGTTGAGCGAATACTTACAATATTTGTACAAAATAGGTGCCGATGCTATCATTGCTTCCGATGTTGGTATAATTAATCTAGCAAGGAAAGTGGCACCTAACCTTGAGATTCACTTATCCACTCAAGCAAACTGCACAAATGTTGAGTCAGTGAAGTTTTGGAAGGACTTAGGAATCAAAAGAATTGTCTTGGCTCGAGAGTTAAGTCTCAAGGAAATAGCGGAGATTAAAGATGCTGTCCCTGACATTGACTTAGAAGCATTTGTACACGGTGCTATGTGTATTTCTTATAGCGGGCGTTGTCTACTCTCTAATTATCTATGTAAGAGAGATAGTAATAGGGGACAATGCGCTCAAGCGTGTCGTTTCGAATATTTCTTGAGAGAGAAAACACGAGATGATGAAATGACAATTCAGCAGGATGAGAGAGGTACATATATTCTTAACTCTAAAGATATGAAAATGATTGAACACCTTAAGGAAATGGCGGATGCTGGAGTTAGCAGTTTCAAAATCGAAGGAAGAATGAAGACTTCGTATTATGTCGCTAATGTAACAAATGCGTACAGGCGTGCGTTAGATGCGGTTGAAGCGGGGAAACCATTTGACCCAACTTTAAGCGAAGAATTAGAGAAATCAAGTCATAGAAGGTACACAACAGGTTTTTATCTTGATGAGAAAGACAGAGAATACATTGAGACAAGTTTACCAATATCTACTTATGACTTTATCGCTAATGTTGTAGAAGATTACGACAATGGATTTATAACTGTTGAACAAAGGAATCGCTTTAGATTAGGTGATGAACTTGAAGTGTTAAGCCCAAATGATAACTTTAACAAAACATTTGTTGTTGATAAGATTATTGATGACAAGGGCAATGAAATTGATGATGCGTTGAGAGTTCAACAAATACTTAAAATCGCTTGTCCGTATGAGTTAAAGAAAGGAGATATATTAAGAAAAAAGTCTTAATACATAGATTTAATATTTTATTACAATCATATTAACAAAAAGATTTAATCAATATCTAATTAAATTAAAGATGATTTATGTTAAATAAGTCGATAAATTATAATTATTATAATGTAGCAGATTTTAAAAATGTGGACATTGAGCGTATGACTTAATGCCCACTTATTTATTAAAATTATCAATAGATATTGACTCAATGCAATTATTATGGTACAATCTAAATATTAGGAGATTATTATGGATTCTAAGAAAGCACAAAAAGTTATAAATGAATTAGATTATAGCGAAATGATAGAGAGTGATGAACCTATCTACGAAGAAGAGGAATCTAACTTTGTACCTAATAGCATACTTGCTGGGTTTGATTGTAGAGAAGTATTTGAAGTTTTGCCTAACGGAAATATCCGCAAAACAATAGAGTTCGAAGCATTAAGAGAAGATTCTGAAGAAGAGGTTACAGATGAAGTCAAAGAGAAGTTGAAAGTGTTAGCCTATAAAAAAAGTGAAACAATAAAAACAGATTTTATGACCACTCTTAACCTATTGCTGATTGAAGACAAAGAAGAGAGAGAACAGGCAATTAAAGAAGTTTATGATAAGATAAAATTAGGTGAGAGAAATGCTAAGGAAGATACCCTTATTGATTTAATCATTGAAGGTAAGGTTGACCCCAAAGAATATGAAGGCAAAACTATTAAGATTAAACCTAATTATGACAATAATTATTCAAATGTTAACAATAGTGCTTATGTTGTCGATAATGATAAAGCGGCTTCATCTAATAAGCAATACAAAAGGCAAAAAGACGAAGTAGATAAGTACTATGATAAGTTGGATGAAGAAATGTTAAGAAGAGCAAAATTAAGAGAAATAGGTATACCTTATGATGAGACTTATATTAGTGACAAAAATTTTCATAATAGATGGAACTCAATATCAGCATTAAGTATGGCAACTGGATTTTTTTTCTTCAAATATAACACAGACATAGTATCATCTTTGATTGACTCAAGCAATACTGCTTCTATATTTTTGATGTTAGTAGGGGTTGCAGGGTTGTCAATTAATCATTGTATTAGTAAATCTCAAAATCTTAAATATCGTGAAGAAGTTTATGAATTGCAACAAGCATATTTGAATTCTAATGGTAAAATTAGCGAAGAAGAAATTAAGGAAATAATGGGGGTATACGAAGTAAATAAAATAGATAAATACGCACTTGCTTGTATGACACAAGAAGAAAGGGAAGAAGCCATATCTAAAGCACGCAACCCATACGAGATGACTCAAAAACAGAGAGCAAAAAGAATAAAGCAAGCATTGTCTAATTACAAAAAGTATGGAAGCACAAGAATTAATCAAGCAAAATACCGTGAAGAATTGACCAAATAGAATTAATAATGAAATTTACGAACCACAAAACAAGCGAATAATAACCTTATTCGCTTGTTTTGTATAATATTTATGTTAAAATTATGTATAATGTTTTTAATTATTTTAAGACTTTTTAATTATATTTTTTATTTTTTTATATTGTCTTGTATTTATTTAATATTTAGTATAATTTACTGCATTCTTTATTTATAATATTTATACAAAATTATATTTAATATTTCATATTAAAAAAACAAACTTATTAATTATAATCATAAGTAATTTTAATTTAGATAACATTAAAAATATACTTAATTATATACTTTAGCATAAGTAAGTAATATTTATTACAAATAAGCATAAGTGATTCACTTATTATAAATAAGCGTAATCAATTATATTTTGAATATCTTTGACTTCTATTTTGTGTGCTATCTCTCCACGAATTGCAAGTATCGCTCCTTGCACTTTTAGTAGGTATGCCCTTGCCATAGGCGAAATATTCAATATCTCGACTACTGCGTTCGGTACAAAACCTAACTCATACAACCTTCGTTTTAACTTAGGTTCAACATAGATATTGCATATTTGACAAGATTTGCCACTTGTAACTTCATTTAATCTCATACAAAGTATATATGTAATACCACCGCAAATGGTGTTATTTTTGTTATTAAATAATGATTCATATTTAAAGAAATGTGATAAGTTAAATGCATTATGAATAGTAATATAATAATACAATTTTTGGCGGTGAATAATGATAAAATGTGTAGCACTTGTGGGCAACCCTAATACAGGTAAAACAACTTTCTTTAATAATGCTACAGGTCAAAACTATCATATCGGGAATTGGCACGGCGTAACTATTGACCCTGTAATGTATAAAGTAAAATCAAGCGAATTTAGTGTCTTTGATTTGGCGGGGACATATTCATTGAGTGCATATAGTTTGGAAGAGTGGTTGACTTCGAATTTTATTCTAAAATACAAAATGCCTATATACAATATTTGTGAACAAAATAATTTGAGAAGAAATTTGATGCTAACTCTACAACTGCTAGAACTAGGTTGTGAAGTGTCAATGGTGGTCAATAACTTTGGTAAGAAAGCAAATTTTGATATAGATAAATTATCTCAATTATTAGGTTGTCAAGTACTCAATATAGATTTTTTTGACAAAAAACAAGTACGCAAAACATTTGAATCAAAGACAAATACTTCTATATCGAATGTAGTCGATTATTTGTCTAGCACTCTATTTGTTAAGGTCTTACAACTGCTGAGACAATATGAGGTAGACTTATCAAAACTAGATAAAATTAACTCAAATTATTGTGCTAACTCAAATTGTAGTATAGACAAAGTACCTAAAAGCAAGAAAACTACAACTACACTTAATAAAAACACAAATGATAAAATAAGTTGTCCTAGTGATTGTGCGAACTTTAGCAAGTGCAATATTTCAAATAATTCTTCAAAATTATTAAGTAAAGATAAGAAAAATTCAAAAATATTAAAAAATAGTGTAAATTCTTATGATGAACTACCTAAGCAGGATAAAAAATTCATTGATACATTTGTAACTATTAGATTGATAGAAGGTAATTATGACTATATTAATCTATATAATATTAATGATAGTGATATTGAGTATTTACACAATCTAATAACTGATGAAGTAGTGGAGCAAATTTATTCATTAAGATATCAAAAAATTGATGACATTTTATCTAAATGTAACTATAACACCATAGATGTTATTGATACAAAACAAAATAATATAAAGCATATAAATTTATCAAAAAAATTTAAAACAAATAACTTTAATTATACATTAGACAAAATACTATTAAATAAATATTTAGCAATACCGATTTTTTTGTTAATAGTCTTATTTGTCTTTTATATAACATTTGGTAGTGTAGGGGCATTTATAAGCGATGTACTACAGCGTTTATTGACTGCCATAAGCGTGCCTATTGTCAATATGATTGAAGCGACAAATGTACCATTTCTTAAATCACTTTTTGTAGATGGTATTTTAGGCGGAGTGGGGTCAATCTTAACATTTCTACCGCAAGTCTTGTTATTATTTTTGTTCTTAACTATATTAGAAGAAAGCGGATATATGGCTAGACTCGCCTATTTATTAGAAGGAATTTGCAATAAAATTGGATTATCAGGTAAAAGTGTATTTACATTTTTGATGGGGTATGGTTGTACCGCTACAGCACTACTGACGGCGGAGAACTTAGACAATAAAAGTGCTAGACTCAAAACAATTCTTGCTACACCATATATGGCTTGTAGTGCAAAATTACCTGTATTTGCAGTGCTAGGAGGGGCATTTTTTGGCGCTTGCAATGTGTTAGTCATATTCTTGTTGTACATTATGTCAGCGATAATCGGTATTGTTATGGTCAATATACTTGATAAAACAATTATACCTAATAAAGGAAATTCATTTCTATTAGAATTCCCACCATATAGAGTGCCTAAAACTAAAATTTTGTGTAAATCGGTTATAAAAAATACAGGGCATTTTCTACAAAGAGTAGCGGGGTATATATTAGTTTTCTCAATTCTTATATGGTTTCTACAAAATTTCACATTGAGTCTAAAATTCATTAATAACGACAACGATACAAGCATACTACAAGCAGTGTCTCAAATATTAGCACCGCTATTTGCTCCATTAGGTTTTGGCGAGTGGGGCGCAGTGAGTGCGTTGCTCGCTGGTTTAATTGCTAAAGAATTGATTGTCAGCAGTATAGGCATAATAAATAATGTAGGCGTAACAAATGTAGATGAGTTGGTAGGCACAAGTATTATGTCAGCAGGTAGCGTAATATGCTTTGATAGTGCTTCGGTCTTAAGTTTCTTAACATTTTGTCTATTATATACACCTTGTATCGCTACAATAAGTTCAATGCGTTCTATCATAGGTGGAAAATGGACTGCTTTCTCCGTTGTTTCTCAAATTATAATTGCCTATGTATGTGCTTATTTTGTGTACAAAATAGCATTGATATTTATAAATTATAACTTTTTTGTGTCAATTTTTATCTTGACATCTATAATATTATTGTGCATATGTAGCGTGTATTTAATATTATTTTTTAGTAAAAATTGCAAAAATTGTATCAAAAATAGAAATAAATGAAAATTTTAACATTATAAAATCTTATAATTATGATAACATTTGTAATGTGAAAACAACAAACAAAATATACAATAATTCGACAAAAAAAATACATATCAGTATTGACAAACGCAAAATAATTTGTTATAATTGGTCGTAAATCGGTATAAATATATGATTTGTACAAATGATAATATAGTAATATAATGTATAGATTTTTACTATATAATCAATAATTAAGGAGTTTATTATGGATAAGAATTTAGTAGTTTTAGATAATTTATCTAAAATGCCTATCACAAAAGGCGAACGAAATATCGTTAATGAAGCTGTTAACGCTAATGAACCATCTAAGGTTGGTAAAAAAGTAATTGAATACGCTTATCGCTACGCTTTGTTAATCGAGACAAATGTCGCAAATTCAAGAAGGGGCGAAAAGTATTTGAATGGCTTGAAGAAATGTTGTCTCGCTTATGTAGATGAGAAACAAAAAGAAATATCAAGATAATAAACATTATTTATCACATATATAGTCTTATGAACTATTTATGTGATTTTTTTGTATATTTGTATAAATGGTATTTATAAATTCTATAATTTGCAATAATAATTAGAAACTAACAAAATGAACTATATCTTATCACATATAATAACGCTTCATAATTTTATTAATTAATTTGTGAAAAATTATACTAAAATGTTTGACTAAAAAATAAATATTGTGATATACTAAAAATATAAAACAAAAATAAGGAGATAGAAATTATGTTACAAGAGAATAAAAATGCTAGGGGGGGGGGGGCGTTCTAAGACCCAAGAAATAGGTCAAACTAGCGAAAAAATATTACATAATGAATCTAATATTAATACTTATAAAAATTTAGATACTAAAATTAATAAAAAATTTATTCGAACTGCGTTACTTATTATGTCGTGGCTTTTTGTCGTGGTATTGAGTCTAGTATTGTTATCTAGCATAGGGGCATTAAGAGTAAATACGCAAGATAACTTCATAGCGGAAGGCACAATTACGGAAGAAATTCCTGAAAGTACTACTATTGATGGTAAAACTGTATATAACATTAGTACTGCAGGTAACTTAAAGTACCTTTCTAACCACAGTGAGTTGTGGGGTGAACATTTTCAACAAACGGATAATATAATTTACACAGAAAGTACTTGGAACCCTATAGGTAATGCAACTACTCCATTCACTGGGTCGTATGCTGGGCATTACTTCACAATTACATTTACACAAGAAATAAATGTTGTAGATGTAAAATATTTTGGATTATTTGGGTGCGCAGAATTTGGTTATGTTCCCGTGTTTATAGATGTGGGACAAGGATGTTGGGGAGTTGGAGTCAACTGGCAGGGCGGACTTAATGTTAAAAATAGCAATTTTGGTGATGGTTGTGTCGGTGGTTTAGTTGGTTTTTTGAGTATAAATGGAACATATACAGAAAAGATATCTTTTTGTTACACCGAAGGGAAATTAACAATAGATGGTGCTTATGGAGTAGGTGGCTTAGTAGGGGTTGCTATAGGCAATACTATTTCTAATTGTTATACTAAGATGAATTTTGTATGTGGTACTAGGTCCATTGATTATCTTGGCGGAATTTGCGGATACTGTGAGGATATTATTGTTGAAAATTGTTATAATATGGGCAGTTTTAAAAATTTTAATGAGCAGTTGATTATTCCTGGTGGAATAGTTTGCTATAATCCTTTAAGTGCAATTATTGAAAAATGCTTTTATAATAAAAATGCATTTATTAATAGTACAGATTGCAAATCTGGCGGTACTCCCCTAACACTTGATGAAATGAAAGTAAAAAGTCTATATACTGATGCAGGTTGGGATTTCACTTATTGGGCGATTGATGAGACTAATAAACTTATAAATGATGGTTTACCATATATAAGTGGATTTCTTAGATATGTTTCTGGTAGTGGTACTGAGCAAGATAAATTTAAGATTAGTGATGAAAGGGGACTAAAAACACTTGCAACACAAAGTATGATATGGAACTGTCATTTTGAACAGACAGCGAACATAGAATACACTGACAACGCTTGGAATCCTATAGGGAATGCAACTACTCAATTCACTGGGTCTTACGACGGCGGTGGTCATAATATTAAATTCACTAAATCTGTATTAATTGAAGGGAACGCAGGAGATTTAAACGCTGGACTATTTGGTTATATTAGTGGGAGTACTATATCTAATTTAGGCGTAGATTGGGCAGGCACCGATTATATATCTTTAAATGAAAATCAATACAAAGGGTTAGTAGTATTAATGCCAGATGGCTCCAGTGATTGCGGTGCGGGCGGAATAGTTGGTAAAATGGAAGATGGTTCAATTGGTTCTTGTTACAATATTGGAAATGTGACTGTATATGGCGGTTATGCAGGCGGAATAGTAGGAACTGGAAATGGATTAGGTCGTGTTGGCTATTGTTATAACAGGGGTGATATCACTGCAATTGAACCTAATGTTAGTAGTGGGGGTGCAGGTGGAATAGTTGCCGATTACCAAGCGATTGTGCATGTAGAATCAAGTTACAACACGGGTTTAATTACTGTTACAGGTGGTACAGCAGATTCTGTATACGGAATAGGGGGGTATGCTATTAACTGCTTTACCATTGGCACTACTCCAGTAATATCTGATGTTAGGGGTGGAAGTGTAGATCCTGTTCGCGGTGATAATTGTTATCATAATTATAAGGAATTTTCTACTGACAGTGAGTATGAAGAAAATTTGGAAGAATATGTAAAGGAATTAAAAGCTTTCACACCTAATGACAATTTAACTTGGTCTTATCCTGAAGCTTGGTATGATTATGGAACAAATACTAATGTTAATGATGGTTACCCTATATTGAGAGATTTAAGCAATGTTACAGTAACTTATAAAGTAGATAAAAACTATAATAGTGAGACTGTAACTCAAAATTATAATTTCGCAGAAAGTGCTAATATAACACTTAAAGGTAGTGATACATTTACAAAAGAAGGTTATTATATATTAAAATGGGCTGATGACACAGAATATACCGAAGATACAAAATACTATGATTGTAATTCTGCGCAATTATTAACCGAAGATATCACTTTGTACCCTGTATGGGAAGTAAGTGAATACGATTTGACTTTCGATCAAGACGGCGGTACTGGTGGTGCTACAAATACAACTATAACTAATGGTGACGCTTTGGCAAGTAATGTCGCAGTACCAACTAAGACGGGTTATACATTCTTAGGTTATTATTCAGCAGATACACAATTTTATAATGGTCAAGGTGTGTTGGTAAATACAAGTTATGTTGTAAGTGGACCATTGACATTAACTGCAAAGTGGCAAGCAAATACATATAACTTAACTTTCAATCAAAATGGCGGACAAAATGGAGCGACTACTACGACAATAACTTATGGTCAAAAATTACCTGACAGCGTTTCAGTACCAACTAGAGATAAATATACTTTCTTAGGATACTACTTAAATGATACACAATTTTATAATGCAAGCGGTGAGTTAGTCAATACTTCTTATAAT
>CALVIT010000037.1 GCA_944331845.1 uncultured Clostridia bacterium
TGAAGCCGTGAAATCTGTAGATGGTAGATACAATACATACAAGAGTGTTCGAGGCTATAATGTTGTAGTCGACTATGCTCATACTCCTGACGGACTAGAAAACTTGTTGTCAAGTGTGAAAGAATTAACAAGCGGAAGACTCATCACTGTATTTGGTTGCGGGGGCAATAGGGATAAAACAAAAAGGCCATTAATGGGCAAAATATCTGGTCAATTATCTAATATATCAATATTGACAAGCGATAACCCAAGGTACGAAATACCAGATAAAATTATAGAAGACATAGAAAGCGGTATAAAACTCGAAACAAATAATTATGTCAAAATAGAGAATAGAAAGAACGCAATCGAATATGCTACTAAAATTGCACAAAAAGGAGATGTTGTAGTTATAGCGGGCAAGGGACAGGAGACTTATCAAGAGATAAAGGGCGTTAAACATCACTTTAGTGATAAAGAAATTGTAGAAGACATCTTAAGAGAAGAAATCAATAAAAAAGAATTTCAGTTGCAAGTATAATATAATTTGTAAATTAATCAAGACAAAATAAATTTTCATAAAAATTATGTGTTATCATAATAATTTAATTAGATTTGGTTTATTCTATTTAATAAATAAATATTTCAAATAAATTAACAATTTTAACAATATAATTAATATTTATATTATGATTCTAGGCACTTATAAATATATGATATATTTGTTAAATCATAAATAATTTTAATTACATTTGCATATATTAACTTAGGTGAATTATGCAAATTTTTTTATTAATTACATTGCTTGCTTTTTTACTCTCTGTAATTTTGGCACCATTTATCATATCTTTTATGGGAAGAGTTAAAGTAAGGCAAACAATTTTGCATTATGTACAAGCACATAAAGGCAAAGACGGAACTCCAACTATGGGTGGATTGATATTCATAATTGCTATAGTCGTAATTAGTGCATTGTTTTTTACTAAAGACAGTAAGTTAGCGGTAGTAACTTTGGCTATTATGTGTAGTTTTGGTTTGTTGGGCTTTTTAGATGATTTTATAAAAATTAAACATCATCAAAATCTAGGTTTGCGCCCTTATCAAAAGGCACTTGGTCAGTTTGGTATTTCAATCATAATAACATTATTTGCCTATAATTCAAGTCTTATAGGACCAGAGATTATTGTACCATTTTTTGATATTCAATTTAATTTAAGTATCTGGTACATACCTTTCACAATATTTGTTTTGATAGCGATAACTAATAGTGTAAATTTAACTGATGGACTAGATGGACTTGCAGGGTGGACAAGTTTTATATATCTAGGCATATTTGCAATTTTGTTAATGGGTATATACAATCATTCATTGGATATGGGCGAAAGTTCACAAATAATTTATGAACAAAGGAATTTGCTTGTAGTTATCTTTGCTAGTTTAGGGGCATTGTTAGGGTTTTTGGTATTCAACTCGAATCCTGCAAAAATATTTATGGGGGATGTTGGGTCTTTAAGTTTAGGCGGGTTAATTGCTAGTATAAGCATTTTCTCAAAGTTCACACTTTTAATGCCAATAATAGGGTTTGTGTTTGTTGTTAGTGCTATTAGCGTTATTATACAAGTTTTGCACTATAAACGCACAAAAAAAAGGGTATTTTTGATGGCACCATATCATCATCATTTAGAGAAAAAAGGAATCAAAGAACCTAAGATAGTCGCTTATTATTCAATTTTTACACTTGTTTTAGGGATAACAAGTTTAACATTTCTATTATAACTAAAATTAATTAATTTAAAATATAGAGTAACAATAATTGTTATTCTTTTTTTTTTTTAAAAAATTAAATAACTTATAATGCTTGTACTAAATCTTCAGTTAATTGAATATACATAATTGAAGGTGTTAAATATGAATGATTATGTTGACAAAAACTGTTTGATTTTAGGCTTTGGTGTAAGTGGGCAAGGAGTGTATGACACATTAAAAAAAATAGGTGCTAATATTTATATCTATGACAAAAATATCAATAAAACTTCTAATATAGAAGCAAATGTACTAGGTAAGATAAAGTCTAAAATTATTAAAGATATGGACTATATTATCTTAAGTCCTACTTTTAAATTAGATAAAAAGATACAAAAAGTAATTCAAAAAAATGATATTACTTGCTTAAGTGAGATAGATTTCGCATTTACTTTAAATAAGGGCAAAATTTTTGCAATAACGGGGTCTAATGGCAAAACTACGACTGCAACGCTCTTGAATGAATTGTTAAATACATTGCCACAAAAGAGTTATTTGTTGGGCAATATTGGAACTTCATTTGCTAGTAAAGTATTAGACATAGAAGAAGGTGACAATGTTGTATTAGAATGTTCAAGTTTCCAATTAATGCAATCAAAAATTTTTAAACCGCATATTGCAGGATTGTTAAATTTTGCTCCTGACCATTTAGATTTCCATAAAAATTTGGATGAATACTACAATAGTAAATTAAAAATTTTTGCTAATCAAAATGAAGAAGATTATTCTGTAGTAAATTTTGATGATGATTTGGTCGTAGAGAAAACAAAAAACCTTAATAGTCAAATTTACTATTTTAGTACAAAGAAACCTTGTAAGGGTATGTTCGTTGCAGATGACACAATATTTTTTAGTGATGGACTTATAACTTATCCTATTGTTAAATTAGAAAATATTAGGTATGTAGGTGAACACAACTTATCTAACTATTTGTGTGCAAGTTTGATGGGTATTTTGCAAGGTGTTAGTATTGAAAATATAGCGTATGTGTTAAATCATTTTAATACTCCAGCACATAGGTTAGAGTTTGTAAGAAGATATAAAAATATTGATTTTTACAATGATAGCAAAGCAACTAATATAGTAGCGACTTTGACTGATTGCACCGCATTTGACAAGAATATTCATTTATTATTAGGTGGAAGCGACAAAGGCGAAGATTATGAACTACTAAATAATTTGTCAAAGAATGTTAAATATGTTTATTTATTCGGTTCAACACAAAATAAAATTTATAAAAAACTAAAAAAAAATAAAAATTTTAACACATATAAGTGCGATACATTATTGAATGCTACGAAATTTGCAAGTCTTAAAGCAAATAAAGGAGAAATAGTCCTGTTAAGCCCAGCGTGTGCTAGTTTTGATGCTTTTAATAGTTATGAAGAGCGGGGCAATTATTTCAAGGACATAGTCAACAATTTGATGTAGGTGATATATGGTTATTACAAAAAATAAACCACAATCAAAAATTTCTTATCATAAGCAAGATAAACATACTTTTATAAATTTACCTATTTTATTGTGCGTCATATTTTTGTCGCTATTTGGCGTTATTATGATTTATTCAGCGAGTTACTATTCCGCTGAATTAAATTATGGCGACAAATTTTTCTTTGCACGCAAACAACTTGTAGGGGTAATTATAGGTTTATTTTTTTTGTTTGTTATATATAGATTTGACTATAATTATTTAAAAAAATATTATAAATTAGCATTAATTATAAGTCTTATTTTGCTCGCTCTAGTTTTTGTCCCATTTCTATCTGTAAGTAATTATGGCGCTACAAGGTGGATAGGTTTTGGGTCATTTACTATTCAACCAAGTGAGTTAGCAAAATTTGGTTTAGTTTTATTTTGTGCAGGCTACCTATCAAAAAAACATAATGAAATGCATAGATTTAGAACTTTAATACCTATATTGATAGCAGGTGGGTTAATGTGTGTTCTAATTATGCTTGAACCCAATATGTCGATAACAATGTGTGTCGGTGCTACATTCTTATTTATGCTTTTTGTAGGCGGTGCTAAAATAAAACACCTATGTTCACTAGGTATTCCTATTCTAGCGATAATACCTATTTTACTATTAGAACCTTATAGACTTAAGAGATTAACTGCATTTTTGGACCCGTGGGCTAATGCTCAAGATGAAGGGTTTCAACTTGTTCAAAGTTTATATTCGCTTGGGTCAGGTGGGCTATTTGGAGTAGGATTATTTGAAAGTAGACAAAAATTTTTGTTCTTACCTTTTGCTGAAAGCGATTTCATTTTCTCGATTATTGGCGAAGAACTCGGCCTAGTAGGTTGTCTAATGGTCATAATAGTTTTCTTTGTTTTAATTTACTATGGCTTTAAAGTTGCTAAGAATGCTAGCAATAGGTTTGGAAGTCTGCTTGCTAGCGGGATAACATTTGTTATTGCTATACAGGTCATTTTAAATATTGCAGTTGTTACAGGCAGTGTACCGCCTACAGGATTGCCATTGCCATTCATCAGCTCAGGTGGAACTTCAATAGTTGTATTTTTGTCTGCGGTAGGCGTGCTTTTGAATATTGATAAACAAAGTAAGAAAGAAAGATTGCGAAATGGCTTTGTGCCATAATGCAATCTTTTTGCATACAATGAAAGGTAATAGTATATTTGCGAGGATGAAATGAAAAAATATTTAATTAATGGAGGCAATGCTCTTAATGGGGAAGTCGAGATTGAGTCTTCAAAAAACGGACTTTTACCAATAATTGCTGCCACAATACTTACTGATGAAGAATGTATAATACATAAAGTACCTAATTTCTTAGATATTAATAATATGATAAAAATTCTAGAACATACTGGGCTTAATTGCACAAAACAAGACAATACACTCATTATAAAAGGCGATACCGCTAATTGTAGTGAAGTTGGGTTAGAATTAACTTCATTATTGCGTTCTTCAATTTATGCACTAGGGGCGTACCTAGGGCGTTTCAAAAAGGCTAAAATATCATATCCCGGTGGGTGCGATATTGGTTTGAGACCTATAGATTTACACCTTAGGGGACTTAAAGATTTAGGCGCCAAAATTATTGAACAACACGGAAATATTTATTGTGATGGTAGTCAAATGAGAGGCGGTAAAGTTTTCCTTGACTTTCCCTCAGTTGGTGCGACTGTAAATTTAATTTTAGCAGGCGTGTTAACAGAAGGCACTACGACCATCTATAATTGTGCCAAAGAACCAGAGATTATTGATTTACAAAATTTTTTGAATGCTATGGGTGCTAAAGTTAAAGGGGCAGGCAGTTCAACAATAGTCATAAATGGTGTGAATAAATTACATAAAGTGGAGTGGACTCCGATTAGCGACAGAATAGTCGCAGGTACTTATATGATAGGGTGTGCGATGTGTGGGGGTAAAATATGCTTAAATAATTGTATATATGAGCATAATCAATACCTTATCAATTTATTATCTCGTGCTGGGTGTAATATTACGCACAAAAAAAATAAAGTTACCATAGAATGTACCAAACGCACAAAGTGTATTCAAAAGATTGAGACAATGCCATATCCAGCATTTGCAACAGATTTGCAACCACAATTTATGGCGTTACAATGTGTTAGTTCTGGTAATAGTATCATTGTCGAGAATTTATATGAAACAAGGTATAAACATGTGCCAGAACTAATAAAAATGGGCGCTAACATTATTGTAAAAAATCAAACCGCTTTTGTTAGTGGGGTAGATAAATTGTATGGGGCGGAAGTTAAAGCGAGCGATTTAAGAGCAGGTGCAGGACTTGTGTTAGCAGGTTTATGCGCTAAAGGATACACTACTATTAATTCCATTGAACATATTTTGCGCGGATATGACAATTTAGAAGGCAAATTACAAAATCTTGGTGCTAACATAAAGTTAATTGAAGACTAATAAAATTACATATTTTTATTTACATATTGGTAATAGAACCAATATGTTTTTTAGTATAATATTTTAATAATCTAATCTCAATGCTTTGAGTAACTAAAATATTAATTTACTCTCATTATGTCATAATATTCTATTTTATGACACTATTATTTTCTTAAGTTTAAATATTATCTACAAAAATATTGTTTTTAGTAGATTTTTTATTGACAAAATATGTTATAATTGATAAACTATTTATATAAAAAAATAACCTAAGGAGATAAAATGAAGACTAAAAGACTTGTTATTTTATTGTCAATTTTTGCGCTATTAATATTAATAGTTATCTTGTCTAGTACTCTTTTTTCTCTATCAAAGGTTGAACTAGCATTTTTGGAAGTTCCAACAAACTATACTATCAAAAATAGTCAGGATATTATAGCTAGCGGAGATTTCAATTACAATAGAAGCATTTTTTTAGTAAATAAAGATGCACATAGTGCTAAGATTGAAGCACAATTTCCTAATTTGAAAGTTGTAAATATAGAAACTAAATTTCCTAATAAATTAGTTGTACAGGTTGTCGAAAGACAAGAATTTTTGGCTCTATATCAATTCGATATTGACAAATATTATGTTGTCGATGGAGATATGAAAATATTGAGAATAGTCGACAATGCTTTAGCTGTATCAGGTATCGCCCAATGTATGGTTACTCAGGACTTGCAAAATTACAAAGTAGGAGATTTTATAGCATATGACAAAGAGACTACCATATTAAGTGAATTAGCAAGTGCTTTTTGGCGTTGCGGATATAGTGAGAAAGAAATGAACGCACTTGTTAAAAGCGTATATGTTGATAATGTAAATAAGGAATTGACTATTTCTACTTATTGCAAATTTAGGTTTACTATAAAGGCTCCTGAAACTAAATTAGCAGAAAAGTTATTTGCAGGCAATAATGCGGTCTTTGGTGATAAAGGAGTGGGGGAAGATTTTGTGGGAGAAATTCTCGTATATGAGAATTCAAAAGAACATAAAATATATGCTAATGCTATTTTGAATGGATAATTAACTTAGTATTAGTTTATACAAAAATAGGTGTTGACAATAGTGTCTTCACCTAATTTTTGTATGAAATGTATTACTCTTTAAGATTATACCAAGAGTATATGTGATGAATAACGATTCCAAAATCTTTTGGTATAAGTTCTCTTAGATTTTGTAATTCATTATACATATAATTTTTACCTTCTTCATAAAAAGTTACTATATCATCATCTACATTTTGTGTCTCCACACCTAGATTTAAAGTTTTACCTATGTTTTGTGCATACTGAATTTCTTCTTTTGCAACATTATATATTTGTTGACTTGAGTCTCTATAACTCATAACAGTAACTCTATTTGAGTTGTCCATTACAAATTGATAAGCAGGTTTTGTTTTACCATTTATTGTAATTTCGTCTTCTAACCAAAATGGTATGTCATATTCCATCCAAATGTTAGGGTAATTCTCTTTTAGTTCAATAACTAAATTAATGTATTTAGTTATAGTCATTTGTCTATTGTTTTCAAAGTTTGGGTCTTGATGGGGCTCAATGTCAAAATGTATACCTTCAAAAGTATTATCGTATGTATGTTGATATTCATTAAATTCTTCTATCAAATTTATAAGCGGTTGCGAATCATTAATCCAATCATATTCTCCAGTAAGCCAATAAACTTTGATATTTCTTTCTTTTGCATTTGCAATAAATGAATTTGTTTTTTCATTGAATGAAGAAGTATAGTAGTAGATTTCATTAATGTTATTTGACTTAGCATAGTCTAGATAAGAAATATCTAACCTGTTGTCCCACCACCATACGCCCAATGTTGTATTATTGTCTTTTTTGTTAACAAAAATTATCAAAAAGATTGTTGATAACACAATCACAAAACATAATATAAAAATTAGTAATAAATTAAATTTTGTTTTATTCATAAATTTGCTCCTTTTGTAAAATATATTAAAGAGATGAAATACTTAATCATAAAATTTTATCATTATATGCAATATATTTTTAATAAAATAAAAATCCATAAGTATGAAGTGAAACCCATAGGGGGCACTTCAAGTAAAATATGGATTTTATTTATCTGTTATTTCTAAACTACCTTCCTTGTAATAATGAACCGGATCAAAGTTAAGTGCTTTCTCTAAAGCGTATTTTTGTTCTCTTATTATCCCAGCATCTAATGAGAAAGGTTTTTTATCTATATGGCATTGAACAAATGCCCAATCTAATCTGTAGATTAAATCTGCATAGTCTAAAAGTTCTTCCTTATTTATAAGAGTACTTCGTTGTAACAATGTATCGTAGTTTAAATTTTTGTCAATAAAATATTTTTTAACTATTTTTGAAGCATCACACTGATTATTATAATTAGGTTTATCTCCAAGACCTAAAATATACCCATAAATAGCAACTTGTTCGTATGCCCATGTTAAATTAATCAAAACTTGACTATCTAATGTTTTGTTTTTAATTTGCTCCCAAATATTTTTTTCATTACCTAAATAATTACTAATTTTGTATCTGCTGTCCATGTCGTCAAAAACATCTTGGCATACCGTGTTATATTGGTCAGGATAAGAAGAAATGAAATCTGCTTCACAAGCAATAAATAATTGTTTGAGCATTTCTTGTAAACATTCTTCTTTACTCAAAAGTTTGGTGTCATAATCTCTTGGTACTGTATTCATTTTTTCTAAATATGGTAAACCCAACGATTTAACAATTTGAATATTTTTTTCTGCTCTTTTAATGTCATTTTCGCTAATTTCTTGATTGCTCAAATCTAATTTAAAAGATATTTTTTTATCTTTAATATTAGGTGTAGATTTATCAAAAGTATTCATAATTTACTCCTTTAAATTATTATTTTATAATATCAACTATAAAATATATTTGTTTCATAAAAATTTTTGTATAATTAGTGCATCTATTAATAGTAAAACATCACAAAAATAGTATAACAGATAAATTAAATAATTTCAACTATTTACTAAAACAAAAAAAATAAAACTTTATTTAACAATTAGTAAAAATTGTTGAAAGTTTATTTCCTTATTATTTTTTTCGTGCAAATTTTAATAAAAATTGTTGAATGAGTGAATAAGGCGAAGGTACTTTATTCTTTCAATTTCTTAAATAAGGTTTTATTATCATTTTAAAGCATAGGATGAATAAAAAAATATCAAAGCGAATACTGCTTTGATATTTTGTAAATATTTTCAATGTCATATACACTATATAATCTATTTGGTGGACCATCAGGGACTCGAACCCTGGACACACTGATTAAGAGGCATGAATAAAACTTATTTTTCAAGGTCTTTTAATGTTATCAAATCCCTTAACATCTCTTATTTTATAGGGAAAATCGTGTTATATTGTGTTAACTAATATTTTTTAAAGTTGTCTAAAATTATTTAAGATTTCGCTGCATAATTTTAGACAGTTGGTAAGAGAGATTGTTGATAATAAACTATGTGATGTTAAAATTTTACTATCATAAGATTTTAATAAATTCTTACGAATCTGTGCGTTTCACGCACTCTTCACATGACTTGTATAACCATCAGCCCACTCTTGCAAGCAAGTTCGGCTTCCGATAATATATATTATGTGATGTTAAAATTTTATTATCATAAAATTTTAATAATTTCTGGCGAATTTGTATGCTAACGCATACTCATCACATAGTATGTATAACCATCAGACTCACTCAAATGCGACTTCGTCGCGCTTGGTTCGGCTTCCGATAATATAAAAAATTTTCAAAGGGTATTGACTTTTGATTTAAAGTTTGCTAATATATGAACATCAAAAAGGAGAAATAGTATGTTTACAATATTGAAATTAAGAACAAAATAAACGCATAAAACTGAACGGCCAGTTTTATGTGTGATTGCAACATTAAAACTGGTGGGTTTTATCTTTTTTGTACTTAATTTCTTTATATTGCAAAATATAAGATAAATTAAAATTAAAGTATAAAGTTCACCTATTTGGTGGATTTTTTTGATAAAATCGCCTTGTTTTATATTCGCCGAATTATAAATAAAGGAGATTGAATTATGTTTTTAAAACGCTTTAAAAATTTATATAAATTTAAAACATATTATAAAAAATATACAGGTCTTATCATTATACTTCTTTGCGTTATGGTGATTGCTAGTTCGGCAGGAATTTTCTTGTCGTATCTTATGAGTGAACAGTTAATTGGAATAACAAACGAACTTGCTTCTATTGCTATTAAATTTACAATATATATTCTCATTGTTGTGTCCATACATCACCTAAATTGGTTTTTATGGAGTAAATTTCAGTTTAAACTTTCAAAACTGGTTTCTTATGATATAAAGCAAGATATAATCAAAAATTTTCTTGATACTAAATATTCTGAAATTAAAAATCGTGGTTCAGGCTACTACTTAGAAAGATTAAACGATGACGTCAATGAAGTTAGTCAGTTTTTGGGCAATGTTGCAGGGACAATGGTTGATGTTTTTACAAACATTAGTTTTTTAATAGTGATTTACTTTCTCAGTTGGCAGTGTGGCTTATTTTTTACGATAGGAATTATTCTTCTTTTTATCATTGAAAGTATAAAAGTCAAAATTAATCTTAAAAATTTGTCTTTAGCAAAAACTTCCACAGAAGAAGCAAATTCAAGTTTTGATGAAGCTATCCACGGCATTAAAGATATAAAGGGATTTGGTATTAAGAATGTTGTGAATAACAAACTTGATATCTTAAATGAAGATGTTGTGGAAAAGAATCGTAAAAAAGATACAACTTTCGAGTTGATTTCAAGAATAGGAACTTATTTGCAATGGATAATAGATTCAATTTTAGTTTTAATGTCTATGTTGTGGCTTCTCCCAGCTGGTCAAATTGAAGTGGCGACCATTCTTATCATTTTCAACTATAAAGGATTAATGTATGATACTGTTGGATTCTTCTCAAAGATAAAGGGATACTATGTTAATGGAGATTATTATGCTAAAAGAATTCTTGAAATGTTTAAAATTGACAATCGAGAATCTTTTGGAAATAAAGCAATATCTGTTTTAAAAGGAGAAATTAATATAAAAAATCTCTCGTTCGGTTATGACAATAAGACTATTTTAAATAACATAAATTTGCAAATAAAACCTAATACTCTTAATGCCATAATTGGAAGTTCTGGGAGTGGCAAATCAACATTATTTTTACTTTTGTCCAAATTATACGATGTAAAAGATGGTTCAATTCTTTATGATGATATTGATATAAATAAATTTGACGAAGTTTCATTGAGAAAAAATGTATGTTTAGTAAATCAAGAGTCTTTTCTTTTCCATGATACAATTTTAAATAATATAAAAATTGTTAAACCTGATGCAACAAACGAAGAAGTTAAAAAAGTTTGCAAGTTAGCAAATGTCCACAACGAAATTATGTCTTTTGAAAATGGTTACACTACAATACTTTCTGAAAATGGAGGAAATCTAAGCGGTGGACAAAGACAGCGAATTGAAATTGCAAGAGCAATTTTAAAAGATAGCAAAATTATTCTTCTTGATGAACCTACGAGTGCGCTTGATGCCAAAAACCAATCATTGTTATTTAACACTTTGTCATCATTGAAGAAAGAAAAGACTATTATAGTTATAGTTCATAAACTTAACAAATTTGATGTTTTTGATAATGTTTTTGAAATAAAAAATGCCAACATAAGCAAAATTAAGAATTAGTTTTAATAGACAAAAAGAAGTAAAGAACGGTTGTATGAGGCGCTTGCCGAGAGGCGAGCAAATGCCGAATGGCCCAAACTGAAAGTTTGCGACCTGGACGTAGTGCAGGGTTCGGCATACGGAGTATGCGCAAAGTTAAAAATTTAACTTTGCAAGCCCCTGCAAGCAAGAAAAAAAGCCCGAGTGGGCTTTTTTTGGTGGACCAGCAGGGACTCGAACCCTGGACCCATTGATTAAGAGGTGCGCCCTGCACTTCTTTTTTTATGCTTTTTGGTGCTAGCGAATCCCACAAAATCCCTTATTTTCTCTAACAAAAATGTGTTATTTAAGTTTAATTCATAACCTTTGAAATTTTCTAAAATTATTTTAGATTTTGTAGTTTTCTTTTAGACAGTTAAAATACATTTAACATAATAAAAAGAAAATTGAAAGTTTAGATGCTGAACTAAAAACTACTCCAAGTCTTAAATATAAAAATTAGATATATTTATCGGGATTTTGCAAATTTTATTAGCGGTTGGGCTTATTGCGGGTATAATAGCTATTGCTGTTTTAACAGTTTAATAGAAATATATGTGAATTAGTTGTCATTTTGTTGTAATTTTATAGATTTTGTGTTATTATACTATTGTAGTTATATGTTTGCATTTTTCACAAACAACCCTTTCTGAGCGTATAACAAAAAGGAGGATTTATGAAAAAGAAAATTTTAAGTTTTTGTCTGGCATTTGCCGTTATTGTCCCTGCAATATTTTTGTTGTCGGCTTGTGGTGGTGGCAATGACACCCCTAAAAAAGATAGGACGAACACTGCTGAAATAGTTAGTGTTTATCAAGATTATGGAGCAAGCCTTTATGCCGAAATGACAGGATTTGAACACGATGAATATGAACTCACTGGTTCTTCTCGTGATAATTTAACTCTTGAATTTTCAATAAATAATGGAGAATGGTTTGAATGTTATCCAGTGCAAGTTTTTTATGATGAAAGTGGCAAGGGTGTTTATCAAATACTAACTGCCACATATAACTATGGAGATAGTGAAGTTAGTTCTTTCACAATAATGATGACAGGTCAAAATGTAGAGCCGGGAGAAATTTCTATATCTGCTCGTATTCCAGAATCAAACACATACAACGCAAGTGCAGGCACATCTCCTACCACCTACACATTAAAATCAAAAATTCAAACAATTGATGATAAGATAGGTGCGGGACTTTATGGATTTGGTTCTCAAGGAAATTCAAATAGCCCTGAAGAAGAAAAATTTGTTTTTTATGAAGATTCTTCAAATCCATATAACTTAAAAGTAGGAAAATTTTATTCACAAGCAAATGAGAGCGGTGAAAGTATTAGCTATGACCGTTTTGTAAGAGAATTAACAGCGGAAGAAGAAACTCAATTTTCTGAATTCGATTTGGAATATAAAGTTGTTAATTATACTCCAAAATATATAACAACTGTCGAAGGCAGTGAAGATGAAAATATAGCCACTTTGGAAATAACTAGTGATGAAAATGATGCTGTTTATTCCACAGAAGGCTGGACAGATAGTTTAAGTTTAAGTGAAAGCAATCTTTGGACTTATACAAATACTGGATTTTATTACGAATATGTGATTTTCCTTGTAAGGCTAAAAGCCACTGATGATACTGTTCAATCAGAAGCTATATGTTTTGAAGTTTATATTGGTTCTGAAGAAATAACACAATAAAACATAAAGTCAAAAATCTCTTTGAAATTTCAAGGAGATTTTTCTTTAATATTTTTATTTTTTATGATATAATCATAAAATGAAAAATAAAAATCCAAGTATTGAGAGAGTTTAGAGAGAAAATATAGAAGGCACGAGGTTAGTCTTTCGCAGATTAAACAGAAAACTGGTCAAGATGTAGAAAATGTTATTGCAAATCATGGGCATTACTCTGTTTCCACTGAAGATGAATGGCAAAAGAAAATTAATACAAAAGTTTTGTATAGAAACATTTATAAATTGCCACAAGAAGACAGAGA